>CP043652.1:2450253-2756535 GCA_014218215.1 Geodermatophilaceae bacterium NBWT11
CCGCGACCGCACCAAGTACCGCGCCGAGCTGCTGTGGCAGGAGTACTCCCGGCACCTCTACGCCCGGCTGGGCACCCGCACCCGGTCGGCGCTGCGGGCCGAGCCCGCCCGCGGCCACGCCCGCTGGCAGGAGCCCTGGCCGCGGGAGATGGCCTGCCTGGACACCGTGCTCGGCGAGCTGGACGACGACGGCTGGCTGGTCAACCAGACCCGCATGTGGGTCTCCTCGCAGTGGACGGTGCGGGCCGGGCACGACTGGGCCGAGGGCGAGGACGAGCTGTTCGCCCGGCTCATCGACGGGTCCCGGGCGGCGAACCGGGTGGGCTGGCAGTGGACGGTGGGCTCGGGCAACGGCAAGCCCTACGGGTTCTCCCGCTGGCAGGTGCGCAAGCGCGCGCCGGGGCTGTGCGAGCGGTGCCCGCTGGCCGCCGACTGCCCGATCGAGCAGTGGCCCGAGGACCAGCCGGTGCGCTGGCTGGAGAAGGACCCGCTGATGACCGCCGACCCCGACCCCGGGCGCACCGCCGGGCCGGACGACGTGGTCACCGACGCCCCGCCCGAGGCGGTGTGGCTGACCGCGGAGTCCCTGGGCGCCACCGACCCGGCGCTGGCGGCCAACCCCGACCTGCCGGTGGTGTTCGTCTTCGACGAGCCGCTGCTCACCCGGCTGCGGCTGGCGTCCAAGCGGCTGGTGTTCCTCACCGAGACCCTCGCCGAGCTGGCCCAGGACCGGGAGGTGGAGCTGCGGCTGGGGTCCCCGGCGCAGGAGCTGGCCGGACGGTCCCTGGCGGTCACCCACGCACCGGTCCCCGGGTTCACCCGGATCGCCGCCGAGCTGCGGCCGGCCGAGGTGCACCCGTGGCCGTGGCTGCGGCGTCCGCACGCCGGGGGCATCGGCTCCTTCAGCGCCTGGCGGAAGGGCCTGCCCCGCACCCGCTGAGGCGTCTCGGCGGGTGCGGGGGAGGGCTCAGCGGGCGCGCAGCTCCTTGCGCAGGATCTTCCCGGCGGCGGACTTCGGCACCGCGTCGATGAACTCCACCAGCCGGATCTTCTTGTGCGGGGCCACCTTCTCGGCCATGTAGGCCTTGACCTCGTCCTCGGTGATCTCGGTGCCGGGGGCGCGGACCAGGAACGCCTTGGGCAGCTCCTCGCCGGACTCGGCGTCCTTCACCCCGATGACGGCGGCGTCGGCGATCTGCGGGTGCCCGATCAGCACGGCCTCCAGCTCGGCCGGGGCCACCTGGTAGCCCTTGTACTTGATCAGCTCCTTGACCCGGTCGACCACCGAGTACCGGCCCTCGGCGTCGACCATCGCGACGTCGCCGGTGTGCAGCCAGCCCTCGGCGTCCAGGGTCTCGTCGGTCGCCTTCTGGTTGTTCAGGTACCCGAGCATCACCTGCGGCCCGCGGACCCACAGCTCGCCGCGCTCGCCGTCGGCGGCGTCCTCGCCGGTGGCCGGGTCGACCAGCCGGCACTCGGTGTTGGGCAGCGCGTACCCGACCGAGCCCTTGGGGACGTCGGAGGCGCCGGCGGGCTCGGTGCCGTGGTCGGGCGTGGTGTGGCTGACCGGGGACAGCTCGGTCATCCCGTAGCCCTGGGCGACGGTCACCCCGTCGTCCCCGGTGCCGGCCAGGGTGCGGAGCCGGTCCTGCGCGGCGAAGGCCAGC
This sequence comes from Geodermatophilaceae bacterium NBWT11, assembly GCA_014218215.1. NCBI lineage: Bacteria > Bacillati > Actinomycetota > Actinomycetes > Geodermatophilales > Geodermatophilaceae > Geodermatophilaceae bacterium NBWT11. Next base: position 2,451,921 of record CP043652.1, read on the forward strand.
GACTCGTCCAGCGGGGCCGCGCCGGAGGTGACCGAGCGCAGCGAGGACAGGTCGAACTGCTCGACCAGCGGGTGCTTGGCCAGCGCCAGCAGGATCGGCGGGGCCACGAACGCCCGGGTGACCCGGTGGTCCTGGATCGCGCGGAGGAACTGCTCGAGGTCGAAGCGGGGGAGGGTGACGACGGTGCCGCCCCACTGCAGGCCCTGGTTCATCAGCACGGTGAGGCCGTAGATGTGGAAGAACGGCAGGACGGCGATGATCCGCTCGTCGCCATCGTGCAGGTCGATCAGCGGCCGGGTCTGGGCGACGTTGGCCACCAGGTTGCGGTGGGTCAGCATCACGCCCTTGGGCAGCCCGGTGGTGCCGCTGGAGTAGGGCAGCGTGACCAGGTCGGTGGCCGGGTCGATGTCGACCTGTGCGGTGGGAGCGCCGCCGGTGAGCAGGTCGCGCAGGCTGTCCACGCCCTCGGCGCCGTCGAGCACCACCAGGTCGGTCACCCCGGCCTCGGCCATCGCCGGGCGGGCCCGGTCCAGGAACGGCGAGACGGTGACCAGCAGCTTGGCGCCGGCGTCCTTGAGCTGGAAGGCGATCTCGTCGGGGGTGTAGAGGGAGTTGATCGGGCTCATCACGCAGCCGGCTGCGGCGATGCCGTGGAAGACCACCGGGAACCAGATGGTGTTGGGGGAGAACACCGCGACCACGTCGCCCTTGCGCAGGCCGCGGGCGTGCAGGGCGGCGGCGAAGCGCTCCACGTACGCGACGAGCTGGCCGTGCGTGATCGTCTCCCCGGACAGCCCGTCGACCAGCGCCGGGGCGTCACCGAGCTCCGGCGAGCGGGCCAGCACGTAGGCCGGGACCGGCAGGTCGGGGATCTCGATGTCGGGGAAGCGACTGGCCAGGGCCACGGGGTGTTCCTCCTCAGGAGCGGACGGACGTGACCCCAGTCTCACACCCGCCCGGGCCTGCGCCCCATGCGGGTTACCGGCCGGTACGGGTCAGCGCGGCCACAGCACAGACTGGGTGCAGCGGAACAGCGCCAGCGTCTTACCCGAGCCCGCGTCGGTGACCACGGCGTCCCAGACCTGCGTCGTCCGGCCGGCGTGCACGTTGGTGGCGACGGCGTCGATCCGGCCCTCGCGGGCGGTGCCCAGGTGGTTGCTCTTGAGCTCGATCGTGGTGAACCCGGTGGCGCCCTCGGCCAGCAGCGCCCGGGTGGCGAGACCGCAGGAGGTGTCGGCCAGCCCGACGACGGTCGCGGCGTGCAGGTAGCCGTTGGGCGCCAGCAGCTCGGGCCGGACGTCGAGGTGGCTGGTCAGCCGGCCCGGCTCGTGGCTGTCGATCACGATGCCCAGCAGCCCGGGCAGCGTGCCCGGCAGCAGGGCGTTGAGCTCGTCGGCGGTGTGGAACCCGGTGGCGGCCATGGTCGGCAACCTAGCTCTGGACCAACCGGTCGCTGCGCAGCAGGGCGTGCACCCCCACGGCCTGGTTCACCACCTGGGTGACCCGCAGGTCGACCAGCACCGAGGCCAACGCCAGTGCCTCCGAGTGGCCGAACCCGTGCAGCGCCCCCATCAGGTCGAGCACCGCGTCCAGGGCGTGTCCGGTGGCGGTGTCCAGGTCGTCGGCCACGCCCATCGCCACCCAACCGGACGGGGTGTCGGCGACCGGGGTGCGCAGCGTGAGCCCGTGCAGGTCGTCCAGCACGTCGACGGTCAGCGTCGCCTCGACCGGGCTCTCGATCGCGGTCCCGCTGACCTCGCCGTCGCCCTGCGCGGCGTGCCCGTCGCCGACGCTGAGCAGCGCGTCGGTCACGGTGACCGGCAGGTACAGCGTGCTGCCGGCGACCAGCTCCCGGCAGTCCAGGTTCCCGCCGTGCCAGCGCGGCGGCACCGTGGAGTGCCGGCCGGGCTCGGCCGGCGGCAGGCCCATCACGCCCAGGAAGGGGCGGGTGGCCACCCGGTGACCGTGCTGGTCGACCGCGGTGTCGCCCTCGATCGTCCAGCGCAGCACCACGGGGTCGGCCAGCACGCCGAGCCGCCGGTTGAGCGGGGTGTCCCGCAGGCCGCAGTAGGTCGTCCCGAACGCGCCGGGGACGACGGCGTCCACCCCGATCGCGAGCACCTGCCCCGGCTGCGCCCCCCGGACGGCGATCGGCCCGGTCAGGGCGTGCCCGGTGCCCGGCTCCCACGCCGGGTGCCGTGGGCGCGCGGCCAGGTCCCCGCCGTCGAAGGGGCCGGTGGACCAGCCGGAGTCCAGGCAGCCCACCGTCACCGTCGAGCCGGGCTCGACGGTGACCACCGGGGGCAGGTCGCGGTCGAACCAGCCGTGCAGCGTCTCCGCGGTGGGGGCGATCACCCGACGATCGCCTGGTTCACCAGCTGGCGCAGGTAGGAGCGGATCGGCAGCGTGCTGGAGGGCAGCAGCTGCGTGTAGAAGGTGACGGTCAGGTCCTCGACGGGGTCGACGTAGAACGCGGTGGACGCCGCGCCGCCCCACGAGTAGTCGCCCACCGAGGCGACCGTCCCGTAGCGCGCCGGGTCCAGCACCATCGAGAAGCCCAGCCCGAAACCGACGCCCCGCAGCGGGGTCTCGGCGAACAGAGGGCGCCCGTAGGTCTCCAGGTCGGCGTTGCCCGGGACGTGGTTGCGCACCATGTGCGCCAGCGTGCGGGAGCCCAGCACCCGCGTGCCGTCGGCCGCCACGCCCCCGGCGCGGAGCATCTCCACGAAGCGCAGGTAGTCCCCGGCCGTGGAGACCAGCCCGCCCCCGCCGGACAGGAACGCCGGCTTCTGCTTCGCGGCCGGCTCGAAGGCCGCGAGCGGGACGAGGCCGGCACCGTAGAGCCGGGCGAGCATGCCCGGGTCGTCGTCCGGGCGCAGGCCGAAGGAGGTCTCGGTCATCCCGAGCGGGCCGAACACCCGCTCGGCGAACACCTCGTCCAGCGGCTTGCCGGCGATCACCTCGACCAGCCGACCCAGCACGTCGGTGGACACGCCGTAGTTCCACTCGCTGCCGGGCTGGAACACCAGCGGCATCGCCGCCCACTGGCGGGTGACCTCGGCGGAGTCCGCGCCCGGCGGCGTGCCCCACTCGTGCCCGGCGGCCCGGTACATCCCGTCGACGGGGTGGGCCCGGTGGAAGCCGTAGGTGAGCCCCGAGGTGTGGGTGAGCAGGTGCCAGACCCGGATGGGCTCGACCTGCGGCACCGTGACCGGCTTCTGGTCCGACCCCGCGACGTAGACCCGGGTCTCGGCGAACTCCGGCAGCCAGCGGCTGATCGGGTCGTTCAGCTCGAACGCGCCCTCCTCGTACAGGCTCATCGCCGCCACCGAGGTGATCGGCTTGGTCATCGAGAAGACGCGCCAGATCGTGTCGGGGGTGACCGGCAGGCCGGCCTCGACGTCCCGCATGCCGTGGGTGCCCACGTGCGCCAGCTCCCCGTGCCGGGCGACGGTCACCAGGAAGCCGGGCAGCTGCCCCTCGTCGACCCAGCGGGCCAGCCGGGCGTCCAGTCGCGCCAGGCGGGCCGCGTCGAGGCCGACGGCTGCGGGGTCTGTCTCCACGGTGAGCACGACCGCATCCTGCCCCCGGACGTGCGACGGCGCCCGCCCCGGTGGTCGGGGACGGGCGCCGACGAGGGGCTGGGTGCTTACTTCACCGGGACGGCGGCAGCGGCCTTCTTGAGGTTCGAGCCGGCGGTCAGCTTCGCGGTGTTCGAGGCGGCGATCTCGATGGACTCACCGGTCTGCGGGTTGCGGCCGGTGCGGGCGGAGCGGGAGCCGCGCTCGAGGGTCAGCAGACCCGGCAGGGCGATCTTGTCGCCACGGGTCAGGGCCTCGACGAACTCCTCGCCGAGGGCGGCGATGACGGAGTCGACGGTGGTGGCGGGGACGTCGGCGCGCTTGGAGATGGCGGAGACGAGTTCGGCCTTGTTCACGGTGGGTTCCTCTCGGTGGTCTGGTGGCCTGCCACGTGGGGCGGGCCTCCCCGGTCGTCCGGGTGGACGTCCGGGGCCTCCGCGGGGTTCCTGGCGGGCCGGTCCCGGCTCGCTCGGGTGCCCCGTGGGCGGTCTGGTCGACCACGTCGTCGACCAGGGACGTCAGGCACGGTGCCATGCCGACCTGCGGATTGGCCAGCGACAGGCCTGGTTTTCCGGGGATCCGGTGCCCCAGGAGGCCTCCGGAGCCCCTCCCGACCCCACCGGCCACGCAGCGTGAGGGACCGGTCCGACGTAGGTTCGGGGCATGCCTCAGCTCCCCGGGACCGATCTCACCGTCAGCGATCTCTGCTTCGGCGGCAACGTCTTCGGCTGGACCGCGGACGAGGCGACGTCCTTCGCGCTGCTGGACCGGTTCCACGACGCCGTGCCCTCGACGCAGTCGCCGTTCGTGGACTCCGCGGAGATGTACGGCAACGGCCTGAGCGAGCAGATCCTGGGCCGGTGGATGGCCGAGCGCGGCGCCCGCGACCGGGTGGTGGTGGCCACCAAGGCCAGCCCCGGCGAGAAGGAGCACCCGCTGGCGGCCGCGGAGATCCAGGCTGCGTGCGAGCGCTCGCTGCGCAACCTGCAGGTCGACACGATCGACCTCTACTACGCCCACTACGACGACGAGACGACCCCGCTGGAGGAGTCGCTGACCGCCTTCGACGCCCTCGTGCAGGCCGGCAAGGTGCGGTACGTGGCGGCCTCGAACTACTCGGCCGCGCGGCTGACCGAGGCGCTGGACCTGCAGCAGGCCCACGGCCTCGCCCCCTACGTGGCGCTGCAGCCGCACTACAACCTGATGGAGCGACCGGTCTACGAGGACGAGCTGCGCGACGTCGTCGCCGCCCGCGGCCTGGGCACGCTGCCCTACTTCTCGCTGGCCAAGGGCTTCCTGACCGGCAAGTACGCCGCCGGGCAGACCATCGACAGCCCGCGGGCCAAGGGCGCCTCGGCCTACGTGGGGGACAAGGGCGACCGGGTGCTCGCCGCCCTGGCGGAGGTCGCCGGGGCCCACGGCACCACCGGCTCGGCCGTCGCGCTGCGCTGGCTGGCCGACCAGCCCACCGTCGTCGCCCCGATCGCCAGCGGCCGCAGCGTCGAGCAGCTCGCCGACCTGCTGCCGATGCTCGACCTGGTGCTCACCGACGACGAGCGGCAGGCCCTCACCGACGCCAGCGCCTGACGCTCAGCCGGCGGTCGCGGCCCCGGCCAGGTCCTCGACCCGCAGCAGGCCGACGACGGCGCCCAGGGCGTCGGTGCACGGCACCGGGTCGAACCGGTGCGCCGGCCGCCGGGCCAGTGCGCGGTGCAGCGCCTCGGCGACCGGGGTGTCGGCGGGCAGGGTGAGCGTGACGGGGGCGTCGAACCAGACACCGGTCCGGGCGTCGACCAGGCTCATCGTCGCCGGGTGGCCGTCGGGGTCGAGGACGACGACGGGCGGGGTGAGCTGGCGGTCGTCGCGGCCGGGCAGCCAGCACCGCACCGGGCGCAGCAGCCCGGCCACGCTGGCGTCCCGTCGTCCCTGCACGGCGCGTCCGCGCAGCAGCCGCAGGACGTCGGCGGCGGCCGGGCCGGGGGTCTCGCCCGGGCGGCCGAGCAGCCAGCCGCGGGCCAGGTGCACCCCGAGGGCGCTGAGGCCCGACAGCTCGGCGGTGGTCTCCACGCCGTCGGCCAGCACGAGGGCGCCGGTGCGCTCGGCGTAGCCCAGCACGCCGGCGGCGACGGCGGTGCGGCGCGGGTCGCCGGCCAGTCCGGCGGTCAGCGCCGGGGGCAGGACGACGACGTCGGCGGGCAGCTGGGGGAGCCGGTGCAGCAGCGTGGTGGGGACGGCGAGGCTGGCGCCCCGGTCGGCGAGCAGGTGGCAGCGTCGCAGCAGGGTGCCCTCGTCGTCCACGGGGGAGTCGGCGAGCTCCAGGAGGACCCCGGCCAGCGGGGTGTCCAGGGCCTCGTGCACCACGGGCGCGCCGAGCAGCCAGGGGTCGACCGGGATCGACAGCCAGCCGTCGGCGGGCCGCCGGGCCAGCGCGGTCTGCAGCAGCAGGGCCTGCAGGGGGGCGGCGAGACCCGCGTCGGCCGCGGCGGCGAACCAGACGTCGGGGGTGGCGGTGCCGGGGAAGCGGGCGGCGGCCGACCAGCCGGCCACGGAGGCGGCGGACAGGTCGATCACCGGCGACAGCGCGAGGCTGAGGTCGTCGGGGTCGGCCAGCAGCGGGCGGCAGTCGGCGCGGCGCGTGGGCTCGAACAGATCGGTCACACCGTGTACGTCGACGCCCGGCGCGGGGGGCTTGACGCCGTCCCACCCCGTCGAGGGGGTCAGCCGACGGTGAGGGCGCGGCGCTCGAGCAGGGCGGGCACGTCGGCGCCGTCCATCGGCCGGCCCAGCAGGTAGCCCTGGGCGAACTCGCAGCCCAGCTCGCGCAGCGCCCGCACCTGGGAGGGGCGCTCCACGCCCTCGGCGACCACCTGCAGGCCGATGTCGTCAGCCAGCCGCAGCACCGCGCGCAGGAAGGTGGCCTGGCGGGCGTCGGTGTCGATGGTCGTGAGGAAGGACCGGTCGATCTTCACCGAGTCCAGCGGCATCGAGTTCAGCTGGGCCAGCGAGGAGTAGCCGACCCCGAAGTCGTCGAGGGAGACCCCGACGCCCAGGGTGCGCAGCTGGACGACGGTGCGCCGGGCGGCGTCCAGGTCGGCGAAGATGCCGGACTCGGTGATCTCCAGGACCAGCCGACCCGGCAGCAGCCGGTAGCGGGTCACCAGCTCGCCGACGGTGTGCACGAAACCGGGGGCGATCAGCTGGCTCGGGGCGATGTTGACGTGCACCGTCAGCGGTTCGTGCCGGCCGCGGGTCCAGTCCGCGAGCTGGCCGCAGGCCTCGGTGAGCAGGTCGGCGGTGAGCGCCGGCATCAGGCCGGTGCGCTCGGCGAGGGGGATGAAGACGTCGGGCGGGACGTCGGCGTCCCCGTTGCGCCAGCGGGCCAGCGCCTCCAGGCCCAGCACCCGGCCGGTCTCCAGCTCCACGATCGGCTGGTAGGCCAGCCGCACCCGGCGGTCGTCGATGGCGGTGCGCAGCGCCTGCCGCAGCTCCTGGTCCTGCAGCTCGGCCAGGCTCATGCCCACGCTGTAGGTGACGATCCGGTCCTTGCCCGAGCGCTTGGCCGAGTACATCGCGGTGTCCGAGCGGGCCAGCAGCTCGTCGGCGGCGATCGGCGGGTCGTCGGCCGAGAGCGCGCAGATGCCGATGCTGGCGTGCACCTGGAGGCTGGTGCCGCGCAGCGTGAACGGGGTGGTCAGGCCGCCGGCGATCTTGTCGCCGATCTGCAGGGGGTCCCCGCCGTCCTCGAGCAGGACGGCGAACTCGTCGCCGCCGAGCCGGGCCACGGTGTCCCCGGTGCGCACCGAACCGGTGAGCCGTTCGGCCACCCGGACCAGCAGCTCGTCGCCGGCGGCGTGCCCGAGGGTGTCGTTGATGACCTTGAAGTCGTCGAGGTCGAGGAACACGACGGAGACCGGGCGCAGGTCACGGGCGTGCAGCTGGAGGGCGTGCTCGAGCCGGTCGCGGAACAGCGCCCGGTTGGCGATCCCGGTGAGGCCGTCGTGGAAGGCCTGGTGGCGCAGCTCGGCCTCGCGCACCGCGAGCTCGGCGGCCAGCCGGCCGTTGTCGCGCAGCGCCAGGTACTGCCGGGCGAGCAGCAGGGCGACGACCAGTCCGGCGGTGAGCAGCTCCCCGCCGTCCAGCTGGCGCCCGCCCACCGCGAGGGCGGCGGTGACGACGAGGGCCGCCGCGACCGGCACGTAGGGCAGGAAGGCGGCCCGGGCGCTGGCGCGGCGGACGGTGTGCTCCCGGCCTGCCGGCCCCTCGGTGCCGTCGACGTCCCGAGGGCTCAGCGCCGCCAGCGCGATGAGCAGGAAGCCGGCGACCCAGCCCAGGTCCAGCGAGCTGCCCACGTAGCCGCCGGTCGCGGCCACGTAGGCGAAGGCGCTGTCGGAGACGCTGAAGGCGACCAGCCCGGCCCCGACCAGGGCCAACGGCGTCCGGCCACGGGTGCTGCGCGCCAGGGTGAGGACGGCCAGCACGACGAGCAGCACGTCGAGGACGGGGTAGGCGACCAGCAGGGCGGAGGTCAGGGTGTTCTCGGTGACGTCGACGGCGACGACCGCCCCCAACGTGGTCTCCCAGCTCACCAGGCCGACCGCGGCCGAGGTCATCAGCGCGTCCAGGGGGCGCTGCCACCGGCCCGTGCGCCCGCCCCCGGCGGGGTGCAGCAGCAGTGCGGCGGCGGCCAGCAGGGGGAAGGCGATGAAGCCCACGTCGGCGAACGAGGGGAAGGGGGTGGCGCCGTCCTGGACGATCTCCACCCAGCACCACCAGCCCTGGGCCAGCGTCCAGGCCGCGGTGCCGGCGGTGAGCAGCCCCCAGGACCAGCGGTTGCGGCCGACGAGGCCGGCAGCCCGCCAGGCCCCGGCCGCGGTCGCGGCGGCCCCGGCCAGCAACTGGGCGAGGTTGGAGACGAAGCGGTCGAAGACGTCGGGGCTCGCGGTGACGGCGAGGACCTGGCAGACCGCGAGCACGACCACGACCGCCAGCACCGCGCCCGTGGGCGGTGCAGCGGGCCAGGGTCGTCGCCCCCGTTGCATGAGGATCCCTTCGTGTCGCGCCGCTCTGGCCCGACACGGTGATCATCGGTGAACGTCCGGGTGGTCCTCATCCCCCGCAGGGGTGACCTGGTGCAGTCGACCGGTGACCGATCGCTGTCAGCGGCGGCCCAGACGGCGCCGCCGCCTGGCTGCGTCGTCCGCCGTCCGGGTGGTGGGCCGGCGCACCCGGGCCAGCCGGGACCGGGCCCGCAGCGGCAGGTCGATCGCGACCGGAGCGGCCCACCCGCGCCAGACCGACAGGATGCGCAGCCCGGTGACCAGCACGATCACCAGGACGGCGACGGGCAGGGGCGGCACGTCCAGCGGACCGGCGAGCACCGTCAACGCCGACGCCCCGATCAGCGCGGCCACCGCGTTGTAGGGCCCGGGCTGCACGATGTCGGCGCGCTGGGCGAGCAGCACGTCGCGGATGACCGTGCCCCCGACCGCCGTCACCACCCCGATGAACACCACGCTCGCGCTGGGCAGCCCGGCCAGCTGCGCCTTCTGGGCGCCGATCAGGGTGAAGAAGCCCAGCGTGAGGGCGTCCAGACCGACCAGCAGCGCCGTCGCCCGGGACAGCCAGCCGGAGAAGAAGAAGGTGACCATCGCGGTGATCGCCACCGTCGGCAGGTAGGCCGGGTTGGTCAGCGCCACCACCGGCACGCCGAGCAGCACGTCGCGGATCAACCCGCCGCCCAGCCCACCGGACACCGCCAGCAGCAGCACCCCGGACACCGCGAAGCCCTCACGGGCGGCCAGCAGACCGCCCGTGAGGGCTCCGATCACGATCGCGGCGAGGTCGACCGCCGCAGGGACGCGCAGCGCCTCGTCGGCGGCCACGTCCGCGGTGACCTGGAGGAGTGCGCCGGTGGTGCTCACCGGCTCATGGTGCCCGCTACTGCGCGGGGGCCATCTCCAGGTCGACGGCGGTGTCGTCGGGGGTGTCCACGGCGGACTCCCCGGCCGGTGCGGCGGCCCGGACGCGGGCGTCCTCGGCGGCCATGGCCTCCTGGCGGGCGCCCTCGGTGTCCACGATCGAGGACTTCACCCACGCCTCGGGGATCGCGAAGGCGTCGACCAGCGTGCGCATGTGCGGCCGCAGCTCCTTGAGCAGCTGGTTGACCGCGCCGGTGAGCGCCTTGGCCCGGGTCGGGGTGAGCCGGCCGTGCTCGAGGAACCAGGCCTTGTCGGCCTCGATGGTGGTCAGCGCGTAGAGGTCGCACACCTTGGCCAGCAGCGCCTTGGCCGCGGGGTCGGTGGTCCGCTCGATGCCGGCGACGAACGCCTCCAGTACGACCCGGTCGATGTGCGTGACCGCCGTCTTGAGCACGTGGTCCTGCACGTCGTTGAAGATGTCGAAGGGCTTGATGCCCTTGGTGGCCGCCCCCTTGCGCAGCCGCTTGATCGCGCCGTCCAGCGTGTGCTTCTCGCGGTCCTCGAAGGCCCTGAGCTGCCAGCCGCGGTCCAGCAGCGAGACCTCCTCGTCCCGGCCGGGGACGGCGTCGACGAGCCGGGCGATCAGCGAGCGGGCCGCGGTGCGCTCGAGCACCGTCTCGCGCACCTGGTCGGCGACGAACTGGGCCTTGCCCCAGCCGTCGAGGGAGCCGAACGCGTCCCGGTACCCGGTCAGCAGCCCCTTGGCGACCAGCTGGAGCAGGACGGTGTTGTCGCCCTCGAAGGTGGTGAAGACGTCGGTGTCGGCCTTGAGCGCCGGCAGCCGGTTCTCCGCCAGGTAGCCCGCCCCGCCGCAGGCCTCGCGGGCCATCTGGATGGTGGCGGTGGCGTGCCAGGTCTGGGCGGCCTTGAGCCCGGCCGCCCGCGACTCGAGCTCGCGCTGGGCCGCCTCGTCGACGTCCGCCTGGCCCTGCACGTCGTGCATGGTGGAGACGAGCTCCTCCTGGGCGAAGTGCAGCGCGTAGCTCGTGGCCAGCGCCGGCAGCAGCTTGCGCTGGTGCACCAGGTAGTCGTTGACCACGATCTCGCGGTCCTCGCCGGGGGCGGCGAACTGGCGGCGGACGTCGCCGTAGCGCACGGCGATCTCCAGCGCGAGCTTCGTCGCCGAGCCCGCCGACCCACCGACGCTGACCCGCCCGCGCACCAGGGTGCCGAGCATGGTGAAGAAGCGGCGGGTCTCGTTCTCGATGGAGGACGTGTAGGTGCCGTCGGCGGCGACCTGGCCGTACCGGTCCAGCAGCATGTCGCGCGGGACGGTGACGTGGTCGAAGGAGAGCCGGCCGTTGTCCACGCCGTTGAGCCCGGCCTTGGCGCCGTCGTCCCCGATGGTGACGCCGGGCGCGGCGTTGCCGGCCTCGTCACGGATGGGCACCAGCCAGGCGTGCACGCCGTGCCGCTCACCGCCGCTGACCAGCTGGGCGAACACGACGGCCATCCGGCCGTCCTGCGCGGCGTTGCCGATGTAGTCCTTGCGGGCCGAGTCGTGCGGGGTGTGCAGGTCGAAGGTCTCCGTCGCCGGGTCGTAGGTGCACGTCGTCCGCAGCTGCTGGACGTCGGACCCGTGGCCGGTCTCGGTCATCGCGAAGCAGCCCATGAGGTCGGCGGAGATGATGTCGGCGAGGAACCGCTCGTGGTGCCGCTCGGTGCCCAGCAGCTGCACGGCGCCGCCGAACAGCCCCCACTGCACGCCGGCCTTGACCATCAGCGACAGGTCGCCGAACGCGAGCATCTCGATCGAGGTGACCGAGGCGCCGGCGTCCTCCTGCCCGCCGTAGGCGCGCGGGAAGCCCAGCGCGGTGCGGCCGGTGGCGGCGAGCTCCTTGGTCAGGCCGGTGATCCGCGCACGGGCCTCGGCGTTGGACTCGCCGTAGACGGGGGCGTACTTCTCCTCCCCGAGCTGCTCGCGGGCGTCGCGGCGGACCTGTGCCCAGCGGCCGTCGAGCACCTCGGTGAGGCGGGCCGGGTCGACCGTGGTGGGGAGCGGCGTGCTGGTCATCGGTTCTCCTCCGTGTGGTGCCGGGTCTTCTCGGGGATCTCGACCACGACGCCGGACAGTCCGGTCCACGCGAGGTCGGTGAGGTGTGCGGTGAGCTCGCCGCGGGACATGCCGCCCGCCGAGCCGAGCCAGCGGTCGCCGGCCGAGCGGACCAGGCCCACCAGGCCGTGGCCCCAGGGGCCGGCGGCGGCGGTGTCCCGGCCGGCCTGCTCCAGGGCCAGCTCGACGAGGGCGGCGGCCTGGTCGCCGACGAGTTCGCTGAGCCCGGCGATCGGGTCGGCCTCGGGGTCGCGGTCGGCGGGGGAGTGGACGACGAAGCGGTAGAGCTCGGGATCGGCCTCGATGAAGGCCAGGTAGGTGTCGATGGCGGCGGCGACCATCTGGCGGGGCCGGTCGGTGTCGGCCATGGCCACGCGCAGGGCCGCGAGCAGCTGCTCGGCGACCTGGGCGCAGACGGCGAGGTGCAGCTCGCCGCGGTCGGCGAAGTGCCGGTAGACGACGGTCTTCGACGTCCCTGCCGCGGCGGCGATCTCCTCCATGCCCACCCCGGGGCCGTGCTCGCCGACCGCGGTGACCGTGGCCTGGACGAGCTGCTCCCGACGGGCCCGCCGGTGCTCGTCCCACCGGGAGTCCCGCTTGTCGCGGGGCAGGGGTCCGATCTCGTGCTTCGTCACCGCCTCGGCTTTCACGGCACCGACGGTACCTGATACCGTCGGTACCGACAACGCCCGCCACTCGACGGAGGCACTCCGTGACCCGCCCTGACACCCGCTCGGCCGCGATCGTCGGCGGGAACCGCATCCCCTTCGCCCGCTCCAACTCCGCCTACGCCCGGGCGTCCAACCAGGACATGCTCACCGCGACCCTCGACGGACTGGTCGCCCGCTTCGGGCTGCAGGACGAGACGGTCGGCGAGGTCGTGGCCGGCGCCGTCCTCAAGCACTCGCGCGACTTCAACCTGACCCGCGAGTCCGTGCTCGGCTCCCGGCTGTCGGCCGCGACCCCTGCCTACGACGTCCAGCAGGCGTGCGGCACCGGTCTGGAGGCCGCCGTGCTGGTGGCCAACAAGATCGCCCTGGGCCAGATCGAGTCCGGCATCGCCGGCGGGGTGGACACCACCTCCGACGCTCCCCTCGCGGTGAACGAGGACCTGCGGCACGCGCTCATCGCGCTCAACAACGCGAAGACCCTCCCGCAGCGGCTCAAGGCCATCTCGGCGATCCGGCCGGGCCAGCTCGCTCCCGACATCCCGCGCAACGTCGAGCCGCGCACCGGGCTGTCGATGGGCGAGCACGCCGCGATCACGGCGAAGGAGTGGGCCGTCACCCGGGAGTCCCAGGACGAGCTCACCGTCGCCAGCCACCAGCACCTGGCCGCCGCCTACGACCGCGGCTTCTTCGACGACCTGATGACGCCGTTCCTCGGCCTCACCCGCGACCAGAACCTGCGGCCGGAGTCCTCGCTGGAGAAGCTGGCCACCCTGAAGCCGGTCTTCGGCAAGGGCGAGGGCGCCACCATGACGGCGGCCAACTCCACCCCGCTGACCGACGGGGCCTCGGTGGTGCTGCTGGCCAGCGACGAGTGGGCCGCGTCGAAGGGCCTGCCGGTGCTCGCGCACCTCGTCGATGCGCAGACCGCGGCCGTGGACTACGTGCACGGCGGCGAGGGCCTGCTCATGGCCCCGGCCTACGCGATGCCGGTGATGCTGGCCCGCAACGGCCTGACCCTGCAGGACTTCGACCTGTACGAGATCCACGAGGCGTTCGCCTCCACCGTGCTGTCCACCATGGCGGCCTGGGAGGACCCGGCGTTCTGCCGGGACAAGCTGGGCCTGGACGCCCCGCTGGGCTCCATCGACCGCAGCAAGCTCAACGTCAACGGCTCCTCGCTCGCCGCCGGCCACCCGTTCGCCGCCACCGGCGGTCGCATCGTGGCCTCGCTGGCCAAGGCGCTGCACGAGATGGGCCCGGGCAAGCGCGGGCTGATCTCGATCTGCGCCGCCGGCGGCCAGGGCGTCGTCGCCGTCCTCGAGTCCTGAGAAGGAGACCCACCCCATGAGCGACTGGTACCGCGACTTCGCGAACTCCGGTGTCGGCACGACCGTCACCAAGCAGCTCGGCCTGCCCCGCCCGGCCGTGCTGCGCCGGCACACCCCCGGCGACCCGCTGCTGCCCGGTCCCGCCGTCGTCGGCTCGGCCGGTGAGGGGCGCCTCCGCGCGGAGCTGACCTCGCTGCTGACCGAGGCCGGGGTGACCGTGCTGTCCCCGGCCGCCGACACCGAGAAGCTGTCGGCGGTGCTGCTCGACGCCACCGGCGTCACCGGCCCGGCCGACCTGGCCAGCGCGCACGACTTCCTGGCCCCGGCCCTCAAGCGGCTGCGCCCCAATGGCCGGGTGCTCGTGCTGGGCGACCCACCGTCGGAGACCGCCTCCCCGGCGCAGTCCGCGGCCCGGCAGGCCCTCGACGGCCTGGTCCGCTCGATCGGCAAGGAGCTGCGTGCCGGGGCGACCGCGAACCTGGTCTACGTGCCCCTCGGCGCCGAGGCCTCCATCGCCAGCCCCGTGCGCTTCTTCCTCTCCGGCCGGTCGGCCTACGTCGACGGTCAGGTCGTCACCGTGTCGGCGGCCCAGTTGCCCCCGGCCGAGGACGTCGCCCGCCCGCTGGCCGGCAAGGTCGCCGTCGTCACCGGTGCCGCGCGCGGCATCGGTGCGGCCATCGCGCGCACCATCGCCCGGGACGGCGCCCACGTGGTCGCCGTCGACGTCCCGGCCGCCGGACAGGCACTCGCCGACGTCGCCAACGAGGTCGGCGGGACGGCGCTGCAGCTCGACATCACCGCCCCCGACGCGGCTCGGCGCCTGGTCGAGCACCTACGGGAACGGCACGGCGGGGTCGACGTCGTCGTGCACAACGCCGGCATCACCCGGGACAAGCTGCTGGTCAACATGGACACGGCACGCTGGAACTCGGTGATGGCGGTCAACCTGCAGGCCCAGCTGGACATCACCCAGGCACTCCTGGACGCCGACGGCGTGCTGCGTGACGGGTTCCGGGTCGTGTGCGTCAGCTCGACCAGCGGCATCGCCGGCAACCGCGGGCAGACCAACTACGCCGCGTCCAAGGCCGGGATCATCGGCATGGTGCGCGCCTGGGCCCCGGAGTTCGCCTCGCGCGGTGGGGCGATCAACGCCGTGGCGCCGGGGTTCATCGTCACCGAGATGACGGCGAAGATGCCCTTCGGGACCCGCGAGGTGGGCTCCCGGATCAACTCGATGCAGCAGGGTGGGCTGCCGGTGGACGTCGCCGAGACGATCGCCTGGCTCTCCCAGCCGGGGTCCGGCGGGGTCAACGGCCAGACCGTGCGGGTCTGCGGCCAGTCGATGTTGGGCGCCTGATGGGCGCCCCGGTGGTCCTCTCCTCGGCCCCCTCCATGGCGAAGCTCTTCGCCCAGGCCGCGTTGTCGGCCCGCGGGCGCGGTGGCGACCTGCCCGACACGCACCTGGCCCGGGTCGCCGTCGAGGTGGACCCGGTGCAGGTCGCGGACTACGCGCAGGTCTGCCGGTTCCCGCTCGGCGACGTCCTGCCGCCGACCTTCCCGCACGTGCTGACCTTCCCGCTGCAGGTCGCGCTGATGGCCGACAAGGCGTTCCCGCTGGCGCTGCCCGGGCTGGTGCACGTGCGCAACCGGGTCGACGTCGTCCGGCCGGTGCTGGCGTCGGAGAAGCTCGACCTCGAGGTCTGGGCCGACGACCTCCGCCCGCACCGCTCGGGCGCGACGGTCGACCTGGTCGCCTCGGTGCGCTCCCGCGGTGACGAGGTGTGGCGCGGTCGCTCGACGTACCTGTCCCGCAGTGCCACGGCGCCCTCCGGTGAGCCGGCCGACCTCGACCTGACCGTCGGCGAGGTGTCCCCGGCCGCGCAGTGGCGGGTGCCCGACGACGCCGGCCGGCGCTACGCCAAGGTCTCCGGCGACGTGAACCCGATCCACCTGTCCGGCCTCACCGCGAAGGCGTTCGGGTTCAAGCGGGCCATCGCACACGGCATGTGGGTCAAGGCCCGGGCGCTCGCCGCCCTCTCGGGTCGGCTTCCGGAGTCGTTCTCGGTGGACGTGGCGTTCAAGAAGCCGCTCTTCCTGCCCTCCACGGTGACGCTGTCCACCGGTGCCGTCGACGGCGGGTGGGACCTGACGGTGCGCAACGAGAAGTCCGGCGCCGACCACGTGCTGGGGCTCGTCCGCCCGCTGTAGCCGGTCGGATGGTCACAGGTTCTTGCCAGGCTGCCGATGGGGTGGGCGGTGGGAACGACCCCACCGCGTGCCCGGCGTCCCGGGCCACCCCGGGGGAGCCCGCCCATGCGTTTCACGTCCCCGTCCCGCCGTGCGCTCGGCCTGCTGGCCGTGTCCACGATCGGGATGTCCACCGCTGTCCTCGGCGTCTCCGGGGTTGCCTCGGCTGAGCCCCTGCCCACCCTCGAGGCCGGAGACCAGTTCTCCTCCGACGACGTGAGCTCCTTCCAGGTCGGGGCCGGGGTCTGCTCCATCACCTGGACCGTGACCGGTGCGATGGGCGGATACGCCACCGGAGACGTCAAGGGGGCCTACGGCGGCGAGGTGACCGCCGACCTGGATGCCGAGGCAGGAGAGGTCTACTCCCTCTACCCCGGGGAGTCCGGGGGCCACGGCAGCTACGACGTCGACAGCGACACCGCGACGGCCGGTGCTGGCGGCGGCAGCGGCTGGTCCGACGGTGGCGCGGGCGGGACTGTCGACGGGAGCGAGGCGGGTGGCGGCGGGGGAGCCGGCTCGGTCGTGACCCTCATGACGGGTGCGGACGAGGACGCGGTCATCGGCGCCTTCGGTGGCGATGGCGGCGGCGGTGAGCTCGGCGGCAGCGGCGAGGGCGACGAGACGAACTTCCTGCTCGACGTCGAGTCGGCCACGGCGTCGACCTCCGTCGGTCCTGGCTACATCACCGCCAGTGCGAACGAGTGCGCGGTGTCCTACGCCCCGTATCTCAACTACGTCACCGCAGGCGACGGCTCGGTGACCGTCGTCTTCGTGGCTCCGCAGAACGACAACGGCATCGAGGTCACCGGCTACGAGGTCACCGTCGACGGCGGACTCACCTGGGCACCCCTGGCCGTGACCGACGAGGAGGGCACCCTCTCCGGGACCGTCACCGGCCTGACCAACGAGACCGAGTACAACGTCGGCGTCCGTGCGGTCAGCGGTGCCGACGGGTCGGTGAAGGGCGACGCCAGCGACTTCCAGACGGCCACCCCGTACGAGCCCCTCGCCGCCCCGGCGATCACCTCGCTCACCACCGGGCCCTCGCAGGTCACCCTGACCTGGACCGCGCCGTCCGGCGACGTGAGCGGCTACGACGTGGGCTACGGCACCGGCCGCAGCGGCAACGGCGGCGTCTGTGCGACCGACCAGCCGACCGTGCTGACCTGCACCTTCGCTCTGCCCGCCAGCTCGGGCTACACCGTCGGCGTCACCGCGCTCGACGACGAGGGTCGCCGCGGCCTCTCCGCCGTCCAGGAGGCCGTCACCGTCCCCGCCCCGGCCGTCCCGTCCTCGGTCCCGACCAAGGACGACGGCGACATCGTCGGCCCGGCCGGCCCCATCACCGCGGTCACCGCCGGCCAGACGCTGACCGTCCAGGGCCAGGGCTTCGCGCTGTACTCCACGGTGCGGCTGAGCCTCTTCTCCACCCCGATCGACCTGGGCACCGTCGACACCGATGACACCGGGTTCTTCCGCACCCAGATCACGCTGCCGGCGAACCTGACCAACGGCACCCACACCCTGGTCGCCACCGGGATCAACCCCGACTTCACCACCCGGAACCTGGTCATCACGGTGACCGTGTCCGGTGGGGTCGTCACCAGCGCGACGCTGGCCAACACCGGCGTCGACACCGCCGTCCCGCTGGCCGGTGGCGCCCTCGCGGTGCTCGCCGGCATGGGGCTGCTGGTCGGCGCCCGCCGCCGCAGCACCGTCTGACCCGCACGCGCTGGACCCGGCGGCCCCGTCTCCCACCCGGGAGGCGGGGCCGCCGGCGTGTTTCCGCGGAAACGTCTCAGGCACTGAGCGAGCGGACGGCGGGGACGCCGAGCACCCGCTCGTAGTGACCGATCAGCTCGTCGCCCAGCCGACCCCAGGTGCGGTGCGCGACCGACGGGCGGGCCCGGGCGGCAGCCACCCGCAGCGAGAGCCGGTCGTCGCGCAGGCCGGCGACCTGAGCGGCCAGCACCTGCGGGTCGTCGCCGGCCCAGAGCCAGCCGTTCTCGCCGTGCCGCACGAGGTCCAGCGGCCCGCCCGATGCAGCGACCAGTGCCGGGACTCCGGCGGCGAGGGCCTCCTGCACGGCCTGGCAGAAGGTCTCGTCCGCGCCCGGGTGCACGAGCAGGTCCAGCGAGGACACCAGCTCGCCGAGCTCGGCGCCCACCACCCGGCCGGCGAACACCGCCCGGGGGAGCGCGCGCTGCAGGGCCCGGCGCTGCGGGCCGTCGCCGACCACCACCAGGCGCACCCCGGGCAGCTCGGACAACGGGCCGAGCAGGTGCAGCCGCTTCTCCACCGCCAGCCGAGCGACCGTGCCCACCAGCAGTTCGCCGTCCGGGGCCAGCGAGGCGCGTAACGCCGGGGACCGGCGGCCGGGGGCGAACTGCTCGAGGTCGACCCCGCGAGCCCACAGCGCGAGCGGACCGATGCCGTGTCGGCGCAGCATCGCCATCGTCGGGGTCGAGGGCACCAGCGTCAGCGCCGCCCGGTCGTGGACCGCACGCAGCCACCGCCACGCCGTCGCCGCGCCGCCCGGGAGCCGGTAGCGCCCGGCGTAGGCGGCCAGGTCGGTCTGGAACACCGCGACCGCCGGGATGTCCCGGACCTGGGCGGCGCGCGCAGCGGCTGAGCCGAGCACGGCGGGAGAGGCCAGGTGGACGACGTCCGGGCGCAGCCGGTCCAGCAGCGCGCCGACCTCGGCGGTCGGCGCGGCCAGCGGCAGCTCCCGGTACCCGGGCAGACGGACCGCCCGCACCGGGTGCACCTCCACCCGCGCACCGCAGCGGGACTCGTAGGAGGACCCGGACGGCGCGATCACCACCGGTTCGTGGCCACGCAGCGCCAGGTGGTCGGCGGCGCGCAGCACCGACGTGACCACGCCGTTCACCGCTGGGCTGAAGGTCTCGGACACCAGGGCCACCCGCATGCCCCCAGGACACCGGTCCCAGGTCGCCTGCGGGTGACGGGCACCCGACGGGTCGACGGCGTCCGGACGACGATCACCCACCGCGGCGCCCCGGGATAGGGTCGGCGGCGCCGGGAGGGCTCGCCTAGTGGCCGATGGCGGCGGTCTTGAAAACCGCTAGGGGTGAAAGCTCCTCGAGGGTTCGAATCCCTCGCCCTCCGCTCTGAACAGCACGTTCATGCCTCGGCTCTGAGTTCGGGGCCGGGCTGAGGTGGCTCAGATGCCCCGTCGTGCCCGCTGCGTGCCCGTTCGGGTCGCGCGCGTGCCCTCCCAGAGCCGGCCGAGCCGGTTCGCGACCTCTGCGTCGCGCTGGGTCCGCGGCGTGCTGGTAGCTCATCGCGGCGCGCGTGGAGGAGTGGCCGGCACGGCGCATGACCTCGGCCAGGGTGGCACCGCTCTGGGCGGCCACCGTCAGGCCGGTGTGCCGCAGGTCGGGCAGGTGCGCCTCCGGGAGACCCACATGGCGACGTGTCGTCTGCCAGGCCGAGTGCACGTGGTGGGCGCGCAGAGCGCTGCCGTCCGGTCGGGCGAACAGGTTGGCTGCCGGGGTCCGAGGCTCCCCGTACGCGGAGGTGTTCGTCCACGGCGTCGATGCCCTGGTCCGGCAGGTGCACGGTCCGCTGACTGTCGGCCTTGGGCGGTCCTTCGCGGGGCCGTCGTCGGTCTCGACGATCTGACGGCGGGCGGAGATGGTGCCTGCGTCCAAGTCGACGTCCTCGATGCGCAGCGCGGCCAGTTTCCTCCATACGCAGGTTCCCCGAGCACCCGAGCTTCACCGGGCCCGCCGGCGATGCGGCAACGTCGACGCCTAGCTCGCCGTCAGCCTCGTCAGGGCTGACCCGTCACCGGCCGGTGGTCTCCTGCTCACCCGGCTGGAGGCTCGTCTCGGACAGACCGGGCTTGCTGGTCGGCCGCTCCTGAGGCGTGGCGTCGCCATCTGCGGGCGGGGGGAGCTGGCCGCGGGTCTTGAGCAGCGAAGCGACGGTGGCGATCACCAGCACGCCGAGGATGACCGCCAGCGACAGCCAGATCGGGATCTCCGGGACCGCCTCGATCGGCTCCCCGCCGTTGATGAACGGCAGCGAGTTGTCATGCACAGCCTCGAGGATCAGCTTGACGCCGATGAAGGCCAGGATCACCGCGAGGCCGTAGGAGAGGTAGACCAGCCGCTTGAGCAGCCCGCCGAGCAGGAAGTACAGCTGCCGCAGGCCCATGAGGGCGAAGACGTTGGCGGTGAAGACGATGAACGCCTCGCGGGTCAGCCCGAAGATGGCCGGGATGGAGTCCAGCGCGAAGAGCAGGTCCGTCGTCCCCAGCGCGA
Organism: Geodermatophilaceae bacterium NBWT11; assembly: GCA_014218215.1. Classification (NCBI taxonomy): domain Bacteria; kingdom Bacillati; phylum Actinomycetota; class Actinomycetes; order Geodermatophilales; family Geodermatophilaceae; species Geodermatophilaceae bacterium NBWT11. Next base: position 2,472,068 of record CP043652.1, read on the forward strand.
GGAAGACCACGATCATCGGGGTGAAGAGCTTCTTGCCGCCCTTCTCCACCCGGATCTTGTTGCCGTGGAAGTCCGCCGTCATCGGCAGGACCTTCTTCAGCCGCCGGATGAGGGCGTTCTCCTCGTAGTCCTCGTCCTCGCCACTTCCACGGATCAGGTTGATGGCGGTGTAGACCAGGAACGCGCCGAAGATGTAGAAGACCCAGGTGAACCGCTCGATCACCGCGGCGCCGAGCAGGATGAAGATCCCGCGCAGCACCAGGGCGATGATGATCCCGACCATCAGGACCTCTTGCTGCAGCTTCCTGGGCACCTTGAAGCGGGCCATGATGATCACGAATACGAAGAGGTTGTCCACCGACAGCGAGTACTCGGTGAGCCAGCCCGCGTAGAACTGGGTCGCGAAGTCCCCGTTGGTGACCACCAGCAGCACCAGGCCGAACAGCAGGGCCAGGGCGATGTAGAACGTCACCCAGATGCTGGCCTCCCGCACCGAGGGTTCGTGCGGACGACGGGCAACGATGGCGAGGTCGGCCAGCAGCAGGACGGTGAGTCCCACGAACGTGCCGATCTCGAACCAGACCGGGAGCTCCACGTTCGAGCACATTACGTCGAGGAGACGGGACGGGGCGGGTCCTGGCCAATACCCGCGCGGCGCGCTGCGGTGTCGGAACGGTGGATTCCAGCTCTCCGACTCATAGGCTGCGGCCGTGCAGGCGATCGAGCTGAGCAAAGGAGCCAACACTCCACTCGCTGAGGGAACCCCTGGGGTCCGCTGCGTCATCGCCTGGGGGCAGTCCGAGGTGGAGGTTGATGCGTCGGCGCTGCTACTGACGTCCTCAGGGCGTGTGCGGAACGACGCAGACATGGTCTTTTACAACCAGCCCACGTCTGAGGACGGCGGCGTTCGCCATTTGGGTAGTGCACTCACTGAACACGGGGGCCAAGAGAGTCTGGCGATCGACCTCGAGTCGCTGCCCGTGGACGTTGTGACCGTGGCCTTGGCGGCCAGCGTTGCCTCTGGGACCTTTGCCGACGTCAAGGAGTGCATCCTGCTGGTCTGCGACCAGAACGGCAGTCCGCTCGCCTCCCACCGAATTGTCGGGGCTGACGCAGAGACGGCCATGGTGCTCGGCGAGATATACCGGCGGAATGGGTCGTGGCGGGTCCGAGCTGTGGCACAAGGATGGGCGAGGGGCCTCGCCGGACTGGCTACCGACCTGGGTGTCACGGTGGCGGACGAGATGGAACTGGACGTCGCCACCCCGCAGGCCACTGGCGAACCGGAGCAGACACCAGAGGGAGCCGGCGACGACGTCATCGTCATCGAGCTCGCCGCAGAAGCCGCTGCTCCGATGGCGGTCGTGGTGGAGCCAACGGCTCCCCGGATGACGCCCGCCCCCTCTCTGGGTGATCGCGAAGTGGTGGGGGTGCGCACGGTTCGTGCGGGCGTGCGGACGCGCAAACAGCCCCCTAGCCGAGTTGTGCCGCCGGCACTGAAGCTCGCCGGTGCCGACACGTGGGGGGCTGCTCGCTTGTTCTCCATCTCGGGGGTGGGGAACGCTGCCGAGCAGGAGAAGCGGGCCACCTCTGCGCTCTTGGCCACGATGATGGCCGTGCGCCCATTTGGTCGGGGGATCACTGCTCGATTCGGGGCTCCGTCAGGTCTCCTCGAGTCCTATCTCGAGGTCCCGTTCCACCGGGGCGAGTCGCTGGTCGTCCCCGATGGCGTCATCCGTGTCCAGCGCGGGGCGCGTCTGTGGACAGCACTGCTGGAGACCAAGACGGGGAGTGGGCAGCTCCGCCGTGAGCAGATCGAGAGCTATCTGGACGTAGCCCGACACGAGGGTTACGACGCTGTCATAACGCTGTCCAACGAGATCGCGCCCGGGGTGAATGAGCACCCGGTCACCGTTGACCGTAGAAAGCTCGCAAAGGTCACGCTCCACCACCTGTCCTGGGCAGAGGTGGTGCACGAGGCGCACATGGTCCTCAACCACCGCGGGGTGGCGGATGCCGGGCAGGCCTGGCTGCTCCATGAGTTCCTCCGTTACGTCCAGCACCCTCGGTCCGGCGCTGCCGGGTTCGACGACATGGGCGTGGCCTGGGTCCCGGTCCGCGAGGCCGTGGCCGCCGGCACGTTGCGTCCTGGTGACCGAAAGGTCCCGTCCGCTGTCGACGCCTGGATCCGGTTGGTCCGGCAGCTGTGTCTACGGCTCACCGCGGAACTCGGAGTGGACGTCGCTCACGTGCTGCCGCGACGGCTGGCGACCGACCCTGATGCCCGGACCCGCGCGGGGGTGGAGTCGTTGGCCAGCACCGGACGCCTGGAGGCCACGCTGCGGGTCCCCGGAGCTGTCGGCACGGTGGAGGTGGTGGCCGACCTGCGCACTGGGCAGGTGCTCACCTCCACCCGTGTGCCCGCTCCGCAGGAAGGCACCAACCACCGCCGCATCAGCTGGCTGGTCAAGCAGCTCGCCGATGCCCCTGCGGATCTACTGGTCGAGGCGGGGTTTGATGGCGCTGCTCCGCCGACCTGTGAGCAACTGCAGCTCGTCAGAACCGACGCTGCCTGCCTCGCACCCACGACACGGGTCGCGCTGTCGTCCTTCCAACTGACCCGCAGCGTCCCGATGGGGACCAAGCGGTCCGGAGTGCGGGGGGCGTTCATCCCCAGCGTGATCTCGGCCGTCGAGGACTTCTACGGCTACGTCGTGCAACCCATCAGGCCGTGGGTGGCCAAAGCACCTCGCCTTCCCGACGACGTGGTGGAAGACGACTCTGCGGACGCCGCGGCCACCGAGCTGGAACCCGCAGGCGGTGACCGACCTTGAGACCGGCGGACCGCCGCGCCTCCGGTACCGAGGCTGCTTAGGATCGCTCACAGGCGCCGGTGTCCGGCGTCACAGGGTTGCGCCGTTCGACCGGCGCCCCATCCAACGGGAAGAAGACGGAGACAATCGCGTGGCAGTCAGCTTGAGCAAGGGTGGCAACGTCTCTCTGACCAAGGAGGCCCCCGGCCTCCGTGCGGTGACGGTCGGTCTCGGCTGGGACGCCAGGACCACCGACGGCAAGGCCTTCGACCTCGACGCCTCTGCCATCGGGTGCCGACCCGACGGCAAGGTCGCCTCTGACGAGCACTTCGTGTTCTTCAACAACCTGCGGAGCCCCGACGGAGCCATCGAGCACACCGGGGACAACGTCACTGGCGAAGGTGCCGGTGACGACGAGCAGATCAAGGTCGATCTCGCCGGCGCTCCGGCAGACCTCGACCGAGTGGTCTTCCCCGTGTCGATCTACGAGGCCGAGAGTCGTGGGCAGAGCTTTGGTCAGGTCCGCAACGCCTTCATCCGGGTGATCAACCAGGCTGACAACGCTGAGATCGCCCGATACGACCTCTCGGAGGACGCCTCCACCGAGACCGCCATGGTGTTCGGGGAGCTCTACCGCAACGGATCGGAGTGGAAGTTCCGGGCCGTTGGCCAGGGCTACTCCACCGGACTCGGCGGCATCGCCGCCGACTTCGGCGTCAACGTCTGATCCGGGACTGGGACGGGGGAGCAGATCATGAGTGTGAGCCTCAGCAAGGGCGGCAACGTCTCGTTGACCAAGGAGGCGCCCGGTCTGACCGCGGCCCTCGTCGGCCTGGGATGGGATGCCAGGACGACGTCAGGGAACGCTTTCGACCTGGATGCTTCAGCGCTGTTGGTCGACGCCGGCGGAAGGGTGTTGAGCGACGCGCACTTCGTCTTCTTCAACAACCTCACGTCGCCGGACGGGTCGGTGACCCACACGGGAGACAACTTGACCGGTGAGGGTGACGGTGACGACGAGGCGCTGACGGTCGCCCTGCCCGTCGTGCCCGCAGCTGTCGACAAGATCGTGTTCGCAGTGTCGATCTACGACGCCGATGGGCGAGGCCAGTCTTTCGGTCAGGTGCGCAATGCCTACATCCGAGTGGTGAATCAGGCCGACGGCGCGGAGATCGCCCGTTACGACCTGTCCGAGGATGCATCCACCGAGACCGCCATGATCTTCGGTGAGATCTACCGGCACTCCGGTGATTGGAAGTTCCGCGCTGTCGGCCAGGGCTACACCTCGGGTCTGGGCGGCATCGCCCGGGACTTCGGGGTCAACGTCGGCTGACCGCCACACCCGGGGCCGACATCGGCCCACCCACGAGGACACCCCGGGAGGCCGGGGCGAGAGACGAGGCATGCCGTGCCCATCGACTACACCAAGCGCTCCGCTGGGCCATCGCCCCAGCCCCCGTCGGCCGGACCGTCAGGCAAGGTCACGCTGACCAAGTCCGCGCCGACGGTCTCGCTGACCAAGAGGGCCTCCGCCGGCGGAGTCCTCCGGGTGAACCTCAACTGGACCGCCCGCCCGCCGGGTCAGCAGAGCGGCTTCTTCGCGCGTCGTGAGCCTGACATCGACCTCGACCTGGGTTGCCTGTACGAGTTCTCCGACGGGAGCAGGGGCGTCGTCCAAGCGCTCGGGAACTCCTTCCATGCGGGTCTGCCAGGAGCGCCGTCCCCGGCCGTCTGGCTGGACGGGGACGACCGGTCGGGGGCGAACTCCGGCGGCGAGAACTTGTTCATCGACCTGCAGTACGCCCCCCACATCACCCGCGTTCTCGTGTTCGCTTACATCTACGAGGGCGTTCCCAACTGGGCCGCGGCTCAGGCGCTGGTCACGCTCACGCCCCCGGACGGGCCGCTGATCGAGGTGGCTCTCGACGAGCCGCGCGCCGGGGCCACCAGTTGCGCGGTCGCGCTGCTCGCACCATCGGCCGGGGACTTCTCCATCCGCCGTGAGGTCCGCTACGTCGACGGGGCGCAGCCCCAGCTCGACGCCGCTTACGGGTGGGGCATCCGTTGGAGCTCAGCCCGCAAGTAACAACCCCACCCTGCCTTCCGGGCCGAGCAGACCCAAGGCCCTCCGGTCATCGCCCACCTCCAACCACACCCCGACACGAGGAGTCCCCATGAGCGTCAACTTGAGCAAGGGCCAGAAGGTCTCGCTGGCCAAGCGGGACGGTGGCCAGCTGACCCGTGTCCGGATGGGTCTGGGCTGGGACGCCATCAAGAAGAAGGGCTTCTTCGGCAGCCGTGACCAGTCGGTCGACCTCGACGCTTCGGTCCTGATGTTCGACGCCGCCGGCAAGCTGGTCGACCAGGTCTGGTTCCAGCAGCTGCGCAGCAAGGACGGCTCGGTCCAGCACACCGGCGACAACCGAACCGGCGCCGGAGACGGCGACGACGAGTCCATCCGTGTCGATCTCACCAAGCTCCCGGCCACGGTCACCACGTTGGTCTGCACGGTGAACTCCTTCACCGGTCAGGACTTCTCCCAGATCGCCAACGCGTTCTGCCGGCTCATCGACGAGACCAGCGAGACCGAGATCGCTCGCTACGAACTTAGTGGTTCCGGCCGGCACAACGCCCAGATCATGTCCAAGGTGTCCCGCGACGGCGCAGGCTGGTCGATGACCGCTCTGGGCGTCCCGGCCTCGGGTCGTACTTTCCGCGACCTGCTCCCGGCCATTTCCGGCAGCCTGTAGCGCCCCCTTCTCTCCGTTCCCGTTCGCTCGTCGCCTCAGGAGGCAAGCCACCATGTCCGAGCTGGACCTCGGTACTTCGTCCGCACCGTCCCCCGGTGGGCAACCCGCGCCCGCTGCGGGGGCTTTGGTCCTGACGCCGCCCGCGCCGGTGGTCGTCGTCGCCCCTGAGCAGGCCGCTGGGGCAGTCACGCTGGAGAGCTCCAAGCAGATCGAGCTGCGCAGCAAGGCCAACGCCTTCGTGACCGACCTGGTGTCGCTGGACACCAAGAGCCCCGCCTTTGCGCAGAAGGTCGGCTCGATCACGGCCATGGGCGGCAAGGAGATGCGGGCCTCGGCTGCAGTCTCCAACCGGATGCTCGACCGGCCTGCCGCGGCCATGGGTGCCAAGGGCAAGAGCGGAGACGCCGTGACTCGGGTGTCCAACACCCTGATAGACCTTCGGCACACGGTGACCGAGCTCGACCCCAAACGGTCGGATCTCAGCGGGGTCAAGAAGGTGTTGAAGTGGCTTCCGGGTGGGGACAAGATCGATCGCTACTTCGACAAGTACAAGTCTGCCCAGTCCCACCTCAATGCGATCATCAAAGCGCTGGACTCCGGTCAGGACGAGCTGCGCAAGGACAACGCGGCCATCGAGACCGAGAAGGCCAACATGTGGACGACGATGGGCAAGCTCCGGGAGTACAACGAGTTGGCCACCGCCCTGGACGAGGCGTTGGAGGGGAAGGTCGCAGAGCTGGAGGCCGCCGGCCTCGGCGACGACGCGAACACCGTGCGGGCAGACGCGCTGTTCCCAGTCCGGCAGCGCCGCCAGGACATCACGACTCAGCTCGCCGTATCCGTGCAGGGGTACATGGCTCTCGATCTCATCCGGCGGAACAACCTGGAGCTCATCCGCGGTGTCGACCGCGCCCAGACGACGACCATTGCCGCCCTGCGTACCGCGGTCATCGTGTCCCAGGCGCTCAGTCGCCAGAAGTTGGTCCTCGACCAGATCAACGCGCTGAACACCGTGACCTCGGATCTGATCCAGTCCACGTCGGAGCAGCTGCGGGTGCAGGGAGCGGCGATCAACCAGCAAGCGGCTGCGTCGACCATCGACGTCGCAAAGCTGCAGGCGGCATTCGACAACGTCTTCGCCACCATGGACGCCGTCGACACCTTCCGGGCACAGGCCGTGACCTCCATGGCCGACACGGTCCGGGCGCTGGAGGGCCAGCTGGAGCGGGCCCAGCCGTATCTGGCGCGGGTCCGTGCGAACGAGGCCATCGAGGGGTGACCTGTTCGTGAGCACCAGGGAGTGGCAACGTGCCCTGGTTCCGGCGTAGCGAAGAGCCCGAGCCGACTCCGGTCGTCGGCCAGCCGGGGGTCGACCAGGAGGACACCCCGTCCGCCCTGCACGCCGAGATCGCCGGCGCCGTCCGACTGGTCAATGCCGCCGCCGGCGACCTGCCGGTGGCGTCGGTCGTGGCGGCACGTCGAATCACCGACCTGCTGACGGAGGTGGTACGCACCTCTGACGTCCGGCCGCTGGACGTCTACGCGGCCATCTCGGTGCGGGCCACCGCCACCGACTACCTACCCACCACGGTCCGGGGCTTCACCGCTCTCGACCCCGACTTGGTCGACGTCCCAGCGGCCTCAGGCATGACCCCCACCCAGTCGCTCGCCACTCAGCTCGGCTCGCTGGAGGGGGCCGCTGAGCAGGTGCTGGAGGCGGCCCGGCGGCAGGACGTGGACGTGCTGATGACTCAGGGCAGCTTCTTGCGCACGAAGTTCTCCGGCTCCGACCTGGACCTGTGACCCGAGCCCCGTGAACCGACCCGCACGACATGAGAGGCGAGCACCGTGGCACGCATGACCCGCGGGGCCAATGTGGCCCTGACCAGGGAGATCCCTGGCCTGACCAGCCTGGTCGTCGGGGTGGCCTGGGACGCCGGCAGCGAACGCGTGCTCACTGACAACCTCGTCCTCGCGCTGCTGCTGTGTGGGCCTGACAGCCGGGTGCTGTCCGCGCGGCACATGGTGTTCTTCAACCAGCTGACCTCGCCCGAGGAGTCCGTGGCCGCCCGCGACGAGGCCCTGGACGGCGACCAGGAGCAGATCGAGATCGACCTGCGCGGCGTGCCTGCCGAGGTCTCGCGGCTGGTTGCCGTGGTCTACGTCAACGAAGGGACGCCGCAGCGCCGCACTCTGGGCCAGCTGCGCGCGGTGTCCGTCGTGGTCCGGGACGCGCGCACCCACCGCGAGCTCGTCCGCTCGGAAGACCTCGCCCCGGTGCTCCAGGCTGAGACCGCGCTGGTGCTAGGCGAGGTCTACCGGCACGGCGGCGACTGGAAGTTCAAGGTGGTCGGCGAGGGCTACCGCAACGGGATCAGCGGCATCGCCGCCGACTACGGGTTACCACTGTGACCACCGTCCCCGGGGACGCGCCCGCCCGCCCGGACCTCGATTGGCTGCGCCACCGGAGCCGCCGTCAACCCGAGACAGGTGCGGTGTCTCCCGCCACCGGGTCGGTCGGGTTGGCCGACTTCTTGGCCGGCCGGACCACCCGCCGGCAGCCTGAGCCGACGGCCACCCCGGAACCGGCCCTGCCGCAGGTCCACCGCCCGGCCCCGGCCGGGGACCTGCACCTCATGACGCCGGCCGCTGACCCGCTGGACCTGTCCGGTCCGCCGTCGGCCCGACCGACCACTCCACGCGCACCGGCCCCCGTGGCCCCGCCGGGCGGCGACCAGGTGGACCTGTCGCCGCCGAGCACTGTGCGGCCCGCGTCGCGTCAGGTCAGCGAGGACCTCGACCTCTCCTCGTCGGACCTGGACCTGTTCGAGCGGGCACCGCGCCCCGGCCCGTTGCAGGCCCCCGTGTCCGCCGACCTGGCCGTGTCCGACCCGCCGGTCGCTCCGCCGTCCGCCGCCCGCCCTGAGTCCTCCGACCTCGACCTCTTCCCCGAGGCCTCGAGGAACCGGGTGCCGCGGACCCCGGCACCGCCCCCGCGGCTCGAGCCGGTGGTCCGCAGCGTCCCGCGTGTGCCGCCGGGGGGGCGGGTGATCCTGACGCCGCGGGAGCCCACGGTCACGCTCGACCGCGTGCAGTCCGGGGTCGGGGCGCTCACCATCACCGCGATCTGCTCGCCAGCCGTCGGTGACCTCGTACTGGGCGCGGTGCACCAACTGGCTGACGGCAGCTCCGGCGTGGTCAGCCGCACTGTGGGCATCCCGACGGCTCCGCCGCGTTCGCGCCGGCCGGTGCTCGAAGCCGGCCGCGGCGAGTTCGACCAGATCCGGGTCGACCTGCGCCAGAGCCGGTCATTGCGCCGGTTCGTCGTCTACGCGGTGTCGGCGTCCGAGTCCTCGCTGGCTTGGGGCGGGACCCTGTTGCTGTCCACCCACGGAGGCTCCCGGGTGGAGATCCCCCTGGACCTGGCCCAACACGACGGCCCCGTCGTCCTCTCGTCCGTCTACGTCGTGGACGGCGAGTTCGTGGTCCGCGCGGAGCTCGACCCCGTCCGCGGCCTGGTCCGCGACGTCGCGCAGGCCTATGGCTTCCGGGCCATCACCTGGGCCGACGCCCGCACCCCGGTGCTGTGAGCGCTCCCGTCAGGCCGCTCCCGCTGCGGCACTTCGCGCACCTGGACCCCGCCGACGAGCACCGTCTCTTCCTGCAGCCGCCTCAGCCGGTGGACCCCGAAGGCGACCCCGAGGTCCTCGCGCTGGCGTTGGGAGCCACGCTCTACCTGCCCGCCGACCGGCCGGCGCTTGCCGGCGACGTCCGCCGGCAGCAAGCCGCCGGGGTGACCAGCGTCGTGCTGTGCCTGGAGGACGCGATCGCAGACGCTGACGTCAAGACCGCGCAGGCCAACCTGGTGCACCACGTCCGGGACCTGGCCGCCGACCCGCTCCTGCCTCTGGTGTTCATCCGGGTCCGCTGCGCCGAGCAGGTCGGCGAGCTCATCGACGCGCTGGGGGACACCGCCGCGGTCCTCACCGGTTTCGTGCTGCCCAAGTTCACGGGCGCCACCGGCCCAGCCTTCCTCGAGGCGGTACGGGCGGCGTCGGCCCGGCTGGGTCGGCCCTTGCGGGTCATGCCCGTCGTGGAGTCCCGGGAGATGGCGCACGCCGAGACCCGGGTCGACGCCCTGGTCCAGGTGCGCGACCTGCTCGCCGAGCACCGGGCCGAGGTGCTCGCCGTCCGGATCGGGGCGACCGACCTGTCCGCAGCGTTCGGCTTGAGACGCCGCCGCGAGCTCACCGTCTACGAGGTCCGGGTGGTCGCTGACGTCATCGCCGACGTGGTCAACGTGCTGGGCCGGGCCGACGGCACCGGCCACGTGGTCACCGGCCCGGTGTGGGAGTACTTCAACAGCCCCGACCGGGTCTTCAAGCCCCAGCTGCGCGAGACGCCGTTCCGCGAGCTCGAAGAGCGGTCGCTGCGAGCCGACCTGCTCGCCCGCGACCTGGACGGTCTGATCCGTGAGGTGGTGCTCGACCAAGCCAACGGCCTCAACGGCAAAACGGTCATACACCCCACCCACGTGGCCGCCGTGCACGCACTGTCGGTCGTGCCGCACGAGGAGCACGCCGATGCCCTCGACATCCTCGGTGCCGGGGCCGGCGGCGGGGTGGCCGCGTCGTCGTACCGGAACAAGATGAACGAGTCCAAGCCGCACCGGGCCTGGGCCCACCGACTGGTGCAACGAGCGCAGGTGTTCGGCGTAGCTCGGCCCACGACCTCCTTCGTCGACCTGCTCGGCGCCGGGATGCACCCGTGACCGCCGGCTCGCCCTGGACCGGGGAGTGGGTGTGCGGTGAGCTCGACATCGTCGTCACCACCACCGACGCAGCAGGGTCCCTGAACGTCACCGACCTGGTGGGGATGGCCGTGCGGGTCAACCCGCGGCGTGCCCATCTGCTGGTCAGCCGGGTGCTGGGCAAGCACGTGCCGGCCGACCCCGACGTCGTGCGCGGGGCCGGCATGCTGCTCGGCCGACTGGTCGCCGACCGTCTGGCCGGGGTCGACAGCGGCGTGGCCGCCGCTGGCGGGGACCTCCTCGCAGCCGCCGTCCGCGGAGACAGCGGCGCTCCGGCCAGCCTGGTCGAGCTCACCCGGTGGACCACCGATCGCGCTCCGTGCGACGTGCTCGTGCTCGGCTACGCCGAGACTGCGACAGGCCTGGGCCACCTGGTCGCCGATGCGCTCGACACTGATGTCCTGCACTCGACGCGCCGACCGGTCGGCACGACACCCTTTGGCACGTTCGAGGAGGTGCACTCGCACGCGACTGGCCACCTCTTGCTGCCCGACGATCCCGGCCTGTTCGCCGGGGATCGCCCGGTCGTGCTGGTAGACGACGAGTTGTCGACCGGGGCCACGGTCATGGACACCATTCGGGGAATCCAGGCAGTCGCGCCGCGGCACCGGTGGGTCGTGGCCAGTCTGGTCGACCTGCGAACGGCCGAGGCCCGCGTGGAGCTGGACCGCTTCGCCGACTCGCTGGGCGTACAGATCGACGTGGTGGCGCTGGCAACCGGGGTGGTCGATCTGCCCGTCGACGTCTTGGCCCGCGGGAGGAAGTTGGTCGCCCAGCGCCTTGCCGGGGATGACGCACCCCCCAGCCCGGACGCCGGAGGACCAGTTGCGGAAGTGCACACCGGTTCCGGAATCCGGGACGGCGGCCGGCACGGCTTCACCCCTGCCGACCGTCGCGCGATGGAGTCGGCCCTCCCCGGGATCGCCGCCCAGGTGGTCGGGGCGCTGGGCCCAGTCGCCGGCCGGGTGCTGGTCCTCGGCAGTGAGGAACTGGTCTACCTACCGGTGCGAGTTGCCGGCGAGCTGTCCGCTCGCGGGGTCGACGTGGTCGTGTCGAGCACCAGCCGCTCCCCGGTGCTGGCGGTCGACGACCCTGGGTACGCCGTCCGGTCAGTTGTGCGCTTCCCCAGCCACGATCGGCCCGCGGATGGCCCGGGTCCACGCTTCGCGTACAACGTGGCCCCGCCTGTGGGGGTCGGTGCCTTCGCCGCCGCCGTCCTCGTGGTCGACGACGCGAGTCGAGATTGGAGTGACGATCCGTCTGCGCTGCCCTCCGTGTTGGCGTCGGTCGTCGACGGGCCGGTTGTGGTGGTGACCGTCCCCAGCCATCGGCCCACCCCGGAGCCCCTGCGTGGCCCGACCTTCGGTTCCTACGCCCCTGACGAGGTGGGCTGGCTGCTCACCGATCTCTCGCACCTATCGCTGGAAGCCCCGGTGGAGGATCGCGAACGTGCCATCCAGGCTGGCCGTGCGCATTACTCGGAGTCCTTGCCTGTGGAGTACCAGCCCGGTCCTGCCTACCTGGAACTGTTCGAGCAGGCTCTGGCGGCCTCCGCTTCCCGTCTCGCTACAGCGGTGGGTGTGGTGACCGAGGTGGTGCTCGCTGGCCGGTCCCGGCCCCCGGTGCTGGTGTCGCTGGCTCGCGCGGGCACGCCCATCGGTGTGCTGATGCGGCGCTGGGCGGCCCTGCGCCGGATCGACGTCCCCCACCTGACCGTCTCCATCGTCCGGGGACGTGGGCTGGACCCCCGAGCGCTCGACCACCTGGCAGCCCACTACGACCCAGCCGACGTGGTCTTCGTCGACGGGTGGACGGGTAAAGGGGCGATCACCCGCGAGCTGTCGGCGGCGGTGAGAGGAGCAGAACGTGAGCAGGCCCGCGGCTTCCGGCCCGAGCTCGCGGTCGTCGCGGACCCCGGCGGCTGCACGTCGCTGTTCGGCACCCGAGAGGACTTCCTCATCCCCTCGGCGTGCTTGAACTCCACCGTCTCCGGATTGGTGTCGCGGACGGTGCTCCGAGATGACCTGGTGCCGCCGGGCGGTTACCACGGTGCGAAGTTCTACCGCGAGCTTGCGGCCCAGGACGTCTCGGGCAGGTTCTTGGACGTCGTGTCCAGCCACTTCGAGTCGGTTGTCGACGATGTGGCTCGCAACCTGGCGGCCCCAGTGGACCGAGCCCCCACCTGGGCCGGCTGGGCCGCTGTGGAGGAGGTCGCGCAGGGGTTCGGCATCACAGACCTGAACCTGGTCAAGCCCGGGGTCGGGGAGACCACCAGGGTGCTCTTGCGCCGTGTGCCGTGGAAGGTGCTGGTGCGGCCCGACCGGACGGCTGAGCTTGCTCACGTCCTCCACCTGGCGAGCGACCGCGGCGTCGAGGTCGAGACGCGTCCGGACATGCCGTTCTCCTGCATCGGTGTCATCCGCCCTGGCGGGGCCACGTAGTGACAGCCGACGTCCTCATCGCCACGGATCTCGACCGCACGCTCATCTACTCGGCGAACGCGGCGGGAGAGCCGTTGCCGGGGGAGCCGCCCTGGGTGGTGGTGGAGCACCTGGACGGGCGGGCCATCTCGTACGTCTCCGCGCTCGCGGCCAGCCGTTACGAGACCCTGGCCGATGCCTGGTGCGTCGTCCCGGTGACCACCCGGACCCCTGCGCAGCTGGCACGGATCCGACTGCCGGGTCCGGCCCCCAGGTACGCCGTGGCCGCGAATGGTGGGGTCCTGCTCGAGGAGGGGAAGCCCGATCACCTGTGGGCGGAGACGGTTGCCGCGGCCATGGCCAAGGTTGCTGCGGTCGACGAGGCCCACGCCGCACTTGCTCGCGCCTGCTCGGCGGACCTCAGTGCGCGGCTGTACACCGTGCCCGGCCTGTTTTGCTATGCCGTTGTCGACCGGCCGGCGTTCTCGGAGGACAGGCTTGCCGAGCTGCGCGCCTGGGGCCGTGTGACGGGGTGGGGAGTTTCGCTACAGGGCCGCAAGCTCTATCTCGTACCGACGGTTCTGACCAAGTCCGCTGCGGTCGCCGAAGTGGCCCGACGCGCGAGGGCTCGGTGTGTGCTCGCTGCCGGTGACTCTCTCCTGGACATCGACCTCTTGGAGTTTGCGGACGCCGCCGTCAGGCCGGGGCATGGTGAGCTGGCGGAGCGCAGTTGGTCGCGGCCGCATGTAACGACCCTCGAGTCGCAGGGCATCAGGGCCGGGGAGGATGTCCTGGCCTGGTTCGCAGAGCAAGCCGGCGAGCGTCGAGCCGGGATGGTGTCCCCGCTCTAGCTTGCTGGCTGATGCGCGCAGCGTGGGGCCGTTGGCGTCGCCGGAAACCCGCTGGGAGTGAAAGCTCCTCGAGGGTTCGAATCCCTCGCCCTCCGCTCGAGCAGGTCGCGGGGGATCAGACCCCGGCCATCACGGTGGTCCGGGTCAGCTGCGGCGCCGCCGCCAGCACCTCCGCCAGCCGGGAGGCCCCCTCCGGTGTCTGGCGCCAGGCCCGGTAGGCGTCGTCGTGCTCCAGCGACTCCCAGCGCTCCACCACCACGACGTGGGCCGGGTCGGTGGCGTCGACCGTCACCTCCACCCCGAGGCAGCCGGCGAAGGCGCGGGTGGCCTCGAGGGTGGTGGTGAGGAGGCGCCCGGTCCCCTCCGAGTCGGCGGCGGCAGCGGGGGACAGGGTCAGCTCCAGCAACGAGATCACGGTCATGGCCGCATCATGCCGCCACCCAGCACGTCTCAGCGAGCGCCCGTGGGCCCTCCGCCCGAGCGCCCGCGGCGCCGGTGCTTGGGCCGGTCCGAGGGCGGGGGCCCGGCGTCGGAGCCGCGGCCGCGGTCGGCGCGGTTGTGCGCGTTCGGGTCCTGCCGGCCACCGGCGCCGATGTCGGACTTGCGCGGCTTGCGGCCGCCCGTCGTCCCCCCGGACTTGGCGCCCGAGGACGAGCCCGAGCGGGACGGGCGACCGGAGCGGGCCGGAGCACCCTCGCGCGGCGGACGACGGTCCGAGGCAGCCGGCCGACCGGCCGGGCGGGTGCCGCAGTCCCGGCAGGTGGTGAACCACGGCGCGATCGGCGTCCCGCACTCGACGCACTTCGCGGCGGTGGACATGGCGATCGCGTCGGGCAGCAGCTCGGTGATCCGCTGCGCGCACTTCTGCTCGTTGGCAGCGGCGTCCTCGCTGGTCAGGCCGGCGACCCCGGGGAAGGAGCGGAGCAGCGTCTGGGCCTCGCGGGCCTGCGCGGCGGCCATCTCGAAGTCCTGCACCGTGGCGGTGCGGGGGACGTCGGGCAGCACCAGCTCGCGGCTGACGTGCAGCCCGGCTTCGTGCTGCAGGGCGGCGCGGGCCAGCGCGAGCCAGCGCACCTTGCGCGGCGGGTCGTGGTCGACGGCCAGGTTGATCAACCGCCAGACCGTCCACAGGTCGGTGGCCAGCGGGCCGCGCAGCATCGGGAGCAGGGCCTGCACCCGGATGACCAGGCCGGTGACGTCGTCCGGCGTCATGACCTGGGAGTCCTTGGTGGCCGCGCGGGCCCAGGCGGCCCAGCGGGTCAGCGCCTCGGGCAGGTCGACGGCCTCGAACGCGCCGAGGTCCTCGAGCTCCGGGCGCAGCCGCGGACGGCGGTGCGGCAGGTCGCTCATCACGTCGCCGCGGGCGACGGAGGCGCCGGCGACGACGAGGGAGGGCACCGGCTTGAGGCCGGGGATGCCGCCGAGGACGCCGACGGTGCCGTGCCCGGTGAGGCCGTACCGCCCGGCGCGACCGGCGATCTGGGCGGCCTCCCAGGTGCGCAGCGGGCGCAGCTCGGTGCCGTCGTACTTGGTGGTCTCGGCGAACAGCACCGTCGTCGCGGGCACGTTGATGCCGTGCCCGATCACGTCGGTGGTGACCAGCACCTCGAGCTCGCCGCGGGTGAAGCGGTCGATGACGTCGCGCCGGGTGGCCGGCGGCAGCGCCCCGTAGAGGACGCCGACCTTCCCCTGGCGGTGCGGGTCGAGCTGCGCGGCGACGGCGTAGACGGTCTTGCGGGAGAACGCGACGACCAGCGTCTGGGCCTGCACGTGGGCCGGGCGGACCGGCCGCTCCAGCACGTCGAGCCGGGACAGCCGCTTGTGGTTGACCACGACGACCTGCTGGGCGTCGGCGACCAGCGGGCGCAGCAGCAGCAGCGCCTCGGCGGCGGAGATGAGGTGCATCTCGCGGTACTCACCGGTCAGCAGCAGCCGGGCCCAGTGGTGGCCGCGGTCGGGGTCGGCGACCCAGTGCGACTCGTCGAGGACCAGCAGGTCACCGCGCGGCGGGGCCTTCTCCACCGTGCAGCAGACGATCGGCGCGTACGGGTCGATCTCCTCCTCGCCGGTCGACAGACCGACGGTGCCGGCGGGCAGCTGGGCGGAGAGCTTGGCGTACGCCTCGTGCGCGAGCTGGCGCAGGGGGGCGGCGTAGACGCCGGAGCCGGCGGCCGCGAGGGCCTGCAGCGACTCGTAGGTCTTGCCGGAGTTGGTGGGGCCGAGGTGGAAGACCACGTGCTCGGGCCGGGTGGTGCGCACCGGCAGCGCGGGCTCGGCGCCGTCGACCCAGGTCTGCTGGGCGCGGCGCTCGTCGCGGGCGGCGGCCTTGTCGGCGGTGCGGGCGGTCGCCTCGTCGGCGGCACGGCGGGCGGCCTTGCCGGGGCGGCCGGAGGGGGTGCGCACCCGGCGACGGGCGGCGGGGGAGGGAGGGGTCACGGTGTCCTTCGGGTACAGGGCGGGTCGGCGCAGTGCTGCGCTCGGGACCTCACAGGGGGCAACAGCGCCGTCATCGGTTCTGTGCCCACCTCCACGGTCCCACACGGGCCCACCCCGGGGGGTGAGGGCGACCGCCGACGGACGAAGTCGGGGCGCTGACCTGCCGATCTTCCCGTCGTGCACACCCCCGACCGACGGCCACCGTGGACCGTCCCGACGTGGCTGGCCCCGCGCGACCCGCGCCTGGGCCCCCTGGTGGCCGCCGCCCTGCTCGCATGCGGCGCGCTGCTCGACCTGACGCTGATGCTGTTGCTCCCCGCCCTCGGCGGCACCGCGCCGGGCTTCGGCTGGGTCGTGCTGGTGCTGCTCGTGGTCAACGGCCTGGTCTGCGCGACCGCGCCGCGAGGGAGCGCGACCAGCCAGCTGTCGGTCGTCGCCGGGGCGCTCACCGCGATCGTGGCCTGCGCGTCGATGTGGGGCCTGCTCTACGGGGAGCTCGACGCCGGGGTCTCGCTGATGGGGCTGCCCGCGGTCTTCGCCGCCAGCCAGCTCCGCCGCCCGCTCGCGATCGCGCTCACCGGGCTCACCTGCCTCTCGGCGGTCACCGTGCTGGCACTGGTCGCCCCGTGGACGGCGTTCCGGACCGTCGACGCGGTGATGGTCTGCGGCAGCCTGACGCTGCTGTGCGGCGCCACCCTGCACTACGTCGAGGACACCCGCCGGCTGCTGGACCGCCTCGAGCGGCTGGCCGCGGTCGACGGGCTGACCGGGCTGGTCACCCGCCGGGTGCTGGACGACGCCCTGGCCACCGCACTCACCTCGGCCGGCGCGCAGACCGGCACCGCGCTCGTGCTGGTCGACGTCGACTCCTTCAAGACCGTCAACGACCGCTACGGCCACCCGGTCGGGGACGCCGCACTGCAGCACGTGGGCGCCGTCCTCACCGCCGCGGTGCGCAGCACCGACGCCGTGGTCAGCCGGCTGGGCGGGGACGAGCTGGCGGTGCTGCTCCCCGGCTGCGCCACCGACGTCGCCCGCGCCCGGGCGCAGGACCTGGTGCTCGCCGTCCGCGCTGCCCCGCTGCTGCTGGCCGACGGCTCGCCGCTGCCGATCACCGTGAGCGTGGGTGTCGCGCACGCACCCACCCACGCACCCGACGTCCGGGCGCTCTACGCCGCCGCGGACGGCGCGCTGTACGCGGCCAAGCGCGGCGGCCGGGACCGTTCCGAGGTCGCCGAGGTGGCCGTCCTCAACTGAGCCGGCGGGCCGCCGCGGCCAGCGTGCGGGCGGTCAGCCGGCCGTCGGCCAGGCCGAGGGCGACGACGTCGTCGAAGACCCGCTGGTCGTCCCCGGCCGCCCGGAACGCCGCGTCCATCACCCGTGGCCAGCGGCTCACCCAGGAGGCCGTCGAGGAGTGCGCCAGGTGGACGCCCAGGCGGGCCCGCAGCGCGGAACGGAAGGCCCGTCCGGCACCGGCGCCCTGCGCGGCGGCCGCACCGGCCAGCGCCCCGGAGAGCACCGCGTAGAAGATGCCCTCCCCGGTCATCGGGTTGATCAGCGACTGCGCGTCCCCGGCCAGCAGCACCCGGCCGTCGGGCAGACGCGGGCGGCCGGTGGACAGCGGCAGCCGGTGTGCCCGCAGCCCGGTCGGATCGACGCCCGGGAGCAGCCGGTGCAGGCCCTCGAGCAGCCCGGCGCGGGTCGCGCCGCCGCTGACCAGCTCGCCGTAGCCGACGTTGGCCCGGCCGTCGCCGATCGGGAACGACCAGGCGTAGGCCGGCCAGCGCTGGTCGGTGGTGGTGATGACCTGCACGCCCCCCTCGCCGGCGGGGGCGTAGCCGCGGATCGCGATGGCCAGCCGGTCCGGCCGGTTCGGGCCGATGCCCAGCGCCCGGCGGACGACGGACTCCGCGCCGTCGGCCCCCACGAGCACACCGGCCCGCAGCACCCCGTCGACGTCCACGCCGTCCGGACCCGGCGTCACCCGCTTCACGGTGTGCCGGCGGAACGCGGCGCCGGCGGCCAGTGCGGCGTCCAGGATGCGGCCGTCGAGCACCGCCCGGGGGACGACGACGGCCGGCCGGTGCATCGTCCGCTCGACGGTCCGGCCCGAGGGCGAGGTCAGCCGCAGCCGCGGGACGGCGGGGTACCCGTCGGTGAGCGCGTCGACGTCCACCCCGAGGACGGCCAGGACGTCGAGGGCCTCGGGGGCGATGCCGTCACCGCAGACCTTGTCGCGGGGGAAGTCCGACCGGTCGAGCACCAGCACCGAGGCGCCGTGCCGGCGGGCGGCCAGCGCGGTGGCCGCTCCGGCCGGGCCGCCGCCGACCACGACGACGTCCCAGGTCTCCACGGTGCCGACGGTAGGTGGTTCCGCCCGGGGCCGCGCCGGTGCAGGCTGGGCGCATGAGCGAGCACGAGCTGTGGCTGCGGTCGATCGCCGAGCAGCGGGCCGCGTTCCGGGGTGCGGTCTCGGGGCTGACCGAGGAGCAGGCCCGCTCGGTGCCCAGCGCCAGCGGCCTGTCGCTGGCCGCGCTGGTGAAGCACGCGGTCTGGGCCGAGGACACCTGGGTCGGGGCGCGCGTCGGCGGGGTCGTGCCCGACGAGGGCCCGGCCGGGTGGGTGGCCGGGTTCGAGCTCACCGCCGAGGACACGGTGCCCGCCCTGCTGGCCCGCTGGGACGCCGCCGCCGTCCGCACCGAGCAGGTCGTGCGCGCCGAGCCCGACCTGGACCGGCCGGTGCCGCTCAGCGCGGAGACCCGGCAGTACGTCGACCCGACCGCCGAGCCGACCGTGCGCTGGGTCCTGCTGCACCTGGTCGAGGAGCTGGCCCGGCACGCCGGGCACGCCGACGTCGTCCGGGAGTCGATCGACGGCAAGGGCGCCGCCGACCTCGCTCAGCCCTGAGCCGGGCGGGTCCACTTCCGCTGCGGGTGCTCGTACCGCTCGACGAACTCCAGCAGCCCGTCGGCGGTGTGCACCACGCCGAGGGCGTCGAGCCGGCGGCCGTCGAGGTAGCCGTCGTCGACCATGCGGTGCAGCTGGGTGAGCAGCGGCTGCCAGAAGTCGTCGACGTCCAGCAGCAGGGTCGGCTTGGCGTGCAGGCCGAGCATCCCCCAGGTCCAGGCCTCGAAGAGCTCCTCGAGCGTGCCGGCCGCGCCGGGCAGCGCGACGAAGGCGTCGGCGAGGTCGGCCATCGCCGCCTTGCGCTCGTGCATCGAGGACACCACCCGCAGGTCGGTCAGCTCGGGGTGGGCCAGTTCGTCGTCCACCAGGTGCTGCGGGATGACCCCGACCACCTCGCCGCCGGCGGCCAGCGCGGCGTCCGCGACCGTGCCCATCATCCCCACCTTGCCGCCGCCGTAGACGATGCCGACCCCGGCGCGGGCCAGGGACTCGGCGAACGCGGTGGCCGCGTGCTGGTGGGACGGCGGCCCGGCCTGGGACCCGGTGAAGACGGCGATGCGCATGGCGTCGACCTTATGGAGTGCCACGGGCGAGGATTCCTGCGCCGTGGCACTCCATCAGGGTCAGGCGGGCTGGCCGTAGGCGCGGGTGACCCACTCGGCGATGCAGACCGGCTTGTCGCCGCCCTCGCGCTCGATGACGACCGACAGGGTGTTCTGCACCCCGCCGGCCACCTCCTCGACGTTCGCCAGGGTGGCCGTGGCCCGCACCCGCGAGCCCACCGGCACCGGCGCGGGGAAGCGGACCTTGTTCAGCCCGTAGTTCACGCCCATGACGGCGTCGGTGATCGTGTAGGTCTGGGTGGCCAGCGGCACCAGCAGCGACAGGGTGAGGAACCCGTGCGCGATCGGCCCGCCGAACGGGCTCTCGGCCTTGGCGCGCTCGACGTCGATGTGGATCCACTGGTGGTCACCGGTGGCGTCGGCGAAGGTGTTGACCGCCTCCTGGGTGATCTCGTACCAGTCGCTGGTGCCCAGCTCGGTGCCCTTCAGGCCCGGCAGGTCGGCGATCGTCGTGGTGGTGGTCATGCGTCACTCCTCGATGAGTACGTCTGGCGTAGGTCGGGCTTGCGGATCTTGCCGGTCGCGGTCTTGGGGAGCTCGTCGACGAACCGGACCTCCTTGGGCACCTTGAACCCGGCGAGCCGTTCCCGCAGCGTGGCGCGGAGGGCGTCGGCGTCGGGCACGGTGCCGGGCGTGGGGACGACGACGGCCAGGCCGACCTCGCCCCAGTACGGGTCGGGCACGCCGATGACGGCGACCTCCTGCACCTCTGGCAGCTCCAGCATCGTGGACTCCACCTCGGCCGGGTACACGTTCTCCCCGCCGGAGATGATCATGTCCTTGTAGCGGTCCCGGATGGTCAGGTAGCCGTCCTCGTCGACCGACCCGGCGTCCCCGGAGTGGTACCAGCCGTCCACGAGCACGGCGGCGGTCGCCTCGGGGGCGTCCCAGTAGCCCTGCATCACGTTGGGGCCGGAGACGACCACCTCGCCGATCTCGCCGGGCGCGCACTCGGTGCCGTCGGGCCGCACCACCCGGACGTCGACGAAGAACTGCGACCTCCCGGCCGACCCCACCTTGGCCACCGCGTCCGCGCTGTCCAGCATCGTGCCGGCCGGTGCGGTCTCGGTCATGCCGTAGGCCTGCTGCACGGTGATCCCGCGGTCGAGCCAGGTGTGCAGCAGCGGCAGCGGCAGGGGAGCCCCTGCCGCGGCGACCGTCCGCAGGGCGGAGAGGTCGAGGGTCGCGAAGCCGGGCTGCCGGGCGAGGGCGTCCATCATCGTGGGGACGGCGAAGAACGACGTCACCCGCTGCTCGCTGATCACCTGCAGCGTCGCGGCCGGGTCGAACCCGCGCACCAGGACGACGCAGCCCCCGCGCAGCAGGGTCGGGTTGACCGTGCCGTTGAGCCCGCCGACGTGGAACAGCGGGGCCAGGCCCAGCGTCCGCTCGTCGGGGCCGCCCTCCAGGCTGAGCACCTGGTCCAGGCACGCCCACGTCATGTTGCCGTGGGTGAGCACCGCGCCCTTGGGCCTGCCGGTGGTGCCCGAGGTGTACATGACCAGGCAGACGTCGTCGTGGGTCACGGGCTCGTCGCGGAGCAGCGGTGCGGCCGCCGCGGTGAGCGTCGTCCAGTCCAGGCTGTCGGCGCCGCCCTCGAGCGGCGGCTCGGCGGCGATCCAGGTGCGGACGGCGGGCAGCTGGTCCCGCAGCACGTCGGCCGTCGTCCCGTGCTCGCGGCCGTGCACCACCAGCGAAGCCCCGGAGTGGGCGAGCACGTACTGCGCCTCGGGCGGGGTGAGCCGTGCGTTGACCGGCACCCACACCGCGCCGAGCTGGCCGCAGGCGTAGAGCAGTTCGAGGCCGACGGGGTGGTTGGCGCCCAGCCAGGCGACGCGGTCGCCACGCTGGACGCCCAGGTCGTGCAGGACCGAAGCCGCCCGGCGGACGGCGAGGGCGAACTCGCCGTGCGTCGTCGTCGTCCCCTCGAACCAGATGGCCGGCTTCTGCGGCGACATCCGCAGCCGGCGCTCGGGCCAGGACCCGAGCCCGGAGTTCCTCACCGCAGCCCCAGGGCGACGATGGCGTTCTCCTTCATGATCAGCGGCACGACCTCGGGCTTCATCTCGAGCGTCGAGAAGTCGGCCATCCAGCGGTCGGGCTTGAGCAGCGGGTAGTCCGAGCCGAACAGCACCTTGCGCTTGAGCCGCCCGTTCGCCGCCTTCACCAGCTGCGGCGGGAAGTACTTCGGTGACCAGCCGGACAGGTCGATGTAGACGTTGGCCTTGTGGGTGGCGATGGAGATCGCGGCGTCCTGCCAGGGCACCGAGGGGTGCGCCATGATGATCGTCAGGCCCGGGAAGTCGGCGGCGACGTCGTCGAGGAGCATCGGGTCGGAGTACCGCAGCTTGATCCCGCGCCCGCCGGGTAGGCCCGCGCCGATGCCCGTCTGGCCGGTGTGGAACAGCGCCGGGACGCCGAGGCTCTGCAGTTCCTCGTACAGCGGGTACACCGCGCGGTCGTTGGGCTCGAAGGCCTGGATCGACGGGTGGAACTTGAACCCGCGGACCCCGTGCTGCTCGACCAGCTTCCGGGCCAGCGCGATGCCCTTGGCCCCGCGCGCGGGGTCGACCGAGCCGAACGGGATGAGCACGTCGGGGTGCTGCGCGGCGAGGTCGGCGATCTCCTCGTTGGACAGCGCCGGGTGCCCGGTGGCGTGCTCGATGTCGACGGTGAAGACGACCGCGGCCATGTTCCTGCTGCGGTAGTCCGCGGCGATGTCCGGGACGGTCGGGTCGTAGGGGTCGCCCTTGAAGTACTTCGCGGCAGCAGCGTTGAGCTCGTCGTCCAGTGCGAAGTGGCCGTGGGTGTCGGCGTGCACGTGGGTGTGCACGTCGATGGCGACCAGGTTCTCCAGGTCCAGCTGCAGGGCCATCTCAGGACTCCGGCTCGAACTGCTGGCCGACGGTCTGCTTCGAGGCCTCGAACCGCTCGGGCCAGATCGCGGCGATGGCGTCGGCCGACCAGCCGGTGCCGTCGGCGAACTCGACGACGACCTCCGACGGGTGGCTCCACAGCGCGAGCCGGTCGCCGCCGATGCCGACGGCCTGCCCGGTGATGCCGGCCGCGGCGTCCGAGGCCAGGAACGCGATCAGCCCGGCGACGTCGTCGGCGGAGCCGAAGGCCAGCTGCTGGCGGGCGTAGGGCGGCAGCTGCTCGCCGGCCTTGAGCGCGGTGACGTAGGGCTCGAGGAAGGGCACCGTCTCGGTCATCGCGGTGGCCGCGACCGGCACGACGGCGTTGACGGTGATCTCGGCGCGGGCCAGCTCCATCGCCCAGGTGCGCACCATGCCGACGATCCCGGCCTTGGCCGCGGCGTAGTTGGTCTGGCCGAAGTTGCCGACCTGACCGGTGGGGGAGCCGATGCAGATGACGCGCCCGCCCTCGCCCTGCTCGCGCAGCTTCACCGCGGCGGCCCGGGTGCAGGTGAACGTGCCGCGCAGGTGGGTGGTGATGACGGCGTCGAACTGGTCGTCGGTCATCTTCCACAGCGTGGTGTCGCGCAGGATGCCCGCGTTGTTGACCAGCACGTCGAGCCGGCCGAACTCGGCCACCGCCCGGTCGACGAGGGCCTGGGCGGTCTCGCTGCTGCCCACCGGCACGACCTCGGCCACGGCGCTGCCCCCGGCGGCGGTGATCGACTGCACCGCGGCCTCGGCCACCTCCGCGTCGACGTCGTTGACCACGACCGCCGCACCGCGGCGGGCGAGCTCCTGGGCGTACGCGAGGCCGAGGCCCCGCCCGGATCCGGTGACGACGGCGACCTTGCCGGTCAGCTCCACGGGTTCTCCTCGATGAGTGGGGGTGGTGCCGGGACCGTAGGCGGGTATCGTGGAGGTTGTCAACGATGGAGGAACTCATGGACAGACCGTTGAGCGAGGACCTGGGCTTCCTGCTCTCCCGGGCCAGTGGCGCGGTCGTCCGGACGACGAACGCCGCCCTGGTCGAGCACGGGCTGCGTGTGCGGCAGTACTCGGTGCTGGTGCTCGCCTGCGAGACGGCCGACGGGGTGAGCCAGCGCACACTGGCCACCGTGCTGGGTCTGGACCCCTCCCAGGTGGTCCTGCTGGTCGACGAGCTGACCGCCGCGGGCCTGGTCGAGCGGCGGCCCGACCCCGCCGACCGCCGCACCCGGCTCGTGGTCGCCACCGCCGCCGGACGTCGGGTGCGGGGCCTGGCCGGCACCGCGGCCGCGGCAGCCGTCGAGTCGCCGATGGCCCTGCTGGACGAGGCCGACCGGCAGGTCCTGCGCGAGCTGCTCACCCGGATCTGGTCGGCCACCACCTGAGCCGACGGCCGGGGCGGCCGCCCCGGGTCAGGCGGTCTGCTCCTCGGGGATGGTGTCCAGGCAGGCCGCTGCGGCTGCCCGGGCGGCCGGCTCGACCCGGGCGTGCTCGGCGGAGAACAACGCCTGGGCCTGCTCGCCGGGCCACGGGCTCGGCAGCAGGTCCAGCGGGAGGCGGGGGGTGTCCCGCAGCGCCAGCCGCCACTCCTCCTGCAGGGCCAGCTGACGGGCCAGCGGGTCGGTGTGCCGACGGTCGGAGCTGCCGCCGTCCCAGCGGCGGGTGAACGCCTCGAAGGTCTCCGCGGCCGCGGGCACGTCCCAGACCTCACCGAGCAGGACGGCGGGGTCCAGGCCGGCGTGCGGTCGTGCGGTGAAGGCCCGGACGTGGGCGGCCGCCTCCAGGTCGCCGAGCGCCGCACCGATGTCCACCGTGCCCGGGGCCGCCCACAACCCGCCCTGCAGCAGGCCGAACCCCGCGGCCTGCAACCGGGTGCGCAGCTCGTGCCGCTGGCGCTGCCAGGCGTCGGGCAGGTGGAAGGACAGCAGCGTCCACTGCCCGTCCCACTGCCGGTCGGCCGTGGCGTCCTCCCGCCAGATGCGGGTGTAGCCGGCGCGCAGGGCCTGCACCGAGGAGGGGGTCAGGCCCAGGTAGACCTGGCGGCCGCGCTTGTGGCCCACCAGTCGGCTGCGGCGCACCATGCGGGTGATCGCCGACCGGGTGGCGTGTGCCGTCACGCCCAGCCCGTCCATCACGTCGATCAGGCTGGGCGTGGCGACCAGCAGGCCCCGGTCCAGCACGTGCGCGCCGTAGAAGGTGAGCAGCAGGCTCTCCGGGCGCAGTGCCACGTCCTCGGGGCCGCCGGCCGTCGCGCCGGCGGCCGCGTGCTCCTGCTCCTCGACGTCCTCCACCTGGCCAGTGTCACCGATGACCTGCGCGGACCCCCGCCGGCCGTCAGCCGAACGGGCGGTTGAAGCGGGGCGGGGTGTACGGGACGTAGCGCGGGGCGGGGTCGGCGCCCAGGGCGGCGGCCCGGGCGTTCATCGCGGCTGCCGAGGTCGCCGGCCAGTGCCCACGGTCCAGTCGCTGGACGAGGGTGTCGATCGCGGCCTGCTGCTCGGCCGCCGAGAACGTGCAGTGCCCGACGGTCGCGGTGTACGTCTGCCGGAGCAGGGACGCGCTGCCCGCCCGTCGCACCAGGGACTCGTAGTGCTGCTGCTGGGCCACGGTGGAGATCTGGTCGCCGGTCGGTGACAGGGTCAGCACCGGGACCTGCAGCTCCCCGTCGAACACGATGCCCTCGGAGAAGCGGTCCACCGCGGCGGGGTCCGCGGCGATCCGGGGTGCCCCGGCCAGGGCGGCGAGGTCCGCGCGCAGGTCGATGCCGGCGGCTGCGTAGAGCTCGCGCACCACGCGGCGGGCCTCGGGGTCGGCCGCCTGGAGCTGTCGGGCGTAGTCCACACCGGTGTTCCACGAGGGGTTGCCACCGGCCGCGGCGGTGAGGGCGGCCCGGCTGCTCATGGCCTGTCCGATGTAGGGCAGCGGACCGCCGGCGAGAGCCAGGAAGGCGCCCTCCTGCAGGGCTGCGACGTCGTGGCGACCGGGCGGGGGCGGCTGCGTGCCGTCCGGCTGCACGCCCCAGTTCGGCAGCTGCCCGATCGCGGTCGCCAGCGCGATGCGGGCGCGGCCCTCGGGGGTCTGCTGGGCGGTGGTCAGCGCCTGGATCCAGGCCTGCTGGGCGGCCGGGACGTCGGGGACCTCGAGGACCGGCAGCCCGGGCGCGACGAGCTGCTCGAGCACGAAGACCGTGTCCAGCTTCTGGTTCCACTGCGGCACGGAGCCGCTGAGACCACCGCACATCGGGACGGCACCGTCGAACACGTCGGGGTGCACCTGGGCGACGCCGGCGGAGACGAACCCGCCCATCGAGGTGCCGGCGGCGACCGCGTGCCGGGCCGGGCCGTAGGCGGCCTCGAAGCGGGCCAGCGCCTCGGCCTGGTTGTCGATGGCGGAGGCGATGTCCCACCCGGTCACGGTGCGGGTGGTGCCGCCGCGGGCCGTGCCCTCGGCCAGCAGGCGCTGGGTCAGCGCCTCGGCGGGCCCGGCGCCGACGAAGTCCAGTGCGACGACCACCGTGCCGTTCCAGTCGGCCGGGACGAGGAACTCGTACGGGGTGCCGTCGGTGAGCACCCCGCTGATGCAGGTGGGTCGGGCTGCCGAGTCGACCTGGCAGGGGACCCCGCCGGCGGGCGCGGCTGCGGCGGGGGCCGTCGCCGTCCCCAGCAGCAGGGCGAGGGCGCCCACCACGGTGGCGGCCCGGCGGGTCCTCGGGGTGGTTCGGGAGCGGGTGCGCACGCGGCTGCCTCCACGGGTGGACGGGTGCGGCCGCCCGGTCGGGCCGCCGCGGCCGGCGGTTGTGACGGGGGCCACCGGACGGCGGCGAGCGTCCACCCGGACTCCCGATGATGTCAAGCAGCTTGAGATGTCCAGCCCGCTGCGAGACTCCCCGGTGTGGCAGGTGAGGGCACAGGGTCCCCGGTCGATCCCGGTCGTCTGCCCCGGGCGGCCGCGGGCCGGGTGGAGTACGTCGCCCAGCGGCTGGCGCGGGCGCTGACCCGGTCCACCGACGCGATCGCCGCCCGGCACGGCGTGAGCGTCCCGGAGTACCGGGTGCTGCTGCTGCTCAGCGACCAGGTGCCCCGCTCCAACGCCGAGCTCGCCCGGTTGTCGTTCGTGTCCGCCCAGGCCACCCACCTGGTGCTGGCCGACCTGGTGGCGCGGGGTCTGGCCGAGCGGGGGGCCCACCCGGAGAACCGCCGGATCCGGTTGGTCCGGCTCACCGACCAGGGCGCCGCCGTCCTGGAGGCCTGTCTGGCCGACGTGGTCGCCGTGGAGGACCGCCTGCACGCCGGCATGCCCCAGCCCGAGCGCGACCTCCTGCTGTCGGCCCTCACCCGGGCCGCGGAGACCCTGGCCGGCGGCCACTTCGGCGACCTGCACTCCGAGCGCGAGGCGACGGAGCGACGCCGACACCGGCCCTGAGCCCCGAGGGGCGCGTCGAGAACGTGCGGCACTTTCTTGACGGCCGTCACGCAGACGACTAGCTTCCTGTCACCGGTGAGCTGTGGATCACACCGACGTGATGCGGCGCGGCACGCGCCCAGGACTGGAGTTCGCGATGAAGAGGCTCATGACCGCGGCAGCGACCGCTGCCCTGCTCACCCTGGCCGCCTGCGGCGGGTCCGGGGACGACGGCGGGGAGTCGGCCGACGCGTCGGGCGGTGCCGGGGCCGTGCAGGCCGAGTTCTCCCAGGAGGCGGCCGACCTGCTGCCGCAGGCCATCCAGGACAGCGGCACCATGACGTGGACCGCGGCGCCCAAGCCGCCGTTCTACGTCGACGGCGAGGACGGGTTCACCGGGCTGGGCCCGGACCTGCAGGCCGCGATGGAGCAGGTGCTGGGCGTGGACATCGAGTTCCAGGCCACCGACGGGCTCAACTCGGTGCTGCTGTCCCTGCAGTCCGGCCGGGCCGACTTCTTCGTCGGGGGCGTGCGGGCCACCCCCGAGCGCCAGCAGGACTTCGACCTGGTGGGCTGGCTGACCGTCGGCCCCTCCTACCTGATCCCGGCCGAGCGGGCCGACGAGCTGACCGAGCCGGGCGACCTCTGCGGGCTGACGGTCGCCTACGAGGAGGGCAGCTCCATGGAGTCCTTCGTGACCGCGCTGGCCGAGGACTGCGCCGGTGGCAGCGACGGCGAGCTGACCCCGCTCCCGCTCACCGCCGACGGTGCCCGGCTGGCCGTGGACTCCGGGCGCGCCGACGCCTTCGCCGCCAACGAGAGCGACAGCCGCTACATCCAGCTGCAGCGCGAGGGCCGCTACGAGGTCATCGTGGAGGACACCGGCACGTCGGACCTGACGGCGGGCATGTCGCTGGCCGGGTCCGGCGTCGGGGAGGCCATGGCCGCTGCCTTCCAGGCGCTCATCGACCAGGGCGTCTACGAGGAGCTCATGACCGAGTGGAACCTCGCGGACTCGATGGTCGACGAGTCCGTGCTGAACCCGGCATGAGCGTCCAGGGCCCGGAGTCCCCGGCCCGGTCGGTGGTCGGAGCGACCCGGGCGACCGACGGGGGGACGACGGTGGACGCGCGGGACAGCCGCCCCGAACGCCGTCCCCTGCTGTGGCTGGCCTGGGTCGTGCTCGTGCTGCTCGTGGCCCAGGTGGTCGCCTTCGTGCTGCGCAGCGACCGGCTGGAGCTGTCGGTCGTGGGGGAGTACCTGTTCGCCGAGCCGATCCTGGACGGGCTGGTCACCACCGTCGTCCTCACCGCCGTCGCCACGGTGCTGGGCACCGCACTGGGGGCGCTGGTGTGCCTGGCCCGGCTCAGCTCGCTGGCCCCGGTCCGCTACCTGGCCACGGCCTGGATCGCGGTCTTCCGCAGCGTGCCCCCGCTGGTGCAGCTGCTGTTCTGGTTCAACCTGGCCTACCTGGTGCCCGTGCTGTCGCTCGGCATCCCGTTCGGGCCGTCGTTCGGGGAGTGGAGCGCCAACGACGTCATCACCCCGTACACCGCCGCGGTCGTCGGGCTGTCGCTCTACAACAGCCCCTACAGCGCGGAGATCATCCGGTCGGGGCTGTCGGCGGTGCCGCGGGGTCAGCTCGAGGCGGCCAGCTCCCTGGGGCTGCCCGGGCGGGACACCTTCTTCCGCATCCGGCTCCCGCAGGCCACCCGGATCATCCTGCCGCCGATGGGCAGCCAGGTGATCTCGCTGCTCAAGGGCACCTCGCTGGTCAGCGTGATCGCGAT
Source organism: Geodermatophilaceae bacterium NBWT11 (assembly GCA_014218215.1). Lineage (NCBI taxonomy): Bacteria > Bacillati > Actinomycetota > Actinomycetes > Geodermatophilales > Geodermatophilaceae > Geodermatophilaceae bacterium NBWT11. The sequence continues at coordinate 2,500,772 of CP043652.1, forward strand.
GACCGACCTGCTCGGCGCCGCCCGCGAGGTCTACACCCGCACCTTCGAGGTCGTGCCGCTGCTCATCGTCGCGATCGTCTGGTACATCGTCCTCGTGGCGGCCCTCACCGCAGGGCAGTCCTGGTTGGAACGGCGGTTCTCCCGTGGCTACTGACCCAGCGACCCCGGTGCTGCGCGCCCGCGGTGTGGGCAAGGTGTTCGGCGAGGTCACCGCCCTGGAGGACGTCGACCTCGACGTCACCGAGGGCGAGGTCGTCGTCGTCATCGGCCCCTCGGGGTCGGGCAAGTCGACGCTGGTGCGCTGCATCGACCAGCTCGAGCAGATCGACGCCGGCTCCATCGAGCTCGACGGCGAGCTGCTCGGCTTCCGGGTCGACCGCGGTGGCGTGCTGCGCCGGCTGCCCGCCCGCAGGACCGCGCCCCAGCGGCGCCGGATGGGCATGGTCTTCCAGTCGTTCAACCTCTTCGCCCACCTCACCGTGGAGCGCAACGTCTGGGAGGCCCCGGTGCGCTCGCTCGGCGAGCCGGTCTCCGAGGCCAGGGCCCGGGCCCGGGAGCTGCTCGACCGGGTCGGGCTCGCCCACAAGGGCGAGGCCTACCCGGTGCAGCTGTCCGGCGGCCAGCAGCAACGGGTGGCGATCGCCCGGGCGCTGGCGATGCGCCCCCGGCTGATGCTCTTCGACGAGCCCACCAGCGCGCTGGACCCCGAGCTCGTCGGTGAGGTGCTCGCCGTCATGAAGTCCCTGGCCCAGGAGCGCACCACGATGGTCGTGGTGACGCACGAGCTCCAGTTCGCCCGCGAGGTCGCCGACCGCGTCGTCTTCATGGACGCCGGCCGGGTCGTCGAGCAGGGCCCGCCCGACGAGCTGTTCGGCCGGCCGCAGACGGAGCGGCTGCAGGCGTTCCTGCACCGGTTCTCCGCCGCCTCCTGAGGCCCCCACACCCCCCGTCCCTCCCACGCCGACGTCCTCCACCGGTCCCGCCCAGGCGGGCGACCGGGGTGCCCGTCGGGTCTGGAGCCCCACCGTGCCCACGAACGAGACACCCACCCCCGAGACCGACGACCGGCCGCTGGCCGGGATCCGGGTCCTCGACCTGACCCGCGCGCTCGCCGGGCCCTACGCGACCCTGCTGCTGGCCGGCCTCGGTGCCGAGGTGGTCAAGGTCGAGGACCCCGACTCCGGCGACCTGGCCCGGGAGAACAGCCCCTACCTGGGGGCGGACGGCGTCACCGTGGGCCGGCAGGGCCCCGACGACGTCTCGCTCTCCCACCTCACCCGGTCCCGCGGCAAGTCCGGCGTGACCCTGGACCTCAAGCACCCGATGGCCGCCGAGGTCTTCACCGACCTGGTGGCCAGGTGTGACGTCGTGGTGGAGAACTTCACCGCCGGCACCGCCGAGCGCCTCGGGGTGGACTACGCGCGGGTCAAGGAGGTCAACCCGCGCGCGGTGTACCTCTCCCTCAGCGGCTTCGGGCAGGACACCCGGGCCGGCAGCAAGGCGATGGACGTGCTGGTCCAGGCGCTGAGCGGGGTCATGTACACCAGCGGCGAGGCCGAGGACCCGCCGGTGCGGCTGGGCATCCCGGTGGCGGACATGCTCGCCCCGGTCTTCGGCGTCATCGGCATCCTGGCGGCACTGGAGCGCCGGCACCGGACGGGCCTGGGCGACTGGGTCGACGTCTCCATGCTGGGTGCGCTCACCTCCTTCGTCGCCATCGAGAACTGGGGCGCGATGGCCGAGGCCGGCATGGAGGCCCGCACCGGGCGCACCGTGCACCGGCTCTCGCCCTTCGGCGTCTTCGAGTGCGCCGACGGCTGGGTGGCGGTCGTCGCGGTGCACGACAAGCTGGCCACCGGCCTGTTCAGCGCCATGGGCGACCCCACGCTCGGGGACGACGACCGGTTCCGCAGCCGGGACCGCCGGGTCGCCAACGCCCGCGAGCTGGAGGCCCGCATCGAGGCGTGGACCAGGACCCTCCCGGTCGCGGAGGTGCTGGACCTGCTGGAGCGGCAGGGCGTGCCGGCGGCCCCGGTGCGCACACCGGAGGAGGCACTCGCCGACCCGGGCACGCTGCGCCGGCAGGAGTCCGTCCCGGTCGTGCACCCGGTGCACGGCCCGGCCGAGGGCCTGCACACCGCCGGGGTGCCGATCACGTTCACCTCGGGCAGCGTCGGCTTCGACGACGTCCTGCCGCTGCACCTGGGGCAGCACAACGACCACGTCTACGGCGACCTGCTCGGCTACGACGAGGAGCGGGTGCAGGAGCTGCGGGACCGCGGGGTCATCTGATGCCGTCCCCGTACCAGGCACTGGTTGCGGCGCACGCCGCCCGTCGGGACCCCGCCGGCTGGCGGGGTGCGGGACCCGTCGTGCTGCTGGTCGGACCGGTCTCGGCGACCGAGCTCGTGCTGGCGGCGGGGATGCACCCGGTCGAGCTCTCCGCGGACCCGGACGCGGCCACCCCGACCCTCGACGAGCTCGCCGGGCCGGTGGCGCTGGGGTGGCGGGGGCGTTCGCTGCTGGACCAGGTGCTGGCCGCGCGGGACGACGCCGCCGCGGTGCTGTTCACCGGGACGACGTCGGCCGACGCCGGGCTGTACGCCACGGTGCGGGAGCTGGCCCGCACCACCGGCGTCGCCCTCCCGCCGTGCCACCACCTCGACGCCCCGGGCCTGGACCGGGACACCTCGCGCCGCTACCGCCGGGAACGGCTGACCGGGGCGATGGCCTGGCTCGGGGGCGTCGGCGGGAGCGAGGTCACCCCGGGACGGCTGCGCGAGGCTGCCGCGGTCGTCGCGTCCCGGGACGCCGTCCTCGCCGAGCTGCGCGCCGAGCAGGCGTCGGTCCGGCCGCGCCTGGGCGGCCACGCCGTGCAGGTCGCCGGGCAGGCCGGGGCCGCGCTGGGGCCGGCCGCCCACGAGCAGCTGCTCGCCGCCCTGGTGGCCGAGGGGTTCGCCTCCGCCCCGGCCCCGGTCGGCAACGGGCCCCGGATCGTGCTGTCGGGCAGCGTCCAGGACGAACCGTGGCTGACCGCCGTGCTCGAGGAGTCCGGCGCGGTGGTGCTCGACGCCTCCGGGGGCGGCGTCGCCCGCGCCCTGGACCGCACGCCCGACGTCGTGGGCGCCCTCGCCGAGCGGCCGGTGCGCTGGTCCGGACGTCCGGCTGCCGACGACGGGGAGCTGGTGGCCGACCTCGTGCGCCGGGCTCGCGAGGCCGACGCCACCACCCTCGTGCACGCCGCGTGGGACGGCGACGAGGTGGCCGCCTGGGACGGCGCCCGGTTGCAGGCCGGTGCGCCCGCCGACCTCCGGGTGGTCGTCGTCCGCGGCTCGGCCGGGCGGCACCGGGCAGCCGGGTTCTCCGCGGACCGGGCCGGCAGCGGACCTCGCCCGCGGCCCGTGGCGACCGCGACGGACCGGCCGGCCCGGCCCGCCCCGCCGGGGGCGCGGTCCCGGAAGGTGCTGACCGTCAGCGACTCCTTCAGCGCCCACCAGCGGGAGTGGTTCGCCGAGACCACCCAGCGGGCGCGCGAGGGCGAGCCGTTCGCCGTCGTCTCGGCCGACTACCCGCACGAGCTGCTGCGGGCGATGGACGTGCCCTACGTGGTCACCCAGTGGTGGGCCTCGATCGTCGGGGCCAAGCGGCTCACCGCCGGCCACGCCGAGGTGCTGGCCGCCGCCGGGTACGCCGCGGACGTCGAGCCCTACAGCGCGCAGGGCCTCGCCAGCCACCTCGCCACCGGGGAGGAGCCGTGGGGCGGGTTGCCCCGTCCGGACCTGCTCGGGGCCTCGCTCGGCACCCCGCCCACCCAGCGGCTGTACACCGCGTGGGCCCGGGAGACCGGTGCCCGGTACCTGCCGCTGGAGCGGTCGGCCGAGACGCGCTGGGAGCTGTCCCCGACCTGGTGGGAGGACCTGCGGCACGACTGGGACACCGCCCTGGAACCGGCCCGGCTGGACCTGCTGCAGGCCGAGCTGGCCGGGGTGGTGCGCGGGGTGCAGGAGCAGACCGGGCGGCGGCTGGACCCCGACCGGCTCGCCGAGGTGCTCCAGCTGGCCAACGAGCAGGCGCAGGCCAACCGGGAGGCCCGCGACCTGCTGGCGGCGGCCCGCCCGGCCCCGGCCGGGGTGGTGGACACCATGCCGGCCACGATGGTGCCGCAGTGGCACCGCGGGTCGGTCTGGGCCCGTGACGCCGCCCGCGCCCTGCGTGACGAGCTCGCCGAGCGGGTGGCGGCCGGGCAGGGCGTGGTCGCCGACGAACGGCTGCGGCTGATGTGGGTGGGCCGTGGCATGTGGGGCGACACCGGGCTGTACCAGCACCTCGAGGACACTCACGGCGCGGTGTTCGTCTGGTCGATGTACCTGGCGCTGGCCGCCGACGGCTACGAGCGGCAGTGTGCCCCCGGGCAGGACCCTGTGCGGGCGCTGGCCAGCAGGTTCGCCGTGATGGGCGACGAGCTGAGGATGCCCGGGTGGGCCGGCCCCTGGCACGTCGAGGAGGCCCGGCGGCACGGGGTGGACGCCGCCGTGGCCATCGCCGACGCCGACCCCTTCGTCGTCCGCAGCCTGGAGGCGGCCGGCGTCCCGGTTCTCCGGCTGGACCTGGACAACACCGCGCACGACGGTGGCGCCCTCGCCCGACGCCGACTGGAGGACTTCGTCGCGGGGCTGCACCCGGTCCGGTGAGCCGCCCGGGCGTGCTGCGCGGGTACTTCCTGGGCTACGTGCTCGGTGCGCTGAGCTCGGGCACCGGCATCTGGATGCTCCGGCTGGGCCAGACGCTGGCGCTGCTGCAGGTGCCCGACGTCGCCGGCTGGGCCTTCGGGGTGCTCGCCGCCCTGCAGACCGTGCCGGTGGTGCTGTTCTCCCCGGTGGTCGGGGTGCTGGCCGACCGGGTGCCCCGGCTGGCGCTGCTGCTGGCCGGGCAGCTGTTGATGTCCGCCGTGGCCGTCGTCGAGGCCGTCCGTGCCCTCACCGGCACCCACCTGCTGGCCCCCTCGCTCGTGCTGGCCGCCGTGCTGGGGTGCGCGGCCGCCCTCGACCAGCCGGTGCGGACGTCCGCCGTCTCCGACCTGGTCCCCGCCCGGGACCTGCCGCGCGGGGTGGGCGCGGTGGTGCTCACCACGCAGCTGGGCCGGGTCCTGGGCCCGGCCGCCTGTGCCGGGCTGACCGCCGTACGGGGCACCGCCGCGGTCTTCGTGGGGTGCGTCGGGCTCTTCGCCGTGTTCACCGCGACCCTGCTGCCCGGACTGCGCAGGCGCAGCCGGGGGAGGCCCCGGACCGCCGGCGGCCTGCGCCGGGCGTGGGCGGCCCTGCGGGACGACCCGGCGCTGCTCGTGGTGCTGTGGTTCGTCGGCTGCGGTGGGCTCGTGGGTCCGAACCTGACCACGCTGAGCACCCTGACCGTCAGCGGGGAGTTCGGCGGGGGTGCTCTCCAGGTGAGCATCGCGACGCTGGCCCTCGCCGTGGGAGCCGTCGCCGGGGCGGTGTGGACCACGGTCGGGCTGCGGGGACCGTCGCCGGTGTCGGTCGGTCTGGGCACGGTCGCCTGCGGCGTGACGGCCTCGGCATCGGGACTCGCACCGACGTACCCGCTCTACCTCGGGGCGCTGGTGCTGTGCGGTGCACGTCGCTGTTCATGGCCTCCCAGGGCAGTGCCCTCGTGCAGGTCCGGGTCCCCGACGAGCTCCGGGGGGTGGTCACCGGGTTGTTCACGGTGGCCCTGATCGTGGGCGTGCCGCTGGGGGCGCCGCTCATGGGCCTGGGGTCCGACGTGCTCGGGCCCCGGTCCACGGCGGTCCTCGCCGGTGCCGCCGTGGTCGTCGCCGCCGTCGGGGGGCTCGCGTGGTCGCGGCGCCCCGGGCTTCCGCCACGCGGAAGTCCCGTTCCGCCGACCCCGTGACGGCAGTCACGCTCGACCCGTCACCGCCGACGCCCCAGGAGGACCCCGCATGACCTCGATCGTCCGCGACCAGTGGTACGTCGCCGCCTACGGGCGCGAGATCGGCAGTGGCCCGGACCGGGAGGTCTTCGGGCGGACGATCTGCGGGGAGTCGATCCTGTTCTGGCGACGGGAGGACGGTGTGGTCACCGCCATGAGCGACCGGTGCGTGCACCGGCGGTTCCCGTTGAGCGAGAAGCCCAGCCACCTCGTCGGGGACACCGTCGTCTGCGGCTACCACGGCTTCACCTACGGGGCCGACGGGAAGTGCGTCGCCGTCCCCGGTCAGACCCGGGTGCCGCGCACCGCCCGGCTCAAGACGTACCCGGTGGTCGAGCAGGACAGCTTCGTCTGGGTCTTCATCGGCGAGGACGAGAAGGCCGAGAGCGTGCCGGTCCCGCGCGCGCCCTGGCTGGACCAGGAGGGGTACGCAACGGTCAGCGGCATGGAGCCGCTCGCCGCGCGGGCCAGCCTGCTGGTCGACAACCTCATGGACCTCTCCCACGAGACGTACCTGCACGGCGGCTACATCGGCACGCCCGAGGTGGCGAACACCCCGATCACCACCGAGGTCGACGAGGACGCCCAGGTCGTCTACGTCTCCCGGCACATGGACGACGCCGACTGCCCGCCCTTCTACGCCAACTCCACCGGCATCCAGGGCCGCATCGTGCGCTGGCAGGACATCGAGTTCCACCCGCCGTGCCTCTACCTGCTGCACAGCAGGGTCGCCCCGGTCGGCGTGCTGCCGGCCGAGGACGGCACCGACCCGGGCGGCTTCCACGTCGAGGTCGTCTACGCGATCACCCCGGAGACCGAGCACTCCACGCACGACTTCTGGGCCGTCGCTCGCGACTTCGCCCTCGACGACCAGGGGGTCAGCGACTACCTCGCGGAGAGCAACCGCACCGTCGTGCTGCAGGACGTGCACGCCCTCGACGCGCTCGAGCGGGTCCTGGCCGGGGAGCCCGACGGCTACCAGGAGCTGTCGATCAACATCGACACCGGTGGGCTCGCCGCGCGCCGGATCATCGCCGCCCAGGCCGCGGCCGGCGCCGAGCGCGTGCCCGACAGCCCCGCGGTCCTCAGCCGGTGACCCCCACGCCCACCCGGATGCTGGACGGCGACCGGGTCACCCGGGTGGCCTGGCTGCCCGGCAACGACCGGCTCGTGGGGGAGTGCTCCTGCGGGGCGTCCGCCGAGGCCGGTGACCCGATCCACCTGCAGGACTGGCTGCTCGCCCACCCCGACCACCCGGCCACCGTGGTCGAGCCCGACCAGGAGACGGTCGAGCACGTGCCGCCCCCGCACCGGGTGCTGCACCCGTGGCAGGCCGCAGGCGATCGGCGGGCGGTCACGTGAGGCTGCGAGTCGCGGGGCGGACCGAGGGCGCGGAGGGCGTCGTCGTCCTCGAGCTCGCCGACCCCACCGGCGCCGACCTGCCCGCCTGGACCCCCGGCGCGCACGTCGACCTCCTGCTGACCGACGACCTGACCCGGCAGTACTCGCTGTGCGGCGACCCGGCCGACCGGTCGGTCTACCGGATCGGGGTGCTGCGCGAACCGGCCGGGCGGGGCGGCTCGGCGTACGTGCACGACCGGCTCCGCGAGGGGGACGACGTCGACGTGCAGGGCCCGCGCAACCACTTCGAGCTGGCGCCCTCCCCGCGGTACCTCTTCATCGCCGGCGGCATCGGCATCACCCCGATCCTGCCGATGGCCGCCGCCGCGCGGGCAGCGGGCGCCGACCACGAGCTGCACTACGGCGGCCGCAGCCGGCGCTCGATGGCGTTCCTGGCCGAGCTCGAGGGCACGCTGCACCCGCAGGACGAGGTCGGCCTGCTCGACCTCGACGCCCTGCTCGGCACCCCGCGGCCGGACACGCTGGTCTACTGCTGCGGCCCCGAGCCGCTGCTGGCCGCCGTCGAGGAGCACTGCGCCGCTTGGCCCGCCGGGACGTTGCACGTGGAACGGTTCGCCTCCAAGGGCGTCGGCGACGTCGTCCGCGCCGAGGGGTTCGAGGTCGAGTTGAGCCTCACCGGGACGACGATCACGGTCACCCCGGAGCAGTCCGTGCTGGCCGCGCTCGAGGCCGCGGGGGTCGACGTCCTCTCCTCCTGCCAGGAGGGCACCTGCGGCACCTGCGAGACCGCGGTGCTGGCCGGCGAGGTGGACCACCGGGACTCCCTGCTCACCCCCGACGAGCAGGCCGCCCACGACACGATGTTCGTCTGCGTCTCGCGCGCTGCCGGGCCACGGCTCGTCCTGGAGCTGTGACACTGCCGCGGTGAGGACGGCGAACGGCAAGCTGCTCGCCGTCCTGGACGCCTTCGGCCGGGACCGTCCGGTGCTCACCCTCTCCGAGCTGGCCCGGGCGGTGGGGGTGCCGCTGTCCACCGCGCACCGGCTGGTCGCCGAGCTCACCGCGTGGGGTGGCCTGGAGCGCGACGCGGACGGCGGCTACCGCGTGGGCCTGCGGCTGTGGGAGCTCGGGGCGCTCGCCCCGCGGGGACTGGGGCTGCGCGAGGTGGCGCTGCCGTTCATGGAGGACCTGTACGAGGTCACCCACGAGAACGTGCAGCTCGCGGTGCGGGACGGGGCCGAGGTGGTCTTCGTCGAGCGGTTCGCCGCCCGGGGCGCGGTGACCGTGCTGACCCGGGTGGGCGGGCGGTTCGCGCTGCCGCCCACCGGGGTGGGGCTGGTGCTGCTGGCGCACGCCCCGGTCGAGGTGCAGGAGGAGGTGCTGGGCGCCCCGTTGCAGCGGCACACCCGGCACACCGTGGTCGACCCCGGTCGGCTGCGCCGGGTGCTGGCCGAGGTGCGCCGCGCCGGGCACGCGGTCAGCGACCGGCAGGTCACCGACGACGCGGTGTCGGTCGCTGCGCCGGTGTGGGAGCGCGGGCAGGTGGTCGCGGCGCTGTCGATCGTGGTGCGCGGGGAGTCCGCCGCCGTCGTCCGGCCCTTCGTGCCCGGGGTGATGGCGGCCGCGCGCGGGATCAGCCGGTCGCTGCCGGGGTGACCCGGTCGTCGACCACCCGGTCGCGGCCGGTGCGCTTGGCCTCGTAGAGGTGCCCGTCGGCGCGGCTGAGCAGCTCCGAGGGGGCGGCCGTGGCCGACCACCGCGTGCTGGTGGCACCGATGCTGACCGTCACCGGGACGGCGCCGGTGAGCGACTCCCACGGGTGCTCGGCGATGGACCGGCGGACCTCCTCCAGGCGTCGCGCGGCTGTCTCGGCGTCCAGCCCGACCAGCACCAGCAGGAACTCCTCCCCGCCCATCCGGGCCGCGAAGGAACCCGGCGGCTCGGGCGTCACGGCACCCTCCAGCAGCGAGGCGACCCGGCGGAGCACCTCGTCGCCCACCTCGTGGGAGCAGGTGTCGTTCACGGCCTTGAAGTGGTCCAGGTCCAGCAGAGCGACCTCGGTGGCCTGGCCCTGCACCGCGGCCTGCACGAGCAGGGCGGGCAGCTGGTCGTCGACGTGGCGGCGGTTGTAGAGCCCGGTCAGCGGGTCGCGCAGCGACAGCTCGCGGTACCGGCGGCTCTGCCGGCGGGCCTCGGTGGTCTCGTACATCGCCTGCAGCGTGCGGGCCCGGGAGTCCCGCTGGGCGTCGAGCTGGTCCAGCGCGTCGCGGGTGTAGGTCACGTGCTCGGTGTAGGCGGCCTCGAAGTCACCCTGCGCGGCGTGCAGCTCGGCCTGGGCGCGGCGGGCACGCACCCGGATGGCGGTCAGCCCGTGGGTCTCGCACCGCCGGACGCACTCGTCCAGGCTGGCCTGGGCCTCGCCGAGGTGGCCGCGGGCGCGCTGCACCTCGGCGTGGGTGAGGAGGAAGTCGGCACCGTCGTCCCCGTCGGGGGAGCCGGCGAGCACCTCCGGGGTCAGCGCCGGCCGCAGTGCCGCCTCGGCGTCGTCGAGGCGGCCGAGCCCGACGAGCACCCGGGCCACGGTGTCCAGCCGGCCGACGTCCAGCCCGATGCCGTGCTGGGCCGACAGCGCCTGCAGCCGGGTGGAGCGCTCCAGCGCGGTGTCGTGCACCCCGGCCAGGGAGGCGGTGTAGGCGCTGTTGTTGAGGATCAGGAGCAGCCGGTCCAGGTCGCCCAGGGCCTCGGCCCGCTCGAGCACCTCGGAGTAGCGGTGCTGGGCGGTGGCGTCGGCCTGCAGGCCCAGGCAGTCGGCCAGCCGCACGCGGTGGTCGATCTGCAGCTGTGCCGGGGCGTCGTCGGCCAGCAGCTCGACGGCGTGCACGGCGTGCTCCAGGGCCACCGCGAGGTCGCCCAGCTCCTGGAACACCGAGGCCAGCAGGAAGTGGCTGCGGGAGAGCAGGTGGGTGGCCTCGTGGTCGGTCGCCCAGCGGTGCACGTCGTGCGCGGTGCGGCCGGCCTCGGCCACGTGCCCGCGGCGACGGCGGACGTCGGCGGCCACCAGGTCGGCCCGCAGCTCGAACTCGGTGAGCCCGAGAGCACGGGCGTCGGCCGCGGCCACCTCGGCGCCGCGGGCGGCCAGGTCCATGTCCCGGTCGAAGCGGGAGAGGGCCTCGAGGTCGTCGAGGGTGGCCTCGAGGCGGGCGGCGGTGGGCGCGGTCGAGGGCACGGCAACAGGCACGGCGGCACCCGCTGCCTGCCCGCCCGTCACCACCATCGCGTCGCCCACGTCCTCCCCATCGTCAGTCCGGCCCCCCTCATGAACCCGGGAGTGCCGCTTCCCACCCTCCCGGGTGTTCCTGGACCCGATCGTGCCGCATCGGTCACACCCAGGTCACGGGGTGGTTGGCCGTGTCGGGGGCGGGGCAGTCGACGACGTGCCCGCCTCCCTCCGCCGACGACTCGACCACCTCGTGCGACGGCTGGACGCCGACCGCTACCTGCAGCTGGTGCTGCTGGGCTTCGGCGGCTCCATCGTGGTCACCCGGCTGTACCTCGAGCTGACCGACTACCCCACCGTGGGCGGGGACACCCTGCACATCGCCCACGCGGTGTGGGGCGGACTGCTGCTCTTCGTCGGTGGAGTGCTGCCGCTGGTGCTGGCCAACCGCTCCGCGCTGCCCTGGGCGGGGCTGCTCACCGGCATCGGTGCCGGGCTGTTCGTCGACGAGATCGGCAAGTTCATCACCGTCGACAACGACTACTTCTTCGCCGCCGCCGCGCCGGTGGCCTACGCGGTGTTCGTGCTGGCGCTCTGGCTGTACTTCCGGGTGCGCGGACAGCGCGACGACTCGCCCCGCGCCGAGCTGCACGCCGCCCTCGAGCTGCTCGGCGACGTGGTCGACCGCGACCTCTCCCGGGACGACCGGCGCGAGCTGGAGCGGCGGCTGGAGTCCGCCGGCCGTTCGGACGTCGAACGGCTGTCCCGGCTGGCGGGCGAGCTGCTCGAGCTGACCCGCAGCGGCGCCCTGGACGGCGGCATCGAGGAGCCGGGGCGGCTGCGCAGGCTGGCCGACCGGGCCGGGGCCTGGGCCGACCGGCACCTCGCCGGTCCCCGGCTGCGCCGCCTCACCGTCGGCGCCCTGGTCGCGCTGGGGGTGGTCGCCGTCGGCGACCTGGCGGTGGTCGCCACCATCGGCGTCGACCTGCTCGACGGGACGACGACGTCGCTGGCCGACGCGGCGAACGACTACGCCCGGGTGGGCATCCAGGACGGGCTGGGCGTCACGCTGCTGCTCCTGCGGGTCGGCCTGGACCTGGTCGTCGGCGTGCTGCTGCTGGTCGCGGCCGTGCTGCTGCTCCGGGGCCGCGACCGGCGCGGGGGTGGAGATCGGCCAGGGCGGCCTGCTGCTGGCCCTCACCCTGGTCAACGTGCTGCTCTTCTACACCGAGCAGTGGGTCGCCGCGGGGGCGGCGACCGTCGAGCTCGTCGTCCTCGGCCTGGTCTGGCGGTTCCGCCGTGACGCGCTGCAGGAGCAGCCCGACGGCTCCGACGACGAGCCCGCCGAGGTCAGAGAGCCGGCCGGACGAACGAGTTGACCTGGCTGGTGATCACCTTCGGGAAGGTCTCGAAGGCGGTGGCACGCTCGGCCGAGGCGTTGTAGGTGGCCTCCACCTCGCGGAAGCGGTCCTCGTCGCCGTCGAGCTCGACGGCCCAGACGAAGGCGTCGTTGGTCTCGTCCACCCACGGCTGGAGCACCCGGAAGCCGTACTGCCGGCGGACCGGGACGATCGAGGGGAACCAGGCGAGGAAGTCGGCCATCCGGCCCGGCTCGACGGCGTAGCGACGCAACTGCACGGTCGTGGTCATGCGCGCAGTGTGCCGGGGCCGCAGGGCGGCCCCGGCACGCACCTCACGCCGGGGGTGCGTAGAACTGCAGGTCGTTGCCCTCGGTGTCCTTGAAGGGCGCGATCTTGCCCCACGGGTGCTCGCTGATCCCGCCGGTGAACTCCACCCCGGCGCCCTGGAGCCGCTCGACCTCGGACTCGATGCCGCCGTCGGGCTGGAAGGTGATCACCGCGCCGCCGTGCGAGTGGCCGGTGTCCTCACGCCCGTTCAGCCCGATCATCAGGCCGTTGGCGTCGAACTCGCTCCAGTCCTCGGTGACCTTGCCCTCGGGCAGGCCCAGGACGTCCCGGTAGAAGGCCCGGGCCCGCTCCATGTCGTCCACGGGCACCCACACGCTCGCCACTCCGCTGGCCATGTCGTTCTCCTTCGCTCGTCGGATGTCTCCACGCCTCGTGCCCGCCGGGCCGGGATCGCAACCGTCGGGGGAGACTGACGGCATGGCCGATCGCAACTGGGGTTTCCGCACCCGGGCCCTGCACGCCGGGGGTCAGCCCGACCCCACGACCGGGGCGCGGGCGGTGCCGATCTACCAGACCACCAGCTACGTCTTCGAGAGCGCCGACGACGCCGCGAACCTGTTCGCACTGCAGAAGTACGGCAACGTCTACACCCGGATCGGCAACCCGACGGTCGCCGCGTTCGAGGAGCGGATGGCCTCGCTGGAGGGCGGGCTCGGGGCGGTGGCGACGTCGTCCGGGCAGTCCGCGGAGTTCCTGACCTTCGCCGCGCTCGCCGGCGCCGGGGACGAGATCGTCGCCGCGGCCTCGCTCTACGGCGGCACGATCACCCAGCTCGACGTCACGCTGCGCCGGTTCGGGGTGACCACCACGTTCGTGCGGGGCAACGACCCGGCCGACTACGCCGCGGCGATCACCCCGCGCACCAAGCTGCTGTTCGCCGAGGTGGTGGCCAACCCGGGCAGCGAGGTCAGCGACATCGCGGGCCTGGCCGAGGTCGCGCACGCCGCGGGCATCCCGCTGGTGGTCGACGCGACCACGGCGACGCCGTACCTCTGCCGGCCGATCGAGCACGGTGCCGACCTCGTGATCCACTCGGCGACCAAGTTCATCGGCGGGCACGGCACCACGATCGGCGGCGTCGTCGTCGACGCCGGCACCTTCCCGTGGGACAACGGCAACTTCCCACAGATGACCGAGCCGACGGAGTCCTACGGCGGCATCTCCTGGTGGGGCAACTTCGCCGAGTACGGCTTCCTCACCAAGCTGCGCAGCGAGCAGCTGCGCGACATCGGCGCCTCGCTCAGCCCGCACAGCGCGTTCCTGCTCATCCAGGGCGTGGAGACGCTGCCGCAGCGGATGCGTGAGCACGTCGCCAACGCCCAGCGCGTCGCCGAGTGGCTCGACGCCGACGAGCGGGTCGCCTGGGTGCGGTACTCCGGGCTGCCCGACCACCCGCACCACGCGCTGGCCGAGAAGTACCTGCCCGAGGGCCCGGGGGCGGTGTTCAGCTTCGGCGTCGTCGGGGGCCGCGAGGCCGGCCGGCGGTTCGTGGAGTCGGTGGAGCTGTGCAGCCACCTGGCCAACATCGGCGACGCCCGCACCCTGGTCATCCACCCGGGCTCGACCACGCACGGCCAGCTCTCGGTGGAGCAGCTGGAGACCGGTGGGGTGTCCCCGGACCTGATCCGCATCTCGGTGGGGCTCGAGGACGTGGAGGACGTGCTGTGGGACCTGGACCAGGCGCTGACCCAGGCGGTGCGGGCGTGAACCCGACCGCCGGCGAACGGCAGACGATCCTCGACCGCACCCGCACGGTCGCCGTCGTGGGCGCCTCGGACAACCCGTCCCGGGCCTCCTACTTCGTGGCCACCTACCTGCTGTCGACCACGCCGTACGAGGTCTGGTTCGTCAACCCGCGGGTGAGCGAGATCCTCGGCCGGCCGGTGTACCCGTCGCTGGCCGAGCTGCCCGGCGTCCCGGACCTGGTCGACGTCTTCCGCAAGCCCGCCGACCTGCCCGGGGTGCTCGAGGAGACGATCGCGGTCGGCGCGCGCACCTTCTGGCTGCAGCTGGGGCTCTCCGACGACGCCCTGGCCGCGAAGGCCACCGACGCCGGCCTCGAGGTGGTCATGGACCGCTGCCTGAAGATCGAGCACGCCCGCTTCCACGGCGGCCTGCACCTGGCCGGCTTCGACACCGGCGTGATCAGCTCCCGCCGCCGTCCGGCCCGCCGCTGAACCAGGGGTGGCGGGCCGTTCTGCACGGTGGCGAGCCGGTGCAACGCCCCGCCACCGTCAGAAGTGACCCGCGCCCCCGGTCCCACCGGGGCCGAGGGGGCCACCCAGGGTGTCCTGGGCCCGCCACAGCCAGCCGTCGTCAGCCGTCCCGGTCCGGACCTTCCCGACCGGGCGGGCCCGTTCGCCGAACTCGCGGTGCCGCGGGCCGGGCAGCGCCAGCTCCCGCAGCACCCGGGCCCGCAGTCGTGACCACTCCTCGGCCAGCATCCGGTAGGTGATCCGGACGAAGCGGATGCCGAACGACCGCAGCAGGTCCTCGATGCGCTTCTCCTCCCACACGTCGGTCCGCTGGTCGGCTGGGCCCAGGTACTTCGAGCGTCCGTCGAACTCCACGGCCAGCGCCGCCTCGGGGTACCACCCGTCGACCACCTTGAGCAGCTCGCCGTCGAGCCAGATCTCGACCTGGGGGACGAAGGGCGGCAGTCCACCGGCCGCGAAGGCCAGTCGACCGCAGGTCTCGAGCCAGCTCTCCGCCCGGCCGTCCGCGAGCTCCAGGACCCGCCGCACCGCGGGTGTGCCGGCAACGGTGGCGTGTCGCTCGAGCGTCTCGACCAGCTCCTCGCGTGTGGTCAGCCCTCGGAGGAGCGCGGCGTCGGCGGCAGCCACGGCATCGACCTCCCGCCAGGTCCGGGCCACGTCCACCACCGTCCGACCGGGGGTGGTGAGCAGGTAGGCGCCCCGGCGGGTCACCTCGTCCGTCGGCAGGGCTGCCCGGTGGAGCACCCAGTCGCGGCCCCGGCCACCCACCCCGGCCGGGTCGACGAGGTGGACCCGGTCGACGGTGCCGTGGCGACGGGCCGAGCGGGGCAGGCCCCAGACCCAGGCGGCCGTGCCTGCGGCCAGCGGCGCCGCTCCGCCGCCGACGGCCGCGCTCACCGCCAGGGCCCGCAGTCCCGGCAGTCGACGGGTGCGCTCGACCTCGGCCAGGTCGGCGGCCGAGACGTAGGCGCCCCGCCGCACCTGGCGCAGCTCGCCCGCACGGACGGCCGCCGCGATCTCCCGGTCGGTCACCCCACGGGCCAGGAGGGCAGGGCGGGTGACGAGGCCCAACCGGTGGCGCGCGGCCTCCCGGGTGGTCAGCGGCAGCACGAGGGTCATGCCCCGACCGTGACCCGCGCCGCGGCCGCCCGGGGTCCGGGGAACGGATCTGTGGACACCGCCGGCGGGTGTGGACGCCGGCGAGCGCGTCGGGCCTGGGTCTGCTCCTCGGGGTCGGGGGCCGTTCTGCACGGTGGTGGACCGGTGCAACGGCCCGCCACCGGGGGGAACCACCCGCCGGCTGCCCGCGCGGCAGGGGAGGATGGGGCGGTGAGGTCACCCACCGACGGCTGGACGCGCTGCTCGCTGGGCCACCGGCACTGGGGGCTGGCCGGGGCGGCCGGGCTGCTGGTGCATCGCCGGGGGGCCGACGGCGTGGAGCTGCTGCTGCAGCACCGGGTCGAGTGGAGCCACCACGGCGGCACCTGGGGCACCCCCGGCGGGGCGCTGCACCCGGACGAGTCCGCGGTGGACGGTGCGCTGCGCGAGGCGGGGGAGGAGCTGGGGCTGACGGCGTCGGCGCTGGTCCTGGGCGCGCAGAGCGTCGACGACCACGGCGGCTGGAGCTACACCACCGTGCTGGCCACCCCGGTCGGTGACCTGGAGCCGGCGGACCTGCAGCTCAACGACGAGAGCGTCGGGGTGGCCTGGCTGTCGCCCACCGACCTCGGGGTGCCGCTGCACCCGGGCCTGGCCGCCTCGCTCCCCACGCTGCTGCCGCTCCTGGGCTGACACGTTCGGGTGGACGTCGGCGCGGCTCGTCCTGTGCCGGAACGGGAGCGTGCAGGATCGTCGGGCACGGGTCACCCCTCGAACTGCGGAGTCCACCGGATGCGCCTGCCGCGCCTCGTCCTCACGTCCCTCGCCGCCGCTCTCGTCGGTGCCGTCGCCCTCCCGGGGGTCGCGGCCGCCGCCCCGCCGCGGGGCGCCTACGGGCTGCCCACGGGTGGGGGTGCCGCTGCCGGCAGCTACGACACCGCGGTGGTGGGCTTCCCCGGCATCGAGCGGTCGACGACCAGTGGGCTGGCGCCGACCACGCCGACGACGTCCGCCCTCTTCCTGAACGCGGCCACCCCGTTCGGGGCCGTCTTCGGCACGTCGGCCGGGCAGTCCTACCTCTCGGTCCGGACCGGTGCCCAGGCGACGACCACCGTCCTCACCCTCGCCTCCCCTGCACCGGCCGGCTCCTGGGGCTTCGCGCTCGGCGACGTCGACGCCGAGTCGTTCGTGGTCACCGGCACCGGTGCCGACCAGCAGCCCCTCACCGCCGCGGAGCTGGGGGTGCAGGCCGCGTTCTCCCTGTGCGGCGCAGACCCGGCCGACAGCACCGACCCAGGGGTGTGCCCCGGCCCGGAGGCCGGCAACGTCCCGGCGATCAGCTCGGCCGGGGGTGCCGTCACCGTCGCCGGGACCGCCGACAACGCCACGGGTCTGGACTCCGAGGGAGCGTCCGCCTGGTTCCGGCCGACCGCGGAGGTCACCTCCGTCACCCTCGTCTCCACCCGCCGGCCCACGGTCGGCACCACGCCCACCGCGCAGCTCTGGGTCGCCGCCCTGGCCGCGACCCTCTCCGGGACCGTCACCCCGCCACCGGCCACCCCCGAGGCCCCGGTCGCGGGCCTGACAGTGACCCTGGAGACCCCCGAGGGCGAGCCGCTGGTCGATCCGGCGACCGACGCCCCCGCCAGCACGGTGACCGGTCCCGACGGCGCGTTCGACTTCCCCGCCGTCGTCGCCCAGCCGGTGGTGGTCGTCGTCGCTCCGCCGGCCGGGGTGGACGCCGCACCGACCACCGTGTCGGTCGACCTGTCCGACGGCGACGTCCTCGACGTGAGCGCCGCCCTGCCGGTCGCGGCAGCGCCCCCGGTCACCCCGCCGACGACCCCACCCGCGACGCCGACCGCGACGTCCTCCGCGCCGGGCGCCGTCCCCGTGGCCCCGGTCGCCGTCACCCCCGCCCCGCAGCTGGCCGCCACCGGCACCCCGGTCGGCCTGCTCGCCCTGGGCGGTGGCCTGCTGCTGGCGGCGGGGTCCGGCACGGTGCTGGTCAGCCGGGCCCGCGCCGGGCGATGATCCCGCGGTGACCGACCGACGGACCGCTGCCCGGGTCTTCCACACCGTGCTCGCGGTGCTGGTGACCGTCTCCGTGCTCACCGAGCTCGGCCGGGCGGTGACCGGCGCGAACGTGCTGGTGCCGACGAACGACCCGGGCACCGGGATGCGGGTGCTGCGGTTCTTCTCCTACTTCACGGTCCAGAGCAACCTGCTGCTGCTGGCCGCGGTGCTGCCGCTGACCCGGGACCCCGACCACGACGGCCGGGGTTGGCGGGTGCTCCGGCTGACCGCGCTGCTGGGCATCACGGTGACCGGGCTGGTCTACGTGTTCGTGCTGGGCCCGACGCTGGACCCGGTCGGGCTGGGGTGGTGGACCAACGCGGGGCTGCACTACGCCGCGCCGCTGCTCGCCGTCGTGGGCTGGCTGGCCTTCGGGCCGCGCCCGCGGGTCACCGGGCACACCGTGGGCTGGTCGATGGCCTGGCCGGTGGGCTGGATCGGCTACGCGCTGGCGCTGGGCGCGCTCACCGACTGGTACCCCTACCCGTTCATGGACGTCGTCGAGATCGGCTACCCGACCGCGCTGCGCAACCTGGCGTTCGTCGCGGTGCTGGCGATCGCCCTGCTGCTGCTGTTCCGGCTGGTCGACCGCCGGCTCCCGGCCACGGAGGTCAGCCCGGCACGACGGTGACCGCGGCCATCCGGTGGTCCCCGAGGGACAGCCGGGTGACGACGGGGTCGGTGCCGACCAGGCCGCCCAGGGACAGCAGGTGGTCGAACTGCACCTTGGGGTCCGGGGCCGGCCAGGTGCGCTCGCTGACCAGCCGGCGGCCACCGGTGACCACCGAGGACAGCGAGCCGCCGAGGTTGAGGTCGCCGGCGACGAGCACCGGGCCGGGCAGCGAGCGGGTCCAGCGGTGCACCCGGCGCAGCTGCCGGGCCGCCGAGGGGGCGGAGAAGGACAGGTGCGTGCCGACGACGGTCACCCCGTCGAGCTCGGCGGCGATCGCGGCGCGGGGCTCGTCGGGGAACCACCACAGCTTCCGGTCGCCGGTGCGCGGGTCCGGTGCCACCAGCGGCAGCTTGAGCGGGCCGGCCCGCAGACCCAGCACGTGCCAGCGGCGCACCGGCAGCCGGCTGAGCAGCGCCACCCCGTAGTGCGGTCCGGTGACGGCGTCGCCGGGCCCCTGGAGGACGCCGTCCAGCGCCGTCCAGGAGGCGAACGGGTCGGGCGTGCCGGCCAGGGTCGGGGCGAACCGCCAGTCGGTGGCCCCGACCGCCTCGGCCACCGCGGCGGGCTGGTGCACCCGGTGCGAACGCGCCTGCTCGACGTCGACCTCCTGGAGTGCCAGCACGTCGACGTCCAGGTCGGCGAGGGCGCCCGACAGGTCGTCGCGGGAGGCGGACCGGCCCGAGGAGTCGCGCCCGGAGGCCAGGTTCAGGGTGCCGACGCGCATGGGCCCACCCTGCGGGTTCTGGGTCGGGCGCGCGCGGGCTACGGTCGCCTGCGTGAGTGCACTCGAGGGCGTCTCCGAGACGTTCGACCCGGCCGCCTGGCAGACCGTCGAGGGCTTCGAGGGCCTGACCGACCTGACGTACCACCGGGCGGTGGACGCCGGCGTCGTGCGGGTGGCCTTCGACCGACCCGAGGTCCGCAACGCCTTCCGGCCGCAGACCGTCGACCAGCTGCTGCAGGTCCTGGAGCACGCCCGGCTGGCCACCGACGTCGGCTGCGTGCTGCTCACCGGCAACGGCCCGAGCCCCAAGGACGGCGGCTGGGCCTTCTGCTCCGGCGGGGACCAGCGGGTGCGCGGCAAGTACGGCTACGAGGCCGGCGCCGGGGTGAGCGGGCGGCTGCACATCCTGGAGGTGCAGCGGCTGATCCGCTTCATGCCCAAGGTCGTCATCGCGGTGACCCCCGGTTGGGTGGCCGGCGGCGGGCACAGCCTGCACGTGGTCAGCGACCTGACCCTGGCCAGCGCCGAGCACGCCCGGTTCAAGCAGACCGACGCCGACGTGGGCAGCTTCGACGGCGGGTTCGGCTCGGCCTACCTGGCCCGCCAGGTGGGGCAGAAGTTCGCCCGGGAGATCTTCTTCCTCGGTGACGAGTACTCCGCGGCCGACGCGCACCGGATGGGCATGGTCAACGCCGTCGTCCCGCACGCCGAGCTCGAGGCCACCGCCCTGGACTGGGGCAGGCGGATCGTGGCCAAGAGCCCGACCGCGCAGCGGATGCTCAAGTACTCCTTCAACGCCATCGACGACGGGCTCGTCGGTCAGCAGCTGTTCGCCGGGGAGACCACCCGGCTGGCCTACATGGCCGAGGAGGCCGTCGAGGGGCGGGACTCCTTCCTGGAGAAGCGGCCGGCGGACTTCAGCCGGTTCCCCTGGCACGTCTGAGGAGGCGCACGTGATCGTCGAGGTGCTGGGCCCGGACGACGTCCGGGTGGTCGACGTGGACGACCTGACGAGGTTGCACCTCGCGCTGGGGGTGGTCGACGCCGCGGAGGCCGACGCCGCCCTGCGCGCGGCCGGTCTGGGCCGGCTCGACGGGCCGGACGACGCGGTGCTGGACACGGCCGCGCTGCGGGCCGCTGCGCAGCTGCCGGACACCGACCCGGGCTGGGTCGGCATGCTCCGCTACGCCGAGCAGCACGGCTGGCTCGTGGAGGACGGCGCCGGGATCCGGGTGCACGTGGAGTCCGCCGCCGGCTGAGGTGACTGGTTGAACACGTGACGACCTGTTTTCGTCACGCCGAGTGACACCAGGCTGACGGCGTAAGGGACACGCGGAATTGTCGGACGTCGGTCGTTGTGGTGACTCCACTCCTAGAGGCACCATGGGGTTGTGACGAGCACCAATGACGTTCCCGCACCGGCGCTGGTGCGTTCCCCAGGACGGCCCCTCAGCCCCGAGCTCAGCGACCAGCTGACCTCGGTGGCGGTCGACATCCTGGCCGACGAGGGGTGGGGCCGGCTCAACAGCGACCGGGTCGCCGCCCGTGCCCGGGCCGGCAAGGCCGGCATCTACCGGCGCTGGCCCACGATGGCGGCGCTGGCCCGGCACGCGGTCACCGGCTTCCAGCTGGTCCGCACCCCGGAGGACTCCGGCTCCGTACGCGGCGACCTCACCGAGCTGCTCGGCCCCTGGACGCGCCCGCTGGACCGCGAGGAGCGCGCCGCGGCCAGCCTGGTCGGCGCCGCCCGGCACGACCCCGAGCTGCGTGCCGGGCTCGACTCGGCGGTCGTCCAGCCGTTGGCCGCGGTGCTCACCGAGATCACCGACCGCTCGGCCGACCGGGGCGTCGTCGTCCCGGAGAACCGGCGCGCGCTGCTGGGCACGCTGGTCCAGGCCCTGTGGTGGGAGCGCTACACCGCCTTCGCGGTGCCGCTGACCGACGCTGAGGTCGACGAGCTCGTCGCCGAGGTGCTGCTGCCCGTCGTCGAGCCGGCAGCGGTGCTCTCGGCCTGAGCCCGGTCGTCGAGCACCTGCAGCCCCGCCGCGATCGCGTCGAAGACCGCGGTGGTCGTGGCCGCGATGTCGGCGTCGGTGACGTCGGCCTGCTCGCTGAGGATGAGCCGCCGCTGGGCCACGATCAGCACCCGGGCGGCGCTGAGGAACTGGCCGGCGACCAGGTCGGCGGACAACTTCAGTCGAGGCGAGTCGGTCTCCCACGCCTCCAGGACGGCGCGGGCCAGGGTCCGTTCGGCCACCCGGTAGCGCTGTGACTCGGCCGCACGCAGGGCGTCTGACTCGCTGAGCACCTCGAGGTAGCGCCGTCGCTCCGGGCGGCTGACCGAGGCGGGGTAGGAGTTGATCTCCCGCTGCAGGAAGTCGCGCAG
Source organism: Geodermatophilaceae bacterium NBWT11 (assembly GCA_014218215.1). Classification (NCBI taxonomy): domain Bacteria; kingdom Bacillati; phylum Actinomycetota; class Actinomycetes; order Geodermatophilales; family Geodermatophilaceae; species Geodermatophilaceae bacterium NBWT11. The sequence continues at coordinate 2,522,179 of CP043652.1, forward strand.
CGCCGCGACCGGCCCGACGCCGTCGGACCGCTCCCGCACGGCCTGGGCGGGCCGGTCCACCCACGGGGTGCGGTCGGCGAAGAAGAGGTCCTCCTTCGCCGCGAAGTGGTTGAAGACGGTCTGCACGGCCACGTCGGCCCGCTCGGCGACGTCGGCGATGGTCACCGCGTCGAAGCCCCGCTCGGCGAACAGCAGGTGTGCGGCGTCACGGATCTCGGTGCGCGTCAGTGCCTTCTTCCGCGCCCGCCGGTCGCTGCCCTCCTGCACGCAGGCAGCGTAGGCAGGGGTCACGCCCGGGGGAAGCGCGTCAGCGGCGGGTCGTGACGCCCGTCCAGTCCCCGACGACGGCGGCCGACCAGGACCGGACCAGCGCGGGCAGGTCCACCACGTCGAGGTCGGCGGCGACGTCGGCGACCGTCGTCGTCCACTGCTCGGGCCGGACGGCGGGGGCCGCCGACCCGTCGCCGAGCAGCTGCCGCAGCCGGGCCAGTGCCGCCGCGTCGTCCCCGAGCGGGTGCTGGGCGTCGTAGGTGGCCTCGGCCAGCTCCAGGACGCCGGCGGCCCGCAGGTCGCTGGGGGCCTCGTCGCGCAGGCCCCGGACCGTGACGTCGAAGAGCCGGGTGCAGGCGGGGGAGGCGCCCTCGTGTCGGACCTCGAGACCGGGGACCGCGGCCAGCACGGCGCCGCACCCGGGGCAGCGGGAGACCATGCCCGACGGTTCGGGCAGAGCCGGGGGAGCGGCGGCCGGGGACGGGTCAGACGGCACCCGGCGATCCTGCCGCACGCAGCGGCGGCCCGCCCGCCGCCGGGGGGAGACTGTGCGGCATGTCGCTGACCACCGGCCCCGGCCCGCTCGCGCACGCCAACCGCGGGCGGTTCAACGTCGACCTGTCCGCCGCCCCGGCCCACCTCCTCTACCTGCACGCCGTGCCCCAGCGGGTCCGCGGCGTCCTGGCCGGTCAGACCGTCGTGGACACCGAGCGGGCGGTGCTGCTGCACGAGAGCGCGCTGCTGCCCCAGTGGTACGTGCCGCGCGAGGACGTCCGGTTCGACCTGCTCACCCCGACCGCCACCAGCACGCACTGCCCGTTCAAGGGCGACGCCGTCTACTGGTCGCTCACCGTCGGCGACCGGGTGGTGGAGGACGCCGTCTGGGGCTACCCCGAGCCGCTGGACGCCGTCCCCGAGCTGGCCGGGCTCGTCGCCTTCTACTTCGGCGAGCTGGACGCCTGGTACGAGGAGGACGAGCTGGTCTTCGGCGGCCATCCGCGCGACCCCTTCCACCGGGTGGACACCCGGCGCAGCAGCCGTGAGGTCACCGTCACCGTGGGCGGCACCGTCGTCGCACGGACCGACCGGGCCGTCGCGCTGTACGAGACCGGCCTGCCCACCCGCTGGTACCTGCCCCGCGAGACGGTCGACCCGGCAGCGCTGACGGCGTCGGACACCCGCAGCGAGTGCCCCTACAAGGGCGTGGCGAGCTACGCCCACCTCACCGTCGACGGCACCCGGCGGGAGGACCTGCTGTGGTCCTACGTCGCGGCGTTCCCCGAGGCCCAGGGCGTGGCCGGGTACTGGGGCGTGGACGACTCCGCCGAGGACGTCGAGGTGCGGGTCGGGTGAGAGCGCCCCTGCTGCTGGTCGGCGCGCTGATGCTGGCCGGCTGCGGCAGCCCGCCCGCGGCCTCGACGATCAGCGCCGCCCTGCAGGACGACGGCGCCCCCGCCGCGCTGGCCGACTGCTTCGCCGCGGGCCTGCTGGACGCCGACGTCTCCGGCAGCACGCTGGACACGTTCGCCGAGCAGGGCGCGGTCGACGACGAGGGCGCCGACGTCGAGCTCGACGTCGACGACCTGCCCGTCGCCGACGCCCTGCTGGCCGACTGCGCGGAGCAGACCACCTCGGGTTGAGCCCACCGGCCCCTGGGCACCGCGGGGACCGTGCCCGCACCCGTGATCGCTGTCCTGGACGTCGACGGCACCCTCGTCGACTCGAACTACCACCACGCGCTGGGCTGGTACCGGGCGTTCCGCTCGGTGGGGGAGACCTTCCCGGTGTGGCGGCTGCACCGGCTGATCGGGATGGGCGGGGACCAGCTGGTGGCCGCGATCGGCGGGCAGGAGCTGGAGGACCGGGTCGGCGACGAGGTGCGGGACCGCTGGGCGGCCGAGGTGGAACCCCTGCTCGGTGAGCTGTCCCCGCTGCCCGGCGCCCGGGACCTGCTGGTGGCGATCCGCGACCGCGGCCACCGGCTGGTGCTCGCCAGCTCCGGCAAGCAGTCGCAGGTCGACGGCTACCTCGACCTGCTCGACGCCCGGGATCTCGCCGAGGACTGGACCACCAGCGACGACGTCGAGTCTTCCAAGCCCGCGCCGGACCTGCTGCAGACCGCGCTGCGCAAGCTGGGCGAGCCCGCGGACGCACCCGCCGTGCTGATCGGGGACTCGGTGTTCGACGTGGAGGCGGCGAAGCGGGCCGGCATGCCCGCCATCGCCGTCCGCTCCGGTGGCTTCGGGGACGACGAACGATGCGAGGCCGGCGCCGTGGCTCTGTACGACACCCCGGGCGACCTGGCCGCCGACCTCGACGCCACCGCGCTCAGCTGACGGCGGCGAACCGCTCGACGTAGTCGGCCACGGTCACCATCGGCGGCCGCTGGTCGACCGCGACCGGGATGCTGGTGGGCACGAAGCCCTCGCCGTCGTGCGCGAACTGGGTGAGCAGCCCGCCCGGTGCCGAGCGGTGCCGGTTGCCGCGCTGGGAGCGGGCCAGCACGGTCGACAGGATCTGACCGGCCATCGCGCCGAGCGCCTCGTCGGTCTGGTGCGAGTGCACCCGGGTGCCGAGGTCGACCTGGGCCAGGCCGGGCAGGCCGCAGACCTGCAGCAGGTCGACCAGCAGACCCACCTCGACCCCGTAGCCGGAGACGAAGGGCACCTGCTCCAGGGCCGAACGCCGTCCGGCGTACTCCCCGCCCAGGGGCTGCACGAAGCCGGCCAGCTCGGGCCACAGCGCGTTGAGCAGCGGTCGCGCGGTGAGCTCGGTGACCCGGCCGCCGCCGGCCGCGCGCACCTCGCCGTCCACGGACAGCGGGCGGGTGTAGCAGCCCTTGACGTAGTCGACCCGCGGGTCGGTGAGCAACGGGCCGAGCAGGCCCGGCACGTAGTGGCTGACGTCGTTGAGCAGGTCGGAGTCGATGAACACGACCAGGTCTCCGCTGGTGGCGGCCAGGGACTTCCACAGCGCCTCGCCCTTGCCGCGGCGCGACCCGTGGCCGGGCAGCACGTCGGCGGTGGCCACCACGTCGGCGCCGGCGGCCCGGGCGATCGCGGCGGTGTCGTCGGTGGAGTCGGAGTCCATCACCAGGACCTCGTCGACCAGCTGCACGTCCTCGACCCAGCGGGTGACCAGGTCGCGGACCAGCCCGCCGACCGTGGCCGCCTCGTTGCGCGCGGGGAGCACGACCGAGATCCGGTGGCCCCCGCGGCGCTTGGCCGCGAGCAGGGCGGGGACGTCGATCTCGGCCAGGGAGGTGGCCGAGGTGGTGCGGTGCTCGAACCAGGCGCGGGCGTCGGGTCTCATGCGCCCACTGTCAGACACCCCTGCCTCTCCTGTCGCGTCCGCAGGGGCGGGTTCACGCGATCTTCACGTCCGGCGCGGCGCGGGGCACACGCCCGTAACGGAGCCTGACCAGGCCGTTCCCGCCGTCCACCGGTCGTTCACCCGCCGGCCGCCTCCACCCTCGCGGCGGCGCGGGGATCGGGGTGGCCCAGGTCGGTGAGCCAGCCGCGGAGGACCCGGTGCAGCGCCTCGGCGCCGACCACCTCCCCGGGCGGGGTGAAGGACGACGGGTAGACCAGGAAGCCGTGCTGCTGCGGCCCGCCGAGCCCACCGTGCGACCCCACGTGCGGCTCGAAGGGGGAGGCCTCGTCGGTCTCCGGGTCGTACCGGCTGTTGATCATCAGGTCGGCGCAGTGGGGGAAGGTCGAGGCCCGGGCGACCAGCGATGCGGCGTGCTCGCCGTAGGGCTCCAGCGGGTCCTCGCCGACGACGACGCCGGAGTCCAGCCGGCGCAGTCCGTCGCGGCCGAGCACCACGGGGCCGAACTCGGCGGTCTGCACCAGCACGAAGCCCACCCCGGCGTGGTCGACGAGCCGGGGGAGCAGGTCGGGCCAGCGCTGCTCGATCTGCTCGATGGTGGCCCGGCCGGGCAGGTCGGTGAAGCTGACCAGCGCGGTGTGCCCGCTGACCACGCAGACCACCCCGGGGGCCACCCGCGCGGTCCGGCCGGGCTCGCCGGTGACGTCCCGGGGGCGGTGCTCGGCCGAGCCGGCCGTCTCCACCCGGGCGCGCAGCCGGCGGGCGATCGGGCCGTCCCCGGTGGACACCTCGGCGAGCGCGGCGCCCACCTGCCAGCCCTCCGCGGGGCGGCGGCTGTCCGAGGGGCCGGCGAGCGGCTTGTGCCGGCCGCGGTGCCGGCGGGTCTGCGGCACACCGCCGCACAGCCGGCCGACCAGCTCCTCGACGGTCTCGCCGAACCGGTCGGCGAAGGCCTGGCCCTGGGTCTGGCCGTGGTCGGAGAGGCAGACCAGGTGGTAGGGCCGGGGGGCGAGCTGGGTGGCCCGCCAGAGCCGGCCGATCTGCTGGTCGATGCTGCGCAGCACCTCGAGGGTGTCGTAGCGCTCGATCCCGGAGTGGTGCGCGACCTCGTCGTAGCCCAGGAAGTCCGCGTAGGCGACGGGGCGGCCGGCGACCATGTCCTCGATCAGCGCGGCGACGACGACGTCCCGGGCGATGACCGTCGTCCCCGGTCGGGCCAGCGGGTAGACGCCGCCGCGCCGCACCCGGGGGCGGACGTCGGCGCGGCGCTGCTTGCCCGCCGCGCGCAGCTCGCGCCACACGTCGACCAGGGACACCGCCAGCGTGCGCAGGGTGTTCACCGGGTTGGCGAAGTAGGAGTAGTAGCCGGCGCCGAAGCGCGCGTCGGCGGCCCGCGAGCCCCGGGCGACCAGCTTGGGCAGTGCGCTCATCGTGAGCGAGACGTGGTCGGCGTCCCCGGTGAACAGGTTGCCGCGCCCGGCGCCGCCCCCGGACAGCAGCCCGGCCCCGTCGCTGTGCCGGGCCTCGACCAGCGCGGCGTCCCCCGGGTGGGAGACGGTGACCACCCGGTCGCGCTCCTTCTCGTACCAGCGGAAGGCGACGACGTCGAAGTTGTCGCCCTGCAGGATCCCGCAGACGCTGGCCCCGGTCTGCGAGCTCCAGTCGGTGTGCCAGGAGGTGAGCACGTGGCTGTCGGCGCGCAGCCACGCGGCGAGCGTGGGCATCGTGCCGTCCCGCACGGCACGGCGGGCGATCGCGTGCCCGAGGCCGTCGATCTGCAGGAACAGCACACCGGGGACGTCGTCCCGGGTGCCGTCGCCGGCCTTGCGCCGGGCCCGCCGGTGGAACAGCTCGTCCTCGTCCAGGGCCAGCGCGCTGCTGATCACCGCCGCCACCCCGGCCATCGCGACCGCGACCACGATCGACGTCCGGAAGGAGGTGACCTCGACCCCGGGGATGGCGTAGAAGACGCCCAGCACGCCGGCGCCGAGCACCAGGAACCCGCCCAGGCCCAGCGTCACGAACGCGAACGGCAGCGCGATGCGCATGAGCAGCGGCCAGACGACACCGGCCAGCACGCCCAGCAGCAACGCGGCGACCGGCGGCTGCCACCACGCGTCCATGGCGAAGCCGGTGAGCCAGCGGTCCAGGCCCCACAGCGCCAGGGTGGCGAGCAGCCAGACCAGCAGCACCCGGGCGACGGCGCGGCCGGAGGTGAGCACCCGGCCGGGGGGACGGTGCGGGGCGCTCACTCGACCGGCTGCTTCCGCTTCCGGCGCCGGGAGGCCACCAGGTTGCCGACCAGCCCCACCAGCAGCACCAGCCCGGTGGCCACCAGGGTGGCGATCAGCGGGTTGTCGAAGATGCCGCCGCTGACCACGCCGAGCAGGGCGTAGGCGACCGCCCACAGCAGGGCGGCGCCGAACGAGGCGGGGAGCAGCCGGCGCCAGGGGTAGGCCAGCGCGCCGGTGGCGACCAGCACCGGGATGCGGCCGGCGGGCAGCAGCCGGCCGGCGACGACGATCTGCCAGCCGTGCGCCCGGAACTGGGTGCGCACCTCCTCCAGCCGGGAGGCGTGCTGGCCGCGGGAGACCCAGCGGACCGCCGACGGGCCGCCGAACCGGGCAATGGAGAACGTCACGACGTCGCCGAGGAAGGCGGCCAGGGTGGCGAGCACCAGGACGAGGGCGATCTCCAGCCGGTCGGTGGTCATCGCGACCGCGGCCGCCACCGACAGCAGCGGCCCGGTGGGGACGACGGGCACGATCGAGCCGAGCAGGATGCCGCCGAACAGCACCGGGTAGCCCAGCGAGCTCCCGTCGGTCCACCCCGAGGCGAGCACGGTGACGCTCACGGGGCGGGCCAGGCGATCGGGGAGCCGGGGGCGGTGACGAGGACGGTGGTGTCCAGGCCGGCGGCGGCCACCGCGGCGGCGAAGTCGTGCGGGGGGTCGACGAGCAGCCGGCGCATGAGGGGACCCACGCGCGGCAGTGTCGTCGTCCCCACGGCTGCGAGGGTGCCCCAGTGCACTGGGACGGCGTGCCGCGGGTGCAGCAACGCGCAGGCCAGGGCCGCGCCGGCCGGGTCGAGGTGCCCCGGGCCCAGGGAGGTGCCCCAGCCCCAGACGGGCAGCAGCGCGAGGTCGATCGTCCCCAGGGAGGACATCTCGGGGAACACGTCGGTGTCGCCGGCGGCGTAGACCGTCGTCGTCCCGTCGGAGAGCAGGTGGCCCATCGCGAGGGCGTCCGGGCCGCGCTCGGAGCGCGGGCCCCACCGGTGGCCGCTGTGGTGCGCGGGCACCCCGGTGACGGTCAGCGCGCCGTCGGTGAGCACCTCACCGGGCGCCAGCTCCTCGACCCGGGTGAACCCCTTGCCGCGCAGCCACGCCCCGGACCCGCGGGGGACGACGACGCGGGTGCCGCGGCCCAGCGTCCGCAGCGAGGGCAGGTGCAGGTGGTCGCCGTGCTGGTGGCTGATGAGCACGAGGTCCACGTCGGCCCACGCCGAGGGGTTCAGCCGGGGGACGACGCGGCGCAGCGGACCCACCCCGCCGGTGAGCAGCGGGTCGGTGAGCACCACCCGGTCGGCGAGCTCGAGACGGACGGTGGAGTGGCCCAGGAAGGTGGCCGCCGGTGTCCGCACGGGGTCAGTGAACAACAGAGATGCAGGTCAGCGGCCACCGACGCTCGGGGCGCCCTCGGCCAGCAGGGCGCGGACCCCGCCGATGTCGACCAGCTGGGGGGTGGCCCGGCTGCGCACCATCCGCACGCCGGTCGCCAGGGCGGCGTCGCGCAGGGGGGGTGGCCTCCACGCCGTGCACGATCGTGGTGATCCCGAAGGCGTCGGCGGTCGCGGTGATGGCCGCGAGCACCTGGAGGGCCCGGGCCTCGTCGCCCCGGGCGCCCAGGGCCGACAGGTCCACGCGGACGGAGTCCAGCGGGATGCGGGACAGGTGCTTGTAGAGCGTCTGGCCCATGCCGTAGTCGTCCAGGCAGATCCGCACGCCGTCGGCGTGCAGCACGTGCAGCGCCCGGGGCAGCGAGGCCGGCGCCGTGGCCAGGGCCTCCTCGGTGACGGCCACCGAGAGCCGGGGCGCGGGCAGGCCGGAGGTGGCCAGGGCCGTGCGGACGTCGGCGACCAGCAGCTCGGGTAGCACGTGCCCGGCGGGCAGGTCGACGGCGAGGGTCAGGTCCGCGGGCAGGGTGGCCGCCTCGGCGGTCGCGGTGTGCACCAGCCAGCGCTGCAGGGCGGCTGCGTGACCCTGCCGGCCACCGGCCGCCCAGAGCTCGGCGGCGGGCAGCTCGCCGGCGGTGCGGTGGACCCAGACCGGGACGGCGTGCACGGCCAGCACGGGGGACTCCGCGGAGCCGGCCAGGGTGTAGCGGAGCTGGACCTGGCCGTCGGCGAGCGCGGCGGCGACGTCGGAGTCGGTGGAGTGCGAGCCGCGGCCGTCGTCCCACACCCGGACGCAGCCCTTGCCGGCCTGCTTGGCCGCCCGCAGGGCCGCGTCGGCCTCCCGGAAGGCGAGCTGGCCCCCGCCGGGGTGCAGCTGGGCGACCCCCACGCTGGCGCCGACGGCGTAGGTGCCGGCCGCGGTGCGGTGCGGGTGGGCGAGCGCGTCGACCACCCGCTGGGCGGTGTCGCGGGCCTCGCGCAGCGTGCCCTCGACCAGGACGGCGAACTCGTCGCCCCCGAGCCGGGCGACGACGTCCTGCTCGCGGACGGCCGAGCGCAGTCGACGGGCCACCTCGACCAGCAGCTGGTCGCCGGCCTCGTGCCCGGCCTCGTCGTTGACCGCCTTGAAGCCGTCGAGGTCGAGGACCAGCAGGCAGCGTTCGGCGGTGCCGTTGCCCATCTCCTGGAAGAGCAGGGCGCGGTTGGGCACCCGGGTGAGGTGGTCGGTGTAGGCCATCCGCTCGAGCTCGCGCTCGCGCCGGCGGCGGGTGGTGACGTCGCGCAGGTGCAGCACCCGGCGGTCGCTGCCGGGACGGTCGTGGTGGGTGACCTCGAGCTCGGTGTGCCCGTCGTCGTCGGCCGGGACGCCGAAGTGCAGCACCGAGCCGCCCACGGCCAGCTCCTGCCCGACGCGCTCACGGTCGGCGGCGTCGACCAGGTCGAGCAGCGGGATCCCGGCACCCGGGTCGTCCAGACCGAGCAGGCTGCGCGCGGCGCGGGACGTGAACTGGAGGCGGAGGTCGCCGTCGACGATGACCACCCCGTCGGTGCTGGACTCCACGAGCTCGCGGAAGTCCTCCTCGGTCCGCATCAGGTCCGCCACCAGCCGCCCGCTGTCCCGCACCCGCAGGCTGGTGCGCACCAGCAGCAGGGCCACGACGGCGGCCACCCCCGCGAGGGCCACGGGCGAGGGCTGCTGGCCCCGGAGCACGGCGACGAGCAGCGCCAGCGGGAGGCCGAAGAGCGCCGCGACGGTGATGCCCAGGCCGATCGGGTTGATCCGGGGCGCCCGGGCGCGGGGGCCCTGGTCGGCCGCGACCGTGCGCGGTGCCGCGGCGATGGCGAGGAGGAAGGCCTCCAGGGCCAGCAGGACGGCACCGTCCCCGACCGCCTGCCAGAGCTGCAGCGGGTACAGCAGGGAGACCGCGAGCATCGAGGACGCCAGTGCGCTCAGGGCGATGCCGACCACGACGGCGGTGGCCGAGTGCCGCAGCGCGCGGGTGGACACCGTGCACAGCGCTCCGCCGAGACCGACCGCGACGGCGGCGTAGCTGCCGTAGCCGACGGCCAGCGGGCCCAGGGCGCCCGCGCCCTCGGCGGTGAACACCAGCAGGTCGGTCACGACGAGCAGGGACAGCGTGACCAGCAGGCCGTCGACGAGCAGGGTCGGTCCACGCGTGCTGCTCACCTGCCGGGCGAGCAGCACGCAGACCACCGGCGGGAGGCAGACGGCCAGGCCGAGCAGCAGGTCCCCGATGCCGACGCCACCGAACGCGGGTGCCAGGCCGCTGCCGGTGACCAGCCCGGACAGGGAGAAGAGCCCCCCGCAGACGAGCAGGAGCCGCCACGGGGTGCGCGCCCGGGAGTCCAGGCCGCGGGCGGCCCGGGCCGCCCGCAGGGTGGCGACCGCCGCGAGGAGGCCGAGGGCGAGGTTGTCCCACTGCCGGCCGGAGCCGTCCGGCGGCGACGACGGCAGCGCGAGGGCCAGCACGAGGCCCCCGACCACGAGCGCCACCACGCTGGAGCGCGGGACGGCGGTCACGACGGCAGACCCGTGGGGGCCACGGCGTTGCGGGCCACCCGGTCGGGGAGGTCGACGGCCTCCAGCGGCCGGGCCAGCAGGAAGCCCTGGACGAACCGGTGGCCCATGTCGCGCAGCAGCTGCAGCTCGGCCGGGGTCTCCACGCCCTCGACGACGACGTCCATGCCCAGGCTGCTGCCCAGGTGGAGCACCGAGCGGCACAGCGCCCGGCGCTGCCGGTCGTGCTCGATGTCGGCGAGGAACTGCCGGTCCATCTTGAGGACGTCGATGGGCAGCCCGACCAGGTAGGCCAGCGAGGACCACCCGGTGCCGAAGTCGTCCACCGCGATCCGTACCCCGAGCCGGTGCAGGGCGAGCAGCTCGTCAGCGACGTGCACGTCGTCCAGCACCACCGACTCGGTGAGCTCGAGGGTCAGCCGCGAGGCCGGGAGGCCGCTGTCCTCCAGGGCCGTGAGCACGTCGGTGAGCAGCTCCCCGGACCGGACGTGCCGGGCCGAGACGTTGACCGCGACGGCCACCGAGCTGGTCGGCAGCGCGGCCACGGTGCGGGTCGCGGCGCCGAGCACCCAGCGGCCCAGGGTGACGACGAGGGCGGACTCCTCGGCCAACGGGACGAACTCGGCCGGGGACACCTCGCCCCAGGTCGGGTGCGACCAGCGCAGCAGGGCCTCGACCGAGACGGTGCGGTGCAGGGCGAGGTCCACGATCGGTTGGTAGACCAGCCGCAGCTCGTCGCGCTCCAGGGCCACCTCGAGGTCCCGGCGCAACGCGTCGCGGCGGTTCTGGGCGATGAGCAGGGCGACGCTGTGCCTGCGGACCCGCCCGGGTCCGGCCGCCCGGGCACTGGTCAGCGCCGTGCCCGCCCGGCGGAGCACGTCACCGGCGTCGGCGTCGTCCTCGAGGGTGGCGATGCCGGCGGCCGCGGACAGCCGCAGCCCGCCGAGCGGGGTGTCCGGGTCGACGGAACCGGTGAGCCGGTGGGCGACGGCCTCGGCGTCGGTGACGGACCCGGCGACCAGCACGGAGAACTCGCCGGTCCCGGACCGCACGAGCCAGTCGTCCCCGCGCAGCAGTCGGGCGAACCGGGCGGTCAGCTCGACGAGGGCCGCCGGGTGGGGCCGCTCACCCAGGCCGCTGACGCCGATCTTGACCAGGGCGGTCGGGCGGCAGGGCCGGTCCCGGAGCAGGGTCGCCAGGCGCTGGACCAGCTCGGGGCGGGTGGGCAGTCCCGTGACCGGGTCGGTGGCCGTCACCAGGGCGACGTCGGCGCCGTCGGTCCCGCGACGGCCGCTCACGTCGCGGCAGTAGAGCACCAGGGCCCCGACGTCGGGGTCGGCCCGCAGGTCGCGGACCCGGGCCTGGATGAGCCGCCAGCTCCCGTCCCGGTGCTGCAGCCGGGCGGTGCGGGTGCGGCCCTCGGGTCCCTCGTCGCCGGCGGTCGAGCGGAGCCCGGCGAACAGACCGGGGGCGTCGTCGGGGTGGACGACCTCGGAGATGAGGTGCCCCACGGCCCGGTCGGCGTCCCGGCCGAGGAGGTCGGAGACCCCGCTGGACGCCCAGGCCACCCGGAGCTGGTCGTCCAGCACGACGACCGGGTCGACGCTGGAGCGGACGACGGTGCGGAAGTAGGCCTCGCTGCGCGTCAGGTCGGCGGTGAGGGCCCGGTGGTCCCGCCAGGCGACGGCCTGGTGCAGCACGAGCAGGGCGAGCCCGACCACGCCGAGGACGACGCCGACCCGGCTGAGCTCACCGGTGACCAGCACGCTCACCAGCAGCAGGGTCCCCCCGACCAGGGCGGTCGCGTGCGGGAGGAGCGCCCCTACCGGGGACAGCAGGACGTCGGCGGGGACGGTCGGCGCGGGGGAGCGGTCGGCGAGCGCGGCCACGGCCAGCAGGCCGAAGCCCAGCACCCCCACGGCGCACGCCACCGCCGGGGGGTCCGTCGCGGCGGGGTCGACGAACTCGCGGAGGGCGCCGATCGAACTGGCGAGAGCGTTGGCGAGCTGGGCGGCGAGGACCACGAGGGCGACCCGGCGCAGCGGCCCGGTGCTGCTGGTGGTCAGCAGCAGGCTGACGCCGGTGGTGAGGGCGACGACGATGCCCAGCGCGTAGAGCGTGGCTCCGTCGGTGGTGCCGGCGTCGAGGTCGCCCCCGTTGAACAGGACGAAGACGGTCAGCAGGCACAGCAGGCAGGCGACGACGAACAGCGACAGCGAGCTGGCGAGCTGCAGGGGCAGCCCGCGCCAGGTCGCCGCGGGGATGAGCAGGGCCACCGGGACCAGGGCCAGCAGCATGCCCGGGAGCGCGCCGGCGGTCGGTGGGACGGCGTCACCGGAGACCACCTGGACGAGCCCGGAGCCCAGGGTGGTGGCCAGCGTGGCCGCGGCGTACCAGCGCCACACCGCCGGGTGGCCGCTGCGCCCGGCCAGCCGCAGGCACGCGACGGCGGAGGCCACCAGGCCGCCGAACGTGAGGGTGACGAGCGCCGCCGTGCCCGTTGCACCGGGCAACCGGCCGGCGGCCAGCGTGGCTGCTGCGGCCAGGAGGACGAGACACGTCGCCCGTCGGAGACGACTGTCGGAGGGGGACCCGGTGGTCGCCACGGAGGCGCGGGGTCCAGTGGTCACGGGCAGATCTTCGGGACCGGGAGGCCCCAGGTGGAGCCCCCCGCGTGGTTGTCACCCGAAGGGGGAGCGCTCCGTGACCACATAGTTACGCGCCGTCCACCGAATGACTGGCTGAACCCCACGCGTCACACTAGGTTCCAGTGACCCGCACCACTGGTGCGGCCATACCCCCGAGGAGGGGTCGATGTTCATCCTGTGGATCACACTGGCGTGGTCTGTGGTGGCGTGCGCGGCCGGCCTGTGGATCGGTGCGTCGATGCACCTCGCCGAGCTCGCCGACGAGGTCCGGTTCGACGTGGACGAGCTGTTGCGCCGGGAGTTCGCGCCCAGCTGACGCGGGTCAGCCGGCGGTGCTGGCCGCGGACGTCGTGGCCTGCGCCGACGGGCTGGTCGTCGTCTCCGACGTGGCCGTCGCGGCCGTGTCCGTGGCGGTCGCGGTCGCGGTCGGCTCGGAGGACGCGGTCGGGTCCGGCGTCGGCTCCGTGCTCGGGGCGGGGGGCGTCGTCTCCGTGGGGACGGACGCGGTCGGAGCGGTGACCTCGTCGACCACCGGCGGGACGACGCCCGGGTCGACGGCCTGCGTCGTCGCCGTGGCCGTGGTCGGGGTGGTGGGGACGGGCGCGACGGAGGTGGCGGCGGTCGTCGCCGACGCGGGCTCGGCGCGGGTGGTCGCGCTGTCCACGACGGGGGTGGCCGGGTCGCTCATGGCCCCGTGGGCCAGCACCGCCAGCGGGACGGCGGCGAAGCTGAGCGTCCAGACGGCGAGGGCGACCGGGAGCCACTGCTTCTGGGGTGGCCGGGCGGGCGCCCGACGGCGGGAGCCGTGCCCCGCCGCTCGATGACCACCCACCGTGTCGCTCCCCGTGTCCGCCTGATGACTGCAGGCACGGACGCTAGTCACCTCAGGCCGTGACGGACCAGTCCCACCGGCGTGTCCCCGAGCGACGCGCCCGCCGTCCGGTCGGGATCACGCCGGGGCGGTCGTCGTGCAGTCCGTCGTGCAGCTGGGTGTCGTCGTCGTGGACTCCGACGTCGGGGCGCTGCTCTCCGACGTGCTCGAGGCGGACGAGGTCGAGGTCTCCACCGGGGTGCTCGTGACGACCGGGGCGTCCGGGGTGACCGGCGCGGGCGGGCGGGGCGTGGTGGTGGTGTGCACGACCGGGGTGCTCCTCGGCGCCGACGTGGTCCGCGCCGCGGTGGGCGGGCTCCCGGCCCCGGCGGTGCCCGGGGTGCCCGGCGTGAGGTCGATGGTGGGGATCGCGGGCATCGGCAGCTCGGCGGTGGTGGTCGCCGCCGGGGTGGTGGCGACCACGGCCTCGGTGCCCGCCGCGTCGTCCGTGCTGGTGGTCGGTGCCGGGTTGCTCGCGAACCCGGTCGTCAGGACGACCGCGGCCACGACGGCGGCGACGGTGACCCCGACGCCGGCCGGGATCCACCGGCGGTGCGAGGGGCGGTGGACCAGCACGCGACCGCCGGGGAGGTCGTCGTCGGGCTCGTCGACCGCGGCGTGCCGGCCGGTCTCGGTGAGCACGGGCGTCGGCGTGACGCTGGTGTCCTCGGAGAGGTCGGCGTGCCGGCCGGAGTCGGACAGCCGGTCCGCGGGCGGGAGCCCGACCGGGCCCGGCGCGGGTGCGGCGGCGTGCCTGCTGGCCTTCGGGGGGACGGGAGGGAGGCTGCCTCGTCGCACGGGCTGGTCGTCCATGGTGGGTCCCCCTCGGTGCCGCCGCCGGTCACTCTCCGGCGCACGCGATCGTGACAGTCCGGAGGTGTGCACGTACAGAACGTGCAGGCGTGTCGTCGACGGGCGGTCGGCGTGTCCGGTCACACGGCGCGTCCGGTCACACGGCGCGTCGGTCAGGCGGCGACCGGCTCCGCGACGGCGACCTCGGCGCGGCGCGGCGCGGCGGTGAGGCGAGGACCGATCACGCAGGCGAGCGCGCAGGCGATGAAGACCGCGTGGTGGCTGGCCCAGACGAGGAACGCGAACAGCGAGGCGTCGACCCAGAAGCTCATGGCGGGATCCTCAGGGTCACCGTAGGAGCACGGTGCGCGACATGCCGCTGGTGGGGGCATCACGTGACGGAAGGGACCGGTGTTCCGTCGGGCGGCCCACCCGGGGCCGCCTGCCGTGGGTCAGGAGGCGCGGACGGTGCTGGTCGCACCGGGCGGGGGTGTGACCGCCCGCGCACCGTCGCGTCACGGGTGGCACGATCGTCCGGGTGAAGACCTGGCTCGACTCCTGGCCGGTGTTCCGCCAGCTGACCGGTTCCGACCCCCTGGGTCGTGGACACGCAGCGCGGAGCAAGGCGACCGAGAACGTCACGAGCCGGACGGCCACCGCCGACCGGGTCGTGAAGTCCATCTGCCCCTACTGCGCCGTGGGTTGCGGCCAGCGGGTCTTCGTCAAGGACGAGAAGATCGTCCAGATCGAGGGCGACCCCGACTCCCCGGTCAGCCGCGGCCGGCTGTGCCCCAAGGGCAGCGCGAGCAAGTCCCTGGTCACCAGCCCCACCCGGGTGACCACGGTGAAGTACCGCGCGCCGTACGCCACGGAGTGGACCGACCTCGGGCTCGACGAGGCGATGGAGATGATCGCCGACCGCGTGCTCGCCGCCCGTACCAAGGGCTGGCAGGACACCGACGGCGGCAAGCGCGTGAACCGCACGATGGGGATCGCCAGCCTCGGTGGCGCGACGCTGGACAACGAAGAGAACTACCTCATGAAGAAGCTCTACAGCGCCATGGGGGCCATCCAGATCGAGAACCAGGCCCGCATATAGCACTCCGCCACCGTGCCCGGTCTGGGTGCGACGTACGGGCGCGGCGGCGCCACGGGGTTCCAGCAGGACCTGGTCAACGCTGACGCCATCGTCATCGAGGGCTCGAACATGGCCGAGTGCCACCCGGTCGGGTTCCAGTGGGTGATGGAGGCCAAGGCGCGGGGCGCCAAGGTCATCCACATCGACCCGCGCTTCACCCGCACCAGCGCGGTCGCCGACCAGCACGTGCCGCTGCGGGTGGGCACCGACATCGCCTTCCTCGGCGGGCTGATCAGCTACGTCCTGGAGAACGAGCTCGACTTCCGTGACTACGTCACCGCGTTCACCAACGCGGCGTCCATCGTCAGCGAGGACTTCGTCGACACCGAGGACCTCGACGGCCTGTTCTCCGGCTGGGACGACGAGTCGAACTCCTACGACAAGGCCAGCTGGCAGTTCGAGGGCGCCCAGGAGCCCAGCGCGAGCGGGTCCGACGAGGTCGGCGCGACCATCCCCGAGCCCTCGAAGGTGTCGGGCACCCCGGCCACCGACCCGACGCTGCAGCACCCCCGCTGCGTCTACCAGGTGCTCAAGCGGCACTTCGCCCGCTACACCCCCGAGATGGTCTCCGACATCTGCGGCATCGAGGCCGAGGTCTTCCTCGACGTCGCCCGCACGGTGACGGCGAACAGCAACCGGGAGCGGACGACGGCCTGGGTGTACTCGGTCGGCTGGACGCACCACACCGTCGGCGCGCAGTACATCCGCACCGCCGGGATCCTGCAGGCCCTGCTGGGCAACATGGGTCGGCCCGGGGGCGGCATCCTCGCCCTGCGCGGGCACGCCTCCATCCAGGGCTCGACCGACATCCCGACGCTGTACAACCTGCTGCCGGGCTACCTGGCCATGCCGCACGCCACCGAGCACGAGACGCTGGACGACTTCTGCGCCGTCGGTGACGAGATGAACGGCTTCTGGGGCGGCACGCGGGCCTACATGGTCAGCCTGCTCAAGGCCTGGTGGGGCGACGCGGCGACCGCCGAGAACGACTACCTGTTCAACAACATCCCGAAGATCAACGGCGACCACGGCTCCTACCGCCAGGTCGCGGACATGATCCAGGGCAAGATCCCCGGCTACTTCCTGGTGGGGGAGAACCCCGCGGTCGGCCACGCCAACGGCAAGATGCAGCGCCTGGGCCTGGCCAACCTGGACTGGCTCGTCGTCCGCGACCTGCAGATGATCGAGTCGGCCACCTTCTGGAAGACCGCCCCGGAGATCGAGACCGGTGAGCTCGTCACCGAGCAGATCGGCACCGAGGTCTTCTTCATGCCGGCGGCCACGCACACGGAGAAGGAAGGCACCTTCACCAACACCCAGCGGCTGCTGCAGTGGCACCGCCAGGCGGTCGAGCCGCCGGACGACGCTCGCAGCGACCTGTGGTTCTACTACCACCTGGGCCGCATCCTCCGGGACCGGCTGGCCGACTCCACCGACCCCCGCGACCGCCCGCTGCTGGACTTGACCTGGGACTACCCGACCCACGGTCCCTTCGTCGAGCCCAGCGCCGAGGCGGTGCTGCGCGAGATCAACGGCGTCGGCCCGGACGGGAAGACGCTGTCCTCCTACACCGAGCTCAAGGACGACGGCTCCACGTCGGCCGGCTGCTGGATCTACACCGGTGTCTACGCCGACGAGGTCAACCAGTCCGACCGGCGCAAGCCCGGCCGGGAGCAGTCCTGGGTGGCCCCGGAGTGGGGCTGGGCGTGGCCGGCGAACCGGCGCACCCTCTACAACCGCGCCTCGGCCGACCCCGAGGGCAAGCCGTGGAGCGAGCGCAAGGCCTACGTCTGGTGGGACGAGGACGCCCAGAAGTGGACCGGGCACGACGTCCCGGACTTCGAGGCGACCAAGCCGCCGTCCTACCGGCCCGCGCCCGGCGCCAAGGGTGCCGACGGCATCTCCGGCGCTGACGCGTTCGTGATGCAGAACGACGGCAAGGCGTGGCTGTTCGCGCCGACCGGGCTGGCCGACGGCCCGATGCCGACGCACTACGAGCCCGACGAGTCGCCGGTCTCCAACGCGCTCTACGCCCAGCAGTCCAACCCGGGCCGCGAGGTCATCGAGGCGGCCTGGAACCGGAGCAACCCGCCGACCAGCGACGTCTACCCGTACGCGTTCACCACCTACCGGCTCACCGAGCACCACACCGCCGGCGGGATGAGCCGCACGCTGCCCTACCTGTCCGAGCTGCAGCCGGAGTTCTTCGTCGAGGTGAGCCCCGAGCTCGCCGACGAGCGCGGGCTGGAGAACGGCGGCTGGGCGACGCTGGTCAGTGCCCGGACGGCGATCGAGGCCAAGGTCCTGGTCACCGAGCGGGTGCGCCCGCTCAAGCTCAAGGGCGGCCGGATCGTGCACCAGATCGGCGTCCCGTACCACTGGGGCGAGCAGGGTCTGTCGGTCGGCGACAGCGGCAACGACCTGTTCGGCGTCGTGATGGACCCCAACGTGCACATCCAGGAGTCCAAGGTCGCCACCTGCGACATCCAGCCCGGACGGCGCCCGCGCGGCCCGGCGCTGGTGGACTTCGTCGAGGCCTACCGCGAGCGGGCCGGCGTGAAGTCCGGCCGCGTCCCGGTCGGCGGCCGGTCCCCGGTCGAGGCGGCGTCCTTCACCGGCGAGAGCGGCCACCAGGCGAACACCACACAGACCAACCCGTCCGGCGACGGACCGAGGACCCCGTGACCCAGATCAGCTCAGCCAGCCCGGTCTTCACCGGCAAGGACGACGAGAACCGGCTCTACGGGCCGCTGCCGGACGTGTCCGGAGAGGCCGGGTACGAGGACGACCACCCGGCCCGGGTCGGGTTCTTCACCGACACCAGCGTCTGCATCGGCTGCAAGGCCTGCGAGGTCGCCTGCAAGGAGTGGAACACGCTCCCCATGGACGACGCCGACGGTCTGAAGGACGCCATGGGCCTGTCCGGGATGTCCTACGACAACACCGGCATGCTCGGGGCCAACTCGTGGCGGCACGTCGCGTTCGTGGAGCAGTCCCGCGCGATCGACCTGCCGATGCCCTCGATCGGCGTGCCGGCTGCCCCGGGCCAGGGTGCCCAGTCGGCGGGTGGGTGCGGTGGGTCCTGCGGTTCGGGGGAGTCCCCGGCGCACGCGAAGGCCGACGGCGTGACGATCGACCAGGCCAGCGTGCTCAACGCCCAGGCGCTGAGCTCGTTCGACCCGCAGACGGCGCCCTCGGGTGACCGGGAGATCCGCTGGCTGATGTCCTCGGACGTCTGCAAGCACTGCACGCACGCCGGCTGCCTGGACGTCTGCCCGACCGGTGCGCTGTTCCGCACCGAGTTCGGCACCGTCGTGGTGCAGGACGACATCTGCAACGGCTGCGGCTACTGCGTGCCGGCCTGCCCGTACGGCGTGATCGACCAGCGCAAGGACGACGGCAAGGTCTTCAAGTGCACGATGTGCTACGACCGGCTGACCGACGGTCTGCAGCCGGCGTGCGCCACGGCGTGCCCGACCCAGTCGATCCAGTTCGGTGATCTGGCCGAGCTGCAGGAGCGTGCCGACGCGAGGTTGGCGACGCTGACCGAGCAGGGCGTGACCACGGCGCGGCTGTACGGCCGCGACGAGGACGACGGCGTCGGGGGAGCGGGGGCGTTCTTCCTGCTGCTCGACGAGCCGGAGGTCTACGGCCTGCCGCCGGACCCGATCGTCACCACCCGCGACCTGCCCTCGATGTGGAAGCACGCGGCCGGTGCGGCCGCGATGCTGGTCGGCGTGGCCGTCACCTCGTTCCTGGGACGGCGGAAGTGAGCGACGCAGGCAAGCGGTCGGCCCCGGAGGTCTCGCCGGACTCGGCGATCGTCGGGCGCCCGTCCGAGCCGGTCGACGCGCCGCTGGACCACCGCCCCGGCACCTCCGGGGTGGCCACCCCGGGTGGTGGCTGGCGCAAGGCCGACGGTCCCTCGGCGCAGAAGCGGACCAAGCGGAAGCGCAAGGGCGGCGGCGGTGGGCGCGGCCGGGACGGCGACCCCACGGTCGGCGACGCGGACTTCCAGTCCTACTACGGCCGGCAGATCGTCAAGTCCGCGGTGTGGAAGACCCCCGACGTGCCGCTGTACCTGTTCCTGGGTGGCGCGGCCGGTTCGGCGTCGGTGCTGGGTGCGATGGCCGAGTTCACCGACCGTCCCGCCCTGGCGCGCACCGGACACCTGATCGCCGGCGGCGGCGCGATCGCCTCGGTGGGCTTCCTGATCCACGACCTGGGCCGCCCCGAGCGCTTCCTGCACATGCTGCGGGTGTTCAAGCCGACCTCGCCGCTGAGCGTGGGTTCCTACATCCTGTCGCCGTTCAGCGCGCTGACCGGCGCGACCGCGGCGCTGCACCTGCTGGGCCAGGTCCCGGCCGTGCGCCGCTCGGGTGGCTGGCTGCCGAAGCTCATCCGCTCGGTGGGCCTGCGCAAGACCGCCGGCATCGGCGCCGCGGTCTTCGGTGGCCCGATGGCCGCCTACACCGCGGTGCTGCTGGCGAACACCGCGACGCCGTCCTGGCACGAGCCCGGCGACCAGCTGCCCTTCGTCTTCTGCGGTTCGGCGCTGGCCGCCGGTGGCGGCCTGTCGATGGTCTTCACCCCGGTCGACCAGGCCGGCCCCGCCCGCCGCACGGCCGTCGCCGGTGCCGCGGTCGAGCTGGTCGCGATGCACAAGGTCGAGAACGACCACGGCATCGTCTCCGAGCCGTACCACATCGGCCGGGCCGGGAAGCTCCTGCGGATCGCCAAGGCGTGCACCGCCGCGGGCGCGGTGGGTGCCACCGTGGTCGGCGGGCGGCGCTGGGGTGCCGTTGCGTCAGGGACGCTTCTCGCGGCTGGCTCGCTGCTGACTCGGTTCGGCGTCTTCGACGCGGGGATGGCGTCGAGCAAGGACCCGAAGTACGTCGTCGTCCCGCAGCGGGCGCGGATGGCTGCCCGGGAAGCGGCTGCCGCGGGCTGAGTCGGGCTCCTCCGGCACGTGCGTGGGGGTGCGCCGAGATCCCGCGTGGGTCAGCACGCCCCGCAGCGGATCCGCCCGGTCTAGGTTCACCCCGTGCAGCAACGGGTGAACCAGGCTCTGGCCGCCGTACGCACGGCGCGGGCGGTGAGCCAGCACGTGGCCGGGCGCAGACCCGTGACCGGTGGAGGCGCGTCGGGTGTCGTCGTCTCGCTCACCACGCACGGGCGGCGGGTCCGCGGGGTGCACCGGACCATCGAGACGATCGCGGCCGGTGTGCTCCGGCCCGACCGTCTGGTGCTCTGGCTGGACCCCGCCGACCACGCGACACCGACCGATGCCCTCCGGCGGCTCGTCGACCGTGGTCTGGAGGTCCACGAGGCCCCGGCCGAGTGGGGACCGCACAAGAAGTACCTGCCCTACTGCCTGGCGCACGCTGCTGACGGTGCACTGCTGGTCACCGCCGACGACGACGTCCTCTACCCGCGTCGCTGGCTGCAGGACCTGGTGGACGCCCACAGGGCGGACCCCGCGGCGGTCTGGGCGCACCGGTCGCGGATGATGCGGCTGACCGCCGACGAGTCCGTCCTGGCGCCGTACCAGGCATGGTCGTACTCGCGCAGCTCCGGTCCGTCGTTCGCGCGGGTGCCGATCGGCATGGGCGGCGTCGCCTACCCCGCCGTCCTCCAGGCTCGGCTGGCAGAGGGGGGTGCGAGCGTGCCCGACCTGGTGCGGCGCACCGATGACCTCTGGTTGCACCGGCACGCCCTGCGGGGCGGCTTCCCGGTGGGACAGGTCCGGGAGGTGGCCGCCGACTTCCCCGTCCAGTTGGGTTCGCAGGACTCGGCCCTGTTCCGGACGAACCTGAACGGTGGGAACGACCACGTGGTGAGCCGGCTCTACGACCCCGCCGACCTCGAGCTGCTGCGGGAGCACGCCCGGGGCTGAGCTGTGGGCGGTGTCATGGGCGGTGGCGCCGTCGTCGGAGCGGTCCGGGGGTTCTGGCTGACTACTCTCGGAGGGGAGGGCTGCCGTCGCCGGTGCCGTTCGGGGCGTCCCGTGACGGGTGCCCGCCCGACGAGGGAAGAGGCCCCGGAACCCGCATGGCCCAGCTCGAGACAGCCCGCCCACCGTCGCGGAACCGCCCCCCGGTCCGGCGGGTGCTGGAGTTCTACGGGCTGACCGCCGCCACGGCTCTGGCGCCGCTGGTCGCGCTGCCGGCGATCACGTCCTCGGCCGGTGCGTCCGGGTTCGCCGCCGTCGTGCTGGGTCAGACACTGGGCGCTGCGGCGGCCGTCGTCGTCCTCATGGGCTGGGGCCTGGTGGGGGCGCACGCAGTGGCGGTCCGGCGTGACTCGCCGGTCGAGCTCCAGGAGGTCTACTGGACCAGCCTGTTCACCCGGTTGGCGGTGGCTGCGGTCGTCCTGCCCGTCGTGGGCCTGATCGCCTTCCTGGTCGCACCCAGCCACGCCGCCGTCGTGGTCCTGGCCGCCGTCGGCTCCGGGCTCGTCGGGCTCACCAGCTCCTGGTACTTCACCGGGCTCGGGCGCAGTGGCCTCGTCGCGCTGTACGAGACGCTGCCGCAGGTCGCCGTCTCCGTGCTCGGTTCGGTCGCCCTCTGGTCCGGGATGCCGCTGATCGGGTTCCCGGTGCTCACGATCGTCGCGAACGTCCTCGCCGTGGTCCTGGCGTTCGTGCGGCTGCGCGGTGACCGGGCCACCCGCACCGTCCCGGGCCCCCGGGCGATCGGGACGTCGCTGCGAGAGCAGTCCGGCCTGATCCTCAGCTCGCTGGCTGCCTACGCCTGGACGGGGTTCTCGGTCACCCTCGTGGCCACGGTCTCCCCCGCGTCGCTGGCGCTGTTCGCCGCCCTCTACCGCGTGCAGCTGCTCGGTCGGGCACTCCTCTTCCCGTTCAAGAACGCGCTGCAGAGCTGGGTCTCCGGCGGTGCCGACGAGGACCGCCCGGCCCGCACCCGCACCGCCGTGCTGGTCACCGTGGCCGCGGGGGTGCTGGTCGCCGTCGGGATGGCGGTCCTGACGCCGCTGTTGGACGGGGTCGTGTTCTCCGGGACCATCGAGGTCGGGTTCGGGCAGGCCTCGGCCATGGCCGTCTCCCTGGTCGTGGTGTCGATGTCGCTGGCGTTCTCGGCCTACGTGCTCGTTCCCGGGGGGCTGACCAGGATCATCGTCACGAGCACCGTGGCAGGTGCAGTCGTGGGCGTCCCGCTGCTCTTGGCTGGAGCGAACTGGGCAGGGGCGGTGGGGGCGAGCCTGGCCATCCTGCTCACCGAGCTCGTCGTGCTCGGCAGCGCCTTCGTCCTGTGGAAGCTGAAGCGGCGCCGGTTCACGGGGCCGGCGAGTTGAGCCGGCCGTTCCCGTCCGCGCGGACGCCGGGGTCAGGGTGCCGTTCCCGCATCGCTGCCACCACGACGAGCATCGCCACAAGGAACGACGCGCTGCCCAGCATCTCGAGGAGCTCCTCGGGGATCATCATCGCCGAGTACCCCGTCCGCTGGACGTCGCCGTCCCACTGCAGGAACTCGAGCACCTGGGAGACCACCCAGCAGACGGCACCGAGCACCCAGGTGCCCCGGAACGCGGGGATCGCCCAGTACCGGCGCAGGGCGAGGAGGAAGCAGACACCGGCCACAGCGAAGGCGGGGAGGTAGAGCACCTGCCAGTCGACCCCGGTCGTCGCTTCCAGGGTCTCGTGGAGCGCCGTGACCTCGTCGACGGCCATGAAGCACAGCAGGACCCCGACAGGGAGCACGGCCCGCCCGGAACGGTCTCGTCGCCAGACCCCCACGGTCGAGGTGCCGGCAGCCAGGAGCAGCAGGGCGGAGAAGACCGCAGCCCCACGCAGCTCAGCATCGAGCTCGAACCACTGGGCGGCGGCCACGTCGAGCCTCGCCAGGAACCCCGTGATCGCGAAGAGCGTGATGAGAGCCAGACAGACCACTGCCACGAGCACCGGCGGCCGGGGTGCCTCCATGGCCAAGGCCCCTGCTCGCCGGATGGTCGAGTACCGGGACGTGGGCGTGCCCAGCGACATGACACCTCTCTCGGTCCAGGCTCGGCACTCGGCGTGAGTGAGGGCGCTCGCCTGGTGAACGCCCGATCAGGTGAACTGTTGGTCGGTTGTTCACCCGCTGTCAAGCTGGGTCGGCGCGCAGGTGCGTCGATGCCCCCTGACCCCGGTCTGCGCCGGCCACGTCCGTGCCCGACCACCCTCGGGGCGGCGGGAGCAGGGGCCTCCTGCGGCGGGCAGTTCGGCTGTCGGCCGCCGTGCGACCGGTGTCACTCCATAGTGCACCCCGGGTGGGGGACACTGAGGGTGATGATGATGCGTCAGTCAGTTGCGAGACCGTCCCGCTCCGGGTGGTCGGGAGACCGCAGGGGTGCGCTGTCGTGATCGCCGTGGAGGACGCCTCGGACGCGGCCGTACGCCACGCTCGGCTGCGCGTGCTGTTCGCGAGCCACACCCCGGAGAGCGGGGTCTTCCGGGTGGGCAGCCACCACCTGTCGCGGGAGTTCGCCCGGCAGGGGATGCAGGTCGGGCACATGTCCACTCCGCTGTCCCCGGTGAAGTTCCTGGGCCTCGGGAACCGGATCGGCCTCCGTTCGCGGTTGTCGGCGACGCTCAGCGGCCCCACTGCGGACGCCGACGGGCGCATGTCCTCGGTCCCCTTCACCACGTTGCCGGTGCAGTTGACCGCTGGGTGGCCGGTCAACCTGGCGCTGCACACGGCCGTGCCGAGCCTCCGTAGGACGATCCGGGCGTCGGGTCTGGAGCGCCCGGACTTCCTGCTGATGGACCAGCCGATGTTCGCCGGCCTCGGTGCCATGGTGGGTGCCCGGACGACGGTCTACCGCCCGACCGACGTCTACACCGGTGAGCGCATGCGGGCGGCACAGGATCGTGCGCTCGCCGAGTCGGACGCCGTCGTCGCCACGTCGCAGGAGGTGCTCGACCGGCTGCCCTCCCGTGCTCGGGACCTGCCCAGCCTGGTGCTGCCGAACGGGGTGGACGCACCGTTCTTCCGTGGCGGACGAGCCAGGACCGTCGCCGAGGACGCCGTCGTCTACGTGGGCGCTCTGGACGACCGGCTGGACTGGGCCTGGTTGCGCGACCTGGCGAGATTGCGGCCACACGTGCGGTTCGACCTCTTCGGCCCTCCGCCGCCCGTCCGGCCCGACGGTCTGGGGGAGAACGTCCGGCTGCGCGGGGCGATCGACTACGCCCGGGTGCCGGCCGCCCTGGCTGGGTACCGGACCGCGTTGATGCCCTTCACCCCCGGGGTCACCAACAGCGGACGCAGCCCGATGAAGCTCTACGAGTACCTCGCTGCTGGACTCCGGGTGCTGGCCACCCCGCACTTCGCCGGCAGCAGCACCCCACCGCCGGGTGTGTTCGTGGCGGCGGATGCGAGCGCCGCTGCCGGCATCCTCCCCGGTCTGCTCGTGGCCGACGACCGCAACGAGGCCGGAGCCGAGGTGGCGGACGACCGCGACTGGAGCCACCGGTCGACGACGCTGTTGGACTTCCTGCTCACGCTGTGACGTCTGGAGGCCCCACCCGTCGCCCCTTCGGGTGAGGAGGGGGCGCCTTCGGCCCCCAGCACCTCCAGTCCCACCGCTCCCACGTCGATGGGCACTCGAGAACACTCGAGTCCCAGGGAGCGCGTCGTGCACACAGATCAGACACCGTCGAACGTCGCCGGTCGGCGACGCCGACGGATCTTGATCGGGGCCACCCTCGTGGTGCTCGTCGGGGCCGGTGTCCCGAGCCTGACCTCGTCGCAG
Organism: Geodermatophilaceae bacterium NBWT11; assembly: GCA_014218215.1. NCBI lineage: Bacteria > Bacillati > Actinomycetota > Actinomycetes > Geodermatophilales > Geodermatophilaceae > Geodermatophilaceae bacterium NBWT11. The sequence continues at coordinate 2,547,195 of CP043652.1, forward strand.
ACCAGGCTGCCCGAGACCGGCGTCGTGTCGATGCCACCGTCCAGCCCGGCCGTGGCCCAGCCGTACCCGGTGGCGACCCAGGCCCGCGGGCAGGTCCCCGGCGACCCGGCCGGTGCCGGGACGTCGTCGACGACGCAGGCGCCGCCGACCACCGTCGAGGTCCCGGTCCCCGCCGCCGTGCCCACGCCCGTTGTGCCCGTCACCGTCCCGACGGCCGCACAGCCGGCGCCTGCACCGGCTCCGGCCCCCGACCCGGTGCCGGCGCCCGCCCCGGAGCAGCCGGTCGTCGTGGACCCGGTCGTCGTCGACCCGGGCACGCCCCCGGTCTCCGGCGACCCCACGACCGAGCCCGCACCGCCGTACGAGGGCGGTGACACCGACGCCGCCGTCCGGCTGTACTCGGTGACGGAGTTCGGTGCCGTCGGCAACGGCGTCACCGACGACACCGCCGCCCTGCAGCGGGCCTTCGACGCAGCACGGGACGGCGACGTCGTCGTCATCCCCGAGGGCCGGACCTTCGTCCAGGCCGACGTCCTCACGGTGCGCCGGGACGGCATCACGATCACCGGCGGCGGCACCGTGCTCGCCACCCGTGAGGCCCGCTCGTCCTTCGTCCTGGCCGCCGACCGGGTGACCCTGGACGATGTGACGCTGCGCATCTCCGGGACCTCGAAGCGCTGGGACGCCTACGAGCAGCAGCGCCTGCGCATTGCCGGGCACACCGGGATCACCGTCCGGGACGTCGCGGTCGTCGGCTCGGCAGCCGCAGGCATGTACATCGGCAACGGGACGTCGAACTTCCTCATCGAGCGGGTCGACGTCTCCAACACCCGCGCCGACGGGATCCACATGACCCAGGGCGCTCGGGACGGGCGGGTCGTGGCTCCCTACGTGCACAACGTCGGCGACGACGGCGTCGCCGTCGTGTCCTATCGAGGTGACGGGGCCCCTTGTACGCGCATCGAGGTGGTCTCTCCCCGGGTGGACGGCACGAGCGGCGGCCGTGGGATGTCCGTCGTGGGGGGCACGGACATCACCTGGCTGGACGTCGACGTCCGCAACACCTACGCGTCGGCCCTCTTCATCGCGGCGGAGGGCAACTGGGGCACCACGGGCGTGGCCCGGGTGCGGGTGCTCGGAGGGACCGTGGTGAACGCCAACGCCGACACCACGATCGACCACGGGTCGGTCATGCTCTACAACGGCACCAGTGACCTGGCTGTGGAGGACGTGGTCATCTCCGACATCAACGTCTCCGGGTACCGCGGCACGATGAGCCGGGTGCTCGGTCTCATCGCCAACACCCCCGCCGGCGTGATCCGGAACATCTCCCTGCAGTCCATCACGATCACCGGTGACAGCCGGCCGGCCGCCCTCGTGGTCAACCAGCCGACGAGCCAGTTCGGGATGGCGGGCGTGACGCGCAACGGTGGCGGACTCCGACAGTCCGGGGGCTACTTCCGCTGACCGGGGCGGCGCATGGGATCCTCGTCCACGGTCCGGCGGGACGCGATGGGCCCGGCTGGGTCCATTCCGCTGGGCCGACGAGGAGGACGCAGCCGTGGCGGCAGACCCGCAGACCGACCCGCTCGAGGCAGGTGGGCCCGCAGCGCCGCGGATCACCCTGGTCCACGAACGCTTCACCGAGTTCGCCGGCTCCGAGGCCGTGGTCGAGCAGCTGGCCCGCCTGTGGCCGCAGGCCCCCGTCCTGGCCCCGGTCGGGATCCCCGGTGTCATGCCGGCCGACCTCGAGCCACGGGTGCAGACGACGGCGTTGAGCCGCCTGCTGCGGGGGGACTCCTACGCGCACCTCCTCCCGGCGCTCCCGGTTGCCGTGCGCCGGCTGCACGTGCCGCCCTCGGACGTCGTCGTGGCGTCCCACCACGCCTTCGCCAACCAGGTCGTGCACGCCACCGATGCCCCCGTCGTCTCCTACGTGCACTCCCCGGCCCGCTGGGTCTGGGACCCCTCCATGCGGGACGGCGAGGTGGGCGGCCGGGCCGGTGCACTGGCCCTGGGGCTCTTCGCCGCCGCCTACCGCCCGGTCGACGTCAAGGCCGCGGCGCGGGTGCACACCCTGGTCGCGAACTCCGAGGCGGTCGCCCAGCGCATCCGCGACTGGTGGCAGCGCGACGCCGTCGTCGTGCACCCGCCGGTGGACACCGAGGCCTACACGCCGGACCCGAGCATCCCGCGGGAGGACTTCTTCCTCCTCGCCGGCCGGCTCGTCCCCTACAAGCGCCCCGATCTGGCGGTGCGCGCCGCTGCCGCGGCGGGTGTGCCGTTGGTGGTCGCCGGCGACGGCCGGGCCCGTGCCGAGGTCGAGGCCCTGGCCGGCCCGAACACCACGTTCGTCGGCCGGGTGAGCGACGAGGGGCTGCTGGACCTGTACCGCCGGTGCGCCGCCCTGCTCATGCCCGGCGTCGAGGACTTCGGCATCGTGCCGGTCGAGGCGCAGGCCTGCGGAGCGCCCGTCATCGCCGTCGACGCCGGTGGGGCCCGGGACTCCGTCGTCCCCGGGGTCACCGGCGAGCTCGTGCCCCAGCAGTCGACGCTCGCGGCCGAGGTCGACGTCTGGGCGGAAGCGCTGCGGGACTTCCAGCCCTCCCGTTACGAGGCGACGGGCGTGCGCGCCCACGCCGAGGGGTTCTCGCGGGCGCACTTCCGCGCGGCCATGGACGCCGTCGTGCAGGGCGTGCTCGCCGGACGGTGACCCTCCGGCGTCACCCGTTGGGAGGTCGGGAGCACCGAGACGGTTTCGTAGACGGCTGCTGAGCTCTATCTTCGCCTTTCGAGACCGGGCCGACTCCTCCTCCGTCTGGGGACGGGAGCAGTACCCGGTGACTGAGGGTCACGAGGAGAGCACGCATGGACGACCTGACCGCTGCCTGGGACCAGCGGGTGGAGACCCTCGACCCGGTCGGGCACGCGACGCCGGTGGTCGCCGGGGCCGACCTGCGCAGCTACCTGGCACCGCGGACCGGCGCCGGTGCGGTCGTCCCCACCAGTTCGCTCGTCGGTCGCGCCCGCCGGGTCCTCGGGCCCCGCCAGCGTGCAGCCGTCAAGATCGCCGGGACCCGCATGATGGCCCCGCGGTCGGTCCGCAGGTTCCGGTCCCTGCTGGCCGGTGGCGAGCCGTTGCTGCTCAACCTGGGCAGCGGCACCTACAACGCCCCCGGCTGGGTCAACGTCGACCTCTGGGGGCTGCACCGCTCGTGGGGCGTCGACCCCGACGTCATCTGGGACCTCCGCCGCCCACTGCCGCTGCCCGACGGGTCGGTGCGAGGGGTCTTCCTCGAACACGTCCTGGAGCACCTGCCCGCCCCCGTGGGCCTGGCCGCGACCGACCAGGCCTTCCGTCTGCTCGAGCCCGGCGGCGTCCTGCGCATCTCGGTCCCGGACTTCGGCAGGTACGCCCTCACCTACGCCGACCGCGTGCGGGGCCTGCGTTCCGGCACCGATCTCATCGCCAGCGAACGCCCGGGCCGGCCCACGGAGCTGCTGGCCGTCGCCGAGGTGGTCTACGACCACGGTCACGTCTCCGTCTGGGACGCCGAGACCCTCATCGCGCTGATGCGGGCTGCCGGCTTCGTCGACGTGCACGAGTGCAGCTTCGGGTCGGGGGCCGTGCAGCCCGTACCCGACTCTCCCGCCCGGCGCGGCGAGAGCCTCTACGTCGAGGGCACCCGGCCCGCCTGAACCGCCTCAGCGGCCCGACAGCACCGCCGCCACCGTCTCGGCCGCCACGTCGTCCCAGCTGCGGGTCACCGCCGGCGGGGTGCGGGTCCCCACCGGGACGGCGAGGTGCTCGAGCGCGACGCGCGCCCAGCCGGCGACGTCGTCGGGGGCCAGGTGGACGGCGCGATCGCCGCTCACCTCGACGAGGGCGGCGTCGGTGGAGGTCACCAGCGGGGTGCCCAGGTCGATCGCCTCGGCGGCCGGGAGCCCGAACCCCTCCGCGAGGCTGGGGGTCAGCACCACCGACGCGTGCTCGTAGGCCCAGCGGAGCACCCCGTCGGTGACGTCCTGCAGCTGGTGCAGGTTGCCCGAGGCGACCAGGGCGTCGAAGTCCGGCCCGTAGTCCTGCTCGCCCCACGGCGGCGGTCCGACCTGCAGCAGCACGGCGTCGGGGCGTTCGGCGGCGACGCGGCGCCACGCGGACACCACGGTCGGGAGGTTCTTGCGCGGCTGGGTGTCGCCCACGACGAGTGCGAAGGGCCGGTCGGCCACCGCGGGGACCGGGACCGGCTCGCTTGTGCGCAACGCCGGGCTCGTGGCCAGCGGGACGACGGCGCTGCGCGGACGCGTGCCGGGCACCGAGACGACCAGTCGCTCACGCGTCGCGGCACTCACGCAGAGCAGCGTGTCCGCCTGCCGGATGGACGCCGCGTAGGGCTGGCGCAGCAGGGTGCGCTTCGCCGTCCCGAAGTCCTGCGGGCGGTCGTAGAGCAGCATGTCGTGCACGGTGAGCGCCGTGCGCGCGGCGACGCCGCAGGGGACCAGGTGCTTGGTGCCCTGCACGACGTCGAACCGGTCGCCGAGCGTCCGGCCCAGCAGGGCCCGCTCGTACCCGGACACGGCCAGCCCGGGCAGGCCCGGCAGCCGGACCAGCCGGTCGGGGCCGTCCACGAGGTCCACGAGGCCGTCGGCGGCGGCCGGGTCGACGAGCAGGTGCAGGTCGACGTCGTCCCGCCGGCGGAGGGCCTTCGCGAGTTCGACGGTGTACCGGACGATGCCGCCGCCGCGGCCGCTGGCCGCGACGTGACCGGCCATGAGCAGCCACCGTGTGGGCGCGGTCATCGGACGGCCTCCGGGACGCGGTTGCCCACCGCTGCCGGCGGCGCGGGGAACCGCCGGCGGGGGAGCGGTTGCCGGCTGACGCCCACGGGGCGCCCCACGTACAGGGCGACGGCCACCAGGCACACCACGGCGGGGACGACGCGCCCCTGGGTCCAGTAGAGGTACCGGGGGAGGTCGAAGAGACCGGTGACGACCATCGGGTAGAGCAGGGCGCCCATCGGGGAACCGTCGACGAAGCCCCGGTACAGCAGGCCGATCACCACGCCGCAGAGGACGAAGAAGAGGAACCCGCCGAGCAGGCCGAAGTCGACGAAGGGCGTGGTCACCCCGCCCGGGTTGTTGAACTCGGGGTTGCCGAACCGCTCCAGCACGTTCTGCGCCGTCACCGGCGCCGGGGCGGACAGCCGGTCGTACAGGCCGAGCTGGGCGATGCCGGGGGCCGACCAGAAGGCCGCGATCGAGTCCAGCGGCATCCGCCCCGGGTAGGGGTCGTGCACCAGGTGCAGCTGCCCGTTGTTGTACGACGTCGCGTAGTAGCCGGCCAACCGGATGAGGGCGAAGACGGGGAACGACTCGTCGGTCCGGGTCTTGAAGAACTGCCAGCTCCGGGAGAACTCGAAGGCGGCGAAGAGCAGGAACAGCAGCGGGGCCAGGACGAGGGGGGCGAGCCGGGCCGCGGCCCGCTTGCCCCGCCGCAGGGACCTGCCACCGGCGAGCACGAGGACGACGATCACCGGCACGGACACCTCGACCAACGCCAGGCGCTCGCTGGCGATGAACGACCGGAGCAGGCTGAGGAAGAAGACGAACCCCAGCTGGGCGGCGAGCCGCCGGTCGCGGCCCTGCAGCAGCAGGTACGTCGCGACGATGACGAAGGCGATGCCGACCTGGGTGAGCGTGGTGATGCCGGCGACGCCGGACAGCTGCTCCTTCAGGTCGCCGCTGTAGTTGCTCTGGCTGAACACCGCGTTGAAGACGTCCGCGGGACGCAGGCCGTTGGACGCGCCGACGGCGAAGTACAGCAGGTAGCCCACCATCGTGAGCCAGAAGAGCGCCTGACCGGCCGAGTACAGCCGGCGGGGGACCACGCCGGGGGAGCGGACCAGCCGGCGCTTGCCCGACGGGGCGAGCGAGGCGGTCACGGCGGCGGTGGCACCCAGCACGAGCACCGTGACCGCGATGAGCAGCAGGGTCTCCCCGGTGACGGACTTGGGGGAGCGGTAGAACAGCCGGAACGCGTTGTCGTCGAGCCGGGCGGTGAGCAGCAGCGTGATCGGCACGACGAGGGCCAGCGCGCCCACGGGGGAGATCCACCAGGTGCCGCCCCGACGGCGGACCGGCGCTGTCACGACCGTGACCCCACCGGCAGCTCGCGGGGGCGACGGTCGGTCCACCCGGCCCAGGTCCCGCGCAGGTAGGCGAGGTCAGCCCGGGCCAGGTTCCGCTGGCCTCGCACCCGACGGACCACGGCCCCGACGACCTTGCGTGCCGAGTACCAGGCCAGCAGCCACCGGGGCAGCCGGTGCAGACGCCAGAGGTGGCCGTTGCCGCAGCCGTAGCGGAGCATCTTGCGCTCGAACGCCGCGTCCGCGTCGTCACGGGGCTCGTCCTGCAGGACGACGAGCTCGGGCACGTACTGCACCCGTCCGCCCCCGGACAGGACCCGGAGCAGCAGGTCGGACTCCTCGCCGGCGCCGTACCAGCCGGCCGAGCCCACGCCCATGCCCTCGTCGAAGTGCCCGACCCTGTCGATCACGTCCCGGCGGAAGAACATCGTGCTCATGATCGACGTCTTCATGAAGTTCGTCCGGGTGACGGGGCCACCGGTGGAGGGCCACCGCAGCATCGACGGACGGCGGTCCAGGGTCTGCTGCTGACCGCTCAGCCCGGACAGCCCCGGGTCGGCGGCGAAGGTCGCGACGACGGCGGACAGGGTGTCCGGTGGGAACCAGCAGTTGTCGTCGGGGAAGCCCACGAGGGGGGCGGTCGCCACCTCCAGGCCGGCGTTGCGGCCCACGGAGGCGCCCCGGCCCGACGTGGTGGCGACCCAGCGGAAGGCAGGGTCACGTTCCCGCAGCACGGTGGCGCAGGACTGGTCCGCGCTCTGGTCGCAGACGACCAGCTCGACCAGGTGCGCGGGGACCGTCTCCTCGATCGAGGTGATCAACCGGTCGAAGTCGACCGGCCGACCCACCGTGCTGACGACCAGGGAGAGCGCCGGTGCGGCGTCGACCTGCTCAGCCATGCCGCGGCCGGGCGACCACGTTCGGTGCCTCGGGACGGACGACGGGCATCTCCTCGGTCACCGGGGCCGCGTCGACCTCGGGTCGACGGTCCTGGGCCTCGGCGGCGCGACGACGGTGTCGACGGCTCTCCGCGGCCTCGTCCTCGAGGGGCTGGCGGTCCGAGGAGGACGACGCGGATCGTGCCGCTCCCCGCGGGAGGCGGTTGACCAGCACGCCGGCGGGCGTGGTGCCGGCCGCGTGCAGGATCTGCACCGCCCGGTCGACGTCGACCACCCGGGACGAGCCCACGGCGGCGACGACGAGGGTCTCCCGGCACTGACGGGCGGCGCGCACGCCCTCGTCGGAGACGTCCAGGGGAGGGGCGTCCACGACGACGGACCAGCCTGCGGCGGTGGCCGTGGGGACGAACCCGTCGGGCAGGAGGTCGTCGATGCTGCGGGCGTCGGCGACGTGGTCGGTCGTCGCCTCGCCCAGGACGAGCACCAGCAGGCCGGGCACCGGCGTCGTCCGCAGGCCGTGGACGACCACGAGACCGGCGACCGGGTTGCTCGGGGTGAGCGTCAGGTCGACGTGGTCCTGCAGGCCCCCGACGCCGTCGGCGACCCCCGGGCCGTCGGAGGTGACGAGGACGGTCTTGCCGCGGCGGGCGGCGTGCAGGGCGTGGGCGACGGCGGTGAAGGTGGCGCCGACCCCGGGGGTCGCCGCGACGACGGCGAGGGAGCCGCCGTTGACCGGGCCGGCGGGGAGCTGGAGCGCCTGCAGCTGCACGGCCCGGAGGAGGGCGGCGGACCGGCGCGGGGCCGAGGCCGAGGGCAGGTCGGGGCTCAGCACCGGGACGCCGAGGTTGGCGACGTCCTGGTCGTCGCGCACCCGGCCACGCAGGGCGGAGACGACCGGTGCCAGGACGGCACCGAGCAGCGCGCCGAGGAGGACGGCGGCCGCGATGGTCAGCACGTTGTCCGACACGGCCCCGCTGGGCAGCACGTCGGCCTGCTGGATCTGGCCGGCGATCTGGCTGGTGTCGGCCGCGGCCCGCTGCAGGGTGTCCCGCGCGTTGAGCAGGTCGACGCTCTGCTGACCCAGGGCACCGCGCTGCTGCTCGTTCGAGTCGAAGCCCGTGATCGGGGGGTCGGGCAGCGCGGCGATCGCCTGCTCGTTGGCCGTGATCTGGCTCTGCACAGAGGCCAGGACGGCGTTGATGCGGTCAGTCAGCCGCTGGACGCGGCCGGCGATGTACACGTCGGCGGCGGTCTGGGCCTGAGCGAGTGCGCCGGCCCGGTCCGGGGCGGTCGAGGTGATGTTGATGACGTTGGAATCGCCCACGCGGGCCGCTTCGAGATCGACCTCGGCGAGGTCGATCCCCAGGGTCGTGGCGACCTGGGTGGACAGGTCGGTGCCGTTCAGGTAGACCAGCTCGGTCTCCACGTAGGTGGCGTTCCTGGCTGCAGCGTCACCGCCGACGGTCCCGGTGAGGGGGTTCTCCACCGCGTCCGGGTCGGCGTAGCTCTGGACCAGAGCCTCGGCGCTGACCGGCCTCTCGGCGGTCGCGGCCAGCGCGACGCCCCCGGCTCCGAGCACCAGCGCACCGACCAGGGCTCCCACGAGCAGGCGACGGCGGCGGCCCGAACGGGCCGGGCGCCCGGCGCGGGCGTCTGCCACCTCGTCGGTGGGCAGGGGAGTCGGGGTGGTCACCGGTGCATCCCTCCGTCGAGGTGGGTCCGACGCCGTGTGGCGGCGTCCTTCTGCGGGCTGAGCTGGGCCAACGACACTCTCCGACCTCCAGGTCTGATCGTCGTCGCGTGCCGCGTGGGTACGCTGGGGACTTCACGCCTCCCGCCCCCGTGGCGGGATCAGACCGGCCCAGTATCCACGAGCTGGGCACTGGAGCGGGCGCGACGACGCGTCTGACGTCCCTCATGAGAGGCACGTCTCGCCCGGTCGACCGCCCCCCTCCGACGACGGGAACTCCCGGATGCCCTCGCACAGATCCCCCTCTTCCGAGCTCGGCGAGGCCCCGCTGGCCGCCGGTGCGCCGGAGGCCGATGCCCCCGGGACCGGCCCCGCCGGCTCCCGCCGCCTGCTGGTGCTCGGGATCGTCATCGCGCTGCTCGTCGTTGCCGGCGGTGCCTGGTTCCTCTTCGGCCGGGGGGACGATGCCGAGCCCACCGGTGCGGACACCCCACCGCCGGTCGACCTGGCTTCTGCGCTCACCGTCGAGGAGTTCGGTGCCGTCGGTGACGGCACCACCGACGACACCGAGGCCGTCCAGGCCGCTCTCGACGCGGCCGACCCGGGTCAGGGCGTTCTCTTCGCCGAGGGTGCGACCTACGCCGTCGACGACGTGCTCACCGTCACCACCGAGGGTGTCGTGCTGACCGGTGGGGGCACGCTGCTGGCCACCGACGAGCAGCTCTCCTCGCTCACCATCAGCGCCGACGACGTCGTGGTGCAGGACCTGACCCTGGCCGTCGAGGAGACCAGTCAGCGGTGGGACGCCTACGAGCAGCAGCGCCTGCGTCTCGACGAGCACTCGGGCATCGTCGTGCGTGACGTGCGGGTCACGGGGTCTGCCGCAGCCGGCATCTACGTCGGAGGGACCACCGACTTCGTCCTGGACGCCGTCGAGGTCAGCAACACCCGGGCCGACGGGATCCACATGACCCAGGGGGCCAGCGACGGTCGCGTCCTGTCCCCGCTGGTGCGTGACGTGGGCGACGACGGCGTGGCCGTGGTCTCCTACGCCCCCGACGGCGACCCCTGTGCCCGGATCGAGGTCGTCTCCCCGGTGGTGGAGGGCTCGGACGCCCGAGGGGTGTCTGTGGTGGGCGGCGAGGACGTCACCTTCACCGACATCCAGGTGTCGGACACGGCTGCTGCCGGTGTCTACATCGCTGCCGAGGGCAGCTACGACACCGCCGGGGTCATTGGCGTGCGTGTCGAGGGCGGCACCGTGACGGGCGCCAACACCGACTCCGACACCGACCACGGGGCCGTGCTCGTGTTCAACGGCACCGAGGGCCGCACCATCGAGGACGTCGAGATCTCCGGTCTGGAGCTGCGGGACACCCGTGAGGACGCCTCGCGGTGGGTGGGCCTGCTCGGGGGCAGTGGCGGAGAGATCACCGACGTCCAGCTCACCGGTCTCGCACTCGACGGTGACGGGCCGGGCACCCTGCTCGAGAGCAACGAGGACAGCACGGACTTCAGCGCGCAGGACTGGACCCGCGACGGCGAGGCCGTCGAGGACGAGAAGAGTTCACCGTGAGCTCCGTGCGTCCCGTCTTCGGCACGGCCCAGCTCGACGGTCTCGCCGACGACCGTCGATCGGGCGCCCTGCTCGACGCGGCGTGGGAGGCGGGGTTCCGCGCCTTCGACACCGCGCCCTCCTACGGGGGCGGCCGCGCAGAGGCCCGCCTCGGGGCCTTCCTGGCCGGCCGTTCCGAGTCGGTGCTGGTCAGCACCAAGGTGGGGCTGGCTCCCGCCCTCGGTTCGCGAGCCGGTGGCAAGAAGCTCGTCAGCATCGCCCGTCGCGTCCTGCCGACACGGGTCACCCGGGCCCTCAAGGCCAAGTCCCAGTCCTCGATGCGGGGCCGCTTCGACCCCGATGCGGTCCAGTCGTCGGTGGAGGCCTCGCTCCGACTGCTGGGGGGCCGGATCGACCGGCTCCTGCTGCACGAGGTCCGCGCCGAGGAGATCACGGACGACCTGCTCGCCCGGTTGGCGGCGTTGCTCTCTCGAGGTGACGTCGGCGCCGTCGGTGTGGCGACACAGAACGACGCGGCCGCGGCAGCCGTGCGCCGGGGCGGGGAGCTCGTCACCGTGGCCCACCTGGCGGTCGGGGTCCTGGACGCGCCGGTCCCGCTGCCCAGCCACGTGACGACCCGGGTGGGCCACGGCCTGCTCGGCGGTGGAGGGTCGCACCTGCGGGCGATGGAGGCCGTCCTGGTCTCGGACTCCGATGCCCGCCAGGAGTGGCATGCCGCCGCCGCAGGTACCCGCTACGCCGGGGCGGGCGGACTGCCCGCCGCCCTGGTGGCCGCTGGTCTGGCCCGGGACGTCACCGACGTGCTGGTCGCCACCACCCGCGTCGAGCGTGTGGCCGTCAACCTGGCCGCGGTGGGGGGAGACCCCCTCACTCCTGACCTGGCTTCCGCCGTGCGGTCGCTCGCCGCGCGGACGACGCGGGGCACCACCCCGGACTGAGGACCCGGCCGCCCCGGTCACACCGCGGCACCCGTGGGTCCCGTTACAGTCTCCGCCGCGCGGTCGTGGGACCGGCGTCACGGAGGAGGTCTGATGCGCACCATCGCGTCGTTCGACGTGTTCGACACGGTGCTCGTGCGGATGACCGGCACCCCCCGCAGTGTCTTCGAGGCCGTCGGCCGTCAGCTGACCTCGGAGGGCGTCACCGGGTGTTCCCCGACGGCCTACGCCGCCGCCCGCGAGGCTGCGGTCGAGGTGCTGACCGTGGACAAGGCAAGACACCCGACGCTCGCCGTCATCGCTCGGGAGACAGCCGCCCGGCTGGGTCTGCCACGCGATGCCGCTGACCGCTTGGCCGAGGCGGAGGCGCAGGTGGAGGCCGAGGGTCTCGTCGCCGTGCCCGGCATGGTCGAACGGCTCGAGGCCGAGCGGGTCGGGACCGGTCACGGCGTCGTCTTCGTCTCCGACACGTGTCTGTCCTCCCGCTGGTTGCGGGACGTCCTGGGGGAGCGAGGGCTCTTCCGTCCGGGCGACGCCGTCTACGTGTCGTGCGAGGCCGGCGCCAGCAAGCAGCACGGGGGCCTGTTCGCCGCCGTTGCTGCGGACCTGGGGGTGCCGCCGGCGACGATGAGCCACCACGGTGACGACCGCTGGTCCGATGTCGCCCACGCCCGCCTCGCCGGCTGGCGCGCCACCTGGCTGCCCCAGGGTGCGTTCACCGCACGCGAGCAGGCACTCCTGCACCGTTCGGACGAGACCGACGGCGCGACTGCGCGGTTGGCCGCCGCCGCCCGGTACGCCAGGCTCGCCGCTGGTCACCGCGGTCTCGTGGACGAGGCGGCCGACGTCGTCGGGATCGCCGGATCGGTCGCGGCACCCGTGTTGGTGGGGTTCGGGCTGTGGGTCCTCGGGCAGGCGAGGCAGCGGGGTCTGGACCGGCTGTACTTCATGTCGCGCGACGGCGAGCTGCTGCAGCAGGTGGTGAGCCGGCTGGCCGACGCAGCCGGGATGGCGATCGACTGCCGCTACCTGTACGGCTCGCGTCGTTCCTGGCAGCTGTCCGCCCGTGGTGGCGCGCGGGCCGACGACTCACGCCGCCCCTGGGTGCCCGACCAGGAGACTGCAGCGAACAAGACGCCGCGCCAGCTGCTGGCACTCATCGACCTGCGGCCGGAGGACCTGGCGGGCTCAGCCGTGAGCGGCCTGAGCGCTGCCGGCCGTGCCGACCGGCCCTGTGGTGCGGGGTTGGCCGGGGAGATCGTCCGTGCCGTCGCCCAGGAGCCGCTGGCCGGCATCGCGCGGGAACGCGCACGGTCGGGAAGGGAACGGCTGCTCCGCTACCTCGACCAGGAGGGCGTCACCGACCCCTCCGCTCGGGTCGCCCTCGTCGACGTGGGGTGGAGCGGGAAGGCCGCGCGGGTCTTCGAGGACGTGCTGGCCGGCACCGATCGCCCGCTCCCCGTGGCTCACCTCTACGTGGGCCTCACGCGGGCAGCCCCCGAAGCGATGGGTCCCGAGCTCTTCGAGCGCTCGGAGGGCTGGATGATCGACGGGGGCCGTGGCCGGGTGCCCGACGGTGACGCCGAGGACTTCGTCCGCCTGATCGAGACCCTGTGCATGGGCGCGGAGGGCACGACCGTCGGGTTTGCCGACGAGGGCGCCCGGGTGGTCCCCGTCCTGGCCCACGAGCGCAATCCGGAGACCGACCGGTGGCGTTTCGAGGAGTACCGGACCGGGGTGCTGGACGCCGTCGATGCCTATGCCCGAACCGACCCAGGCCCGGCCGCGGACCTCGCCGTCGACCTGCGGTCGGCCACCTGGGCCCCGCTGCTCGGGCTCTGGCGCCGGCCGTCTCCGGCCGAGGCGCGTGCCTGGGGTCGCCAGCCCTTCGGCGACGACTTCGGCAACGACCACGCCGTCCCCCTGGCCAGCCCGATGACCGTCCGCAGGGTGTTGGCCCGACTCGGTGTGCGAGCCGGTGAGTGGCGTGAGCCGACCTACTGGCTGCCGGGGTCACTGGTACTGACCCCGTCACCCCTGCGGCCGGTGCTGGCGACCGTCGACCGAGGGGAGCGGGCGGTGCCACGGTTGCGGCGCCTGCCGAGACGGCTCCGCGCGGAGTGGGTCCTGCGACACGGTCGACGCTGAGGCCCGGTCCGGTCCCGGGCGACCCGGCCGGGCGCGGCACAATGGGGCCCTCCAGAACGTCTACCTCTGTGAGGCCGCACCGATGATCATCGACCTCGACACCGCCGGGCAGGTGGCACTGGGCCGCCTCGACCCGCAGGCCACGCTCGTGGTCGGTGGTGGAGCGGCCGGCCTGGCAGTGGCACTCGGCCTGGAGGACCTCGGGCGCCCCGTCGTCCTGCTGGAGTCGGGCGGGGACCCGCGCGACGTCGAGGCGCAGGCCGCCTCCTCGGAGCTCAACGTCGGCCAGGTGTCCGGTGCCCCCTACCGCGGGCTGGAGGGCGGCCGGGCGCGGGTGCTGGGCGGGGCCACCCAGCTCTGGCACGGGCAGTGCACCCGATTGCGGGACTCCGACCTGGCGGTCCGTCCGTGGGTCCCCGGGAGCGGCTGGCCTCTGGGGCCGAGCGACCTGGAGCCCTGGTACACCGCAGCCGAAGCGTGGTTCGGGCTCAGCGGCCGTGGCTACGACGCGGAGCGGTGGGCCGAGCACCGTTCCGTGAGCCCCATCCCCTGGTCACCGGACAAGCTCCAGGCAGACTTCAGCGAGTACACGATCACCCCGCACCTGGGGAGCAAACACCGCCGCCGGCTGACCCGCTCCAGCACGGTCACCACCGTGCAGCACGCCACCGTGGTCGGTGTCCTGGTCGAGGAGCAACGAGCGGTCGGAGTGCGGCTGCGGGACCGCTCCGGTGCGGAGGTCGAGCTGCGGGGCGGTCGGGTCGTGCTCGCCGCCGGCGCGATCGAGAACGCCCGGATCCTCATGCTGAGCGACCCCGAGGGCATCGGGCTGGGCACCGGCCGCGGAGTCACCGGGCGGTACCTGCAGGACCACCCCGTGGTGGAGACGCTGGAGATCCACCCGACGCGACGGTCCTGGTTGCAGGACCGGACCTCGCACCTGCACCGGGGCCGCCGTCGCCTCTACCCGAAGGTCCGTCTCAGCCGGGCCGCCCAGGAGGGTTCGCGGCTGGTGGCGGCCAACGCCGTCCTGGTGCACGAGCACGACGACCCGGGTCTGGAGGCCGTCCGCCGACTGCTCGGATCGGCGGTCGCGCGGACCCGCCCGGAATCCCTGCGCCGGGACGTCGTCCGGGCCGTGGGCTCGGTGCCTGCGGTCGCCCGGACGGCCTACCGGCGGTGGGTGCGCGGGCTGTCGGCTGGGCGGCCGTCGTCCTCGGTGCGTCTGCAGATCTGGCTGGAGCAGGTCCCGGACCGGGAGAGCCGGGTGACCCTGGGCGCGGCCTCGGACCCCCTCGGCCTCCCCGTGGCCGACGTGCGCTGGCGCCTGGCGGACCAGGAGATCGAGACCAGTCGCGTCTTCAGCCGCTGGGTCGCCGACGACCTGCGGAGCGCCGGCCTGGCCGAGGTCACCGAGCTGCCTGCGATGGTCGACGACGCGGCATGGCGCGCCCAGGTGGTGGACGCCTACCACCCGGCGGGGACGACCCGGATGAGCGTGGACCCCGCTGAGGGCGTCGTGGACACCGACAGCCGGGTACACGGTCTCGACGGGTTGTTCGTGGCGGGCAGCAGCGTCTTCCCCATCGCCGGCTACGCCAACCCGACGTTGACGATCGTCGCGCTCAGCCTGCGGCTGGCCCATCACCTGGCGGGGTTGCCGGCCCGCCGCTGAGCAGGTCACGCTCCGAGGGCCTCATCGCGGGCCGCCCCACTCCCCGCGCTGGTACACCTCGGTGAGCCGGTCGACGTGTACGCCGAGACTGAACTCGGCTCGCTGCAGCTCCTGCAGTTCGCGTCCGTACGTGGCCCGCCGGGTGGGGTCGTCGGCCAGGGCCCAGAGGTGGTCGGCGGCTGCGTTGGCGTCCCCGGCGGGGAAGAGCGTCGCTCCCGCGGCGGTGCCGACGGTCTCGGGGTTGCCCCCCGAGGCCGAGGCGACGACGGGGAGACCGAAGGACATCGCCTCCAGGATGCTGAGCCCGCAGGGCTCGGCGAGGGCCGGGGCGAGCAGGACCCCCGACGTCCGGAATGCGTCGGTGGGGTCGGGGAGCCAGCCGACGAAGTCCGTGCTGTCTGCGACACCGAGCTCGCGGGCCAGCTGCTCCAGGGGGTCCCGCTCGGCACCGTGGCCGGCGATGACCAACGTCCACCCACGGTCGGCGAGACCGGACAGGGCCCAGGCGCGGATGCCGGTCTCGGTGTCCTTCTCCGGGGCCAGTCGGTGTGCCATGAGGACGACGTGCTGCCGGTCAGGACTGGTGTCCGGCTGCTCCCGCACCCCGTTGAGCAGCACGACGTCGGAGGCAGGCCGGACCTCGTCGGACACGAACCGGCTCACCGCGATCTCACGGTGGAGCGCCCGGCGCACGAGGGGCGCCAGGCGCTGGGCGCGGGGACCGTGGCCGCGCGGGGCGGTCAGGTGACGGGTGGAGAAGCGCCGCCCGCGGTTCACGGGTGCTGCGGCCAGCGCCACGAAGTCGGCCTTCGTGATGTGGCTGTGCACGACGTCCCGCCGCCCCTGCCGGACCAGTGCCCGCAGCGCGTCCCGGGGCGTGGCACCGGGGTGCCACTCGACGGCGGGGGTCAGCAGCCGCTGCATGGACGCCGGGTCACCCCCGACGACGGACACGTGATGGCCGCGGCGTGACTGCTCAGACGCGACCTCCACGACGTAGCGCTCGAGGCCGGCGAACTGGTCGGTGCCCACGACATGGGTGATGCGCAGTTGACTCTCCTGGTGTTCCGGGGTCAGCCCGCTCGCCGACAGCGGCGGCCAGGCTAACCGTCCGACGGTCCGCCGGGCTAGCCCCGGTGCCTACCCCCGGCCGTGGTGGGGGCCGTGCGGGCCGGTCGGGGTGACAAGCCGGCGAAGGCGCGTCCGACCGGGCCGGGCAAGGTCCCGGCCAGCCACGCGGTGTCCTCCCGGCCCACCAGCCCGAGGAAGCGGACGGTCACCGCGAGCACCAGGCCGAAGGCGACGACCGCCAGCACGACACCGGCGAGACCGCCGACCAGGAGGAGGGTGCCGTGCGCAGCCCCGCCCGCAGCCAGGGCGATGGCCGTGGTCACGGCCAACCGGCCCGGGCTGATCTCCAGCCGGATGCCGCGGCGGTGGGTGTGGACGGCGATGAGACCCGCGGACACGGCTGCGGCGCCTAGCGAGGCCACCACGGCACCCGAGGCTGCGAACGGGGGCACCAGCGTCCACGCGAGGGTGATGTCGACGACGGCGCCTGCTCCTCCCGCGATGAGCACCGGGCGCAGGTGGCCGGTACCGGTCCACAGCGCGCTGTAGAGGTGCCCCAGCGGCAGGATGAGGAGCGTGAGGCCCAGGAGGCGCACCAGGGTGCCGGCCTCGGCGAAGTCCTCCCCGTACGCGGTGGTGACCAGCCGTGGGCCGATGGCGATGGTGCCTGCGGTGAGGACCAGGTTGACGGCCACCACCACGCGGGCGGCCCTGCTCAGAGCAGCCGTGACCGATCCGGGGTCGCGGGCGTGCCGGGCTGCGATGGCCGGCATCGACGCCCCGATGAGCGCTGCGGAGACCATCGTCGGGATGCCCACGACGTTGAAGGCCACGGAGAACATGGCCACGGTCTCCGGGGAGTGGAACCAGTCCAGGAAGACGAGCTCCAGGCGGCGCTCGACGATCTGGGTGATGAGGACCGAGAGGGAGAACATCGACCAGAGCCGCAGTACCGGGGCCCATGCGGGACGGTCCGTGCCAGCCACCGACGGGGTCTGGGTGCGGCGGTCGACCCGGCGCAGCACGAGCAGCAGCACGACGGCCACCACCAACTGGGCTGTGAAGACGCCCTCGATGCCCAGGCCGGCATAGACGGCCGCGATGGCGAGCGCAGGGCTGACGGCCTGCGCGACCAGCCTGCGGGACGCCGTGGGCCCCCACCCGTGCCGGGCGATGTCGCGGCTGGCGTGTGCCCAGCCGATCGAGTCGACCATCGCGGTGGCCGCGGCCAGGAACCACAGCGCCTGGTAGTCGCTGCGGGCGAACCCGATCGACACGAGCAGCAGCGCCGACACGAGACCACCGGTCAGGTGGGCGGCGAAGGACCAGCGCGACAACCAGGCGAGCCGGTCCCGGTCGTCCCCGGCGTTCGTGGCCGCCAGCATCTGCACGCTGGCGGAGGTGAACGAGAAGATGAGGACGGACACCATCAACGAGTTCACGTACGCGACCAGGCTCTGCTGGCCCAGAACGGCGGGACCCAGCTCGCGGCTCACGACGACGGACAGCACGAGGGTGGCGCCCATGGGGAGGACGGCCGAGGCCGCGTTCCAGAGTCCGCCTGCGAACGCACCCTTCCGGGTGTCCAGTCCGCTCTGCACCGCTGGCTCGGTCGTCCCCGTGGCGGGGTCGTCGAGCTGGACGCCGACGACAGGAGCAGCCCGCGTGCCCGTTTCCGAGCGGTCCGAGGGTTCCACGGGTCCCCCTCTCGTCCTCTGCCACCGGTTCTTCCGAGGTCGGCACCAGGGTAGGCGTGCCAGGGGCGCCGGCTCGAGCTCGTTCAGGCGACATGGGTTGCAGGGGACGCCACGCCCGACATGACGGGAGTCACTCAGGTAGAGGTGTCGAGTCGCCCAGATCACTCTGGGTGGAGCCTCGGGGTGAGCACGCCCCCTGTCACTCGACCCAGAGTGACGATTTGTGCACGAAGCGTCTACGAGCGGCCCCGATCGTGGTCATCCATCGGGTGACGATGCTCGCTTGCGGTGTCGTTCCGTGACGAGGGCAGATAGCTTGGGACCCGTCAGCGAGCCCAGCGTCGGGCCGGACCGGAGGGCACCTGCGTGCCCTGATCCCATGCCTTCGGGGGCGTTCAGACTTGCTCTTCACCCAGGACCACCGGCCCAGTGGGCCCGCGCACCGGCGTCTCAACGCCCGAGCGGCCACCGCCCGACTCCGGGGCGAGGGCACCGACGCCCGCCGCGCGTGGCGGACGACCTACCGCCGCAGCATCGCGACCGGCGACGTCCTCGCCGCCACGGCCGCGACGGCCGTGAGCTACCTCTTCCACTTCGGTCCGGCTGCGCCGGTCACCGCGGTCTCCCAGCCGGCCGCCCGCTGGTTCGCGCTGCTCATGCCGGTCGTGTGGCTGCTCGTCATGGGGGCCTCCCGCTCCTACGAGGAGCGGTTCCTCTGGATCGGCCCCGAGGAGTACCGCCGGGTGTTCCGCGCAGCCCTCATGCTGCTCGCCGGCGCCGCGCTGGTGTCCTGGGCGCTGAAGCTGGACCTGGCCCGCGGGTTCGTCATGACGGCGATCCCGTTGGCCGCGGTCCTCACGCTGGCCCAGCGCTGGGTGCACCGCAAGATCCTGCACCGCCGTCGCACCGCCGGTGAGCACGTGCAGACGACGATCATCGTCGGCCACCGCAGCGCCGTCGCCGCGCTGCACGAGCAGATCGACCGCGAGGCCCACCACGGCTACCGCGTCATCGGCTGCCTCGTGCCCCCGGCGGTGGGCGGCACCGTCCCGCCGTCCTTCGACGGTCTGCCCGTCCTGGGTGACCTGTCGATGGTCGCCGAGGTCGTCAGCGACTACCAGGTCGACACCGTCGCCGTGCTGCCGTGCCCCGAGCTCGACGGTCCGGCGCTGCGCAGCCTGGGCTGGGAGCTCGAGTCCACCAAGGCCGAGCTGCTGCTCGCCCCGGCCGTCACCGAGGTCGTCGGCACCCGGGTGGCCATCCGCCCGGTGTCCGGCCTGCCCCTGCTGCACGTCGAGCGCCCCGAGTTCGGTGGGCCCCGCCGGCTGGCCAAGACCGCCTTCGACAAGGTGTCGGCCTCGCTGCTGCTGCTCGTCCTGCTGCCGGTCTTCGTCGCCATCATGATCGCGATCAAGGTGACGAGCCCCGGCCCGGTGTTCTACCGCCACGAGCGCGTGGGCCTGGACGGTCAGCCGTTCCACGTCCTGAAGTTCCGCAGCATGGTGCCCGGTGCCGACCGCCAGGTCGACACGCTCTTCCTGCAGAACGAGGGCAACGACGTCCAGTTCAAGATGAAGAGCGACCCGCGGGTGACCGGGGTCGGTGCGTTCCTGCGCCGCTACTCCCTCGACGAGCTGCCGCAGCTGCTCAACGTCCTCGGCGGCAGCATGTCGCTGGTCGGCCCCCGCCCGCACGTGACGCGCGAGGTAGAGCAGTACGGCCACGACATGCGCCGCCGCCTGCTGGTCAAGCCGGGCATCACCGGCCTGTGGCAGGTCAGCGGCCGCTCGGACCTCTCGTGGGACGAGTCGGTGCGCATCGACGTCCGCTACGTGGAGAACTGGTCGCTGTCCTTCGACTTCATGATCCTGGCGAAGACCGTCGGCGCCGTCGTCCGCAGCTCCGGGGCGTACTGACCCCCAGCAGCACCTGAGTTCGCACCGGCCCGGACCTGCCCAGGTCCGGGCCGGTCTGCGTCCTACCCAGGGTCACCACCCGGACGGGTGGAGTCGCCCGGCCGTGGACTACACACGGCACCCGGTCCTGCCGATGATCGGCTCATGGTCCTGATGCTGCTGGTGTGGGTGTTCGCCGCGATCACCCTGGCGTTCGTGCTCGGTGCGGCCGTCCGCATGGCCGACCACCACGAGGCGTGCGACCTGTACCTGGACGACGTCCTGGCCGTGGCACACGGCGGCGTCGCCGTCCCCGCCGACCGCTGACCCACTGGCAGCCGGCAGCCCGGCTCAGTTGGGGACGGCGTCCAGCGCCTCGTCGGTGAACTCGTCGGCGTTCTGGCTCAGCGAGTCCGACTGCAGGTAGCCCCACATCCGCTCGGCGGTCGTGGTGTCCAGGTAGACGACGCTCGCGGCGCCCTCGGTCCCGGTGCCCAGCACGGGCGCGGTGAAGAAGTCGATCCCGTCCGGGGTGACGCCCCGGGCGGAGAGGGCCAGGGACAGCAGGCCGCCGTTGCCGAGCGAGTCGTCGACGGCGATCGAGCTGGTCACCGCGAGGAGCACCTCGTCGAGCTGTCCCGGGCTGGAGAACGTGCCCTGCTGGAAGAGCTTGGTGAACAGCGACCGCAGGTAGTTCTGCTGCCGCCGGACGCGGTCGAAGTCCCCGCCGGGCAGGTCGTAGCGCTGGCCCACGTACCAGCGGGCCTGGTCGCCGTCCAGGTGGTTCGTGCCCTGGGTGAAGGTGTACGGTCCCCAGCTGGTGGTCTCGGCGACCTCGACGTCCACCCCGCCGAGGGCGTCGGTCATCGAGATGAGGCCCTCGAAGCTGATCGCGGCGTAGTGGTCGATGCGCACGCCGGTGAGCTGCTCCACCGTCTGGACCAGCAGGCTGGGCCCACCGAAGGCGTAAGCGGCGTTGATCTTGTTCTTGCCGTGCCCCGGGATGTCGACCCACGAGTCGCGGGGGATGGACACGACCTGGACGTGCTGCCGGTCGCCGGACAGCCGGGCGATCATGATCGCGTCCGACCGAGCATCGGGGAGCTCCCCGCCGGCGATGTCTGCCCGGGTGTCGGACCCGACCAGGAGGAAGGTGACCGGCTCGGCGTCCGTGCCGTCCTCCGGCGTGGCCGGTGCGGGACGGCTCTCGGGGTCCAGGCCGGCGAAGACGTCACCCACCCGGTCGATGTTGCCGGCGTAGCGGTCGGTGAGGTACCAGGCGGCACCGCCGACGACCAGGGCCATGACCAGGGTCAGCACGCCGAGGCCGACAGCCAGGCGGCGCAGCACCGAGCGACGGCGAGGTGGCGGCGGGCTGTCACGCTCGTCGACGGCGGCTGTCGTGTCCTCGGTCGACGTCACCGCGCCGTCCAGCGGACGTGGGTCGGCGTCGGCCGTTCCTGGCTGGTCGTCGTCCATGGTCTCCCCCGTCGGTTCGCGCCGACGGTACGGCGGGAGGGCTCCGGGGCGCTCAGGGGTCACCCGTCAGGGTGATTCGCGGCCCAGCAGGGTCAGAGCCCGGGTCGACGCTGTCCGCACCGGCAGGCGTAGGTGCTCCCGTGGTCCAGCCACTCCGGCCCTGACCAGCGGAACCAGTGCAGGTGTGTCCTCTGCAGGATGCGCACCGCCTGCTCGCCTCCTGGTGGGTTCGATCACGGGCGGGTTCGCCCGGGGTGATCCTGCCTCCTCGCAGGGGACCCGGCTGCGTGGTCCCGCGGGGTGTCGCGGCCTGCCGCTCAGGGGTCGTCACTGGCAGTAGTCGGGTGTCAGGGGCCGGCGGGAGTGCGTGTTCACCTCCCGGCTACCCGAACGGGTGGGGCAGTCCACGATCCCTTGTCTTTGCTGTCACGGAGGGTCACTATTCGACCGGACCAGAGCTGAGGACCTGCACGTCAACGACGAGCACCCATCGAGCTCGACAGAAGTGGTCACGTGGAGTGAGAGGTCGGGGGAGATGCTCGCGGGTTCAGGTGGGGGTACACCGGGCGGTTCGCGGTCTGCTGCGGCGCTCACAGAGCGTGCGGTGTGGACGAGGACTGCGCGCCGCGCGGACCTGCGTGTCCTGACCACTCCCGTCACGCAGGTCCCGGGGACCCCGGCTCACGGGGCACCCGCGGCGCCCCGTGCCCTGCACCCCCCGGTCGGCGGCACCCCGCCGTGGGCCCGCCGGTACCTGGCCGCCCTCGTGGGTGGCGACGTCCTCCTCGGAGCAGCAGCCGGTGCGGTGCTCGTGGGTGAGGTCATGGCCACCCCGCGGAGCGCTCTCCTCTGGGCCTGCCTGCTGCTCCCGGTGCTGTGGCCGGCGCACGTCGCGCTCGCTGGCGGTTACGCCGCCCGGGTCGCTGCCCTGGGCCGGGAGGAGCTCTCCCGGGTGCTGCGGGCCGGCCTGGCCGCCCTCGCCCTCGTCGGGTTCGCCTCCTACGCCTTCGAGCTGGAGCTCTCCCGCCGTCTCGTCGTCCTGGTCCTGCCCGCCCTGGTGCTGGCCTCCCTGGTGCTGCGCTACGCGGCCCGAGCACGGCTGCGGGCCCTACGGCGCTCCGGGCGGTGCACCAAGCGGGTGCTCCTCGTGGGCCGCGGGCAGGCCGTGCTGAGCCTGGCGGAGCGGCTGGCCGCCGATCCGTCCTCCGGTCTCGTCGTCGTCGGCGCCTGCGTCACCGACCCCGACCGGCGGCACGTGGCCGGCGTCACCGGCCTGCCGGTGGCCGGTCTCGCGGACGTCGCGGCGACCGCTGCCGACCTCGGCGTGGACACCGTCGCGGTGACCAGTGCCAGCGAGACCGCGGCCGAGTACCTGCGCCGCCTGTCCTGGCAGCTCGAGGGGTCGGGCCTGGAGCTGCTGGTGGCGCCCGGTCTGATCGAGGTGGCCGGTCCGCGGCTGCACATCCGCCCGTTCGACGGGCTGCCGCTCCTCGCCGTCGAGCAGCCCCGGTTCGAGGGCTGGCGGCGCGTGGTGAAGGCCCTGGTGGACCGCGGCCTGGCCCTCGCGGCCCTGGTCGCCCTCGGGCCGCTGCTGATGGTGCTGGCCGTGGCGGTGCGCTGCGACAGCCCCGGCCCGGTGTTCTTCCGCCAGGAGCGGGTGGGCAAGGACGGCCACACGTTCTCGATGATCAAGTTCCGCAGCATGGTCGTGGACGCCGAGGTGCAGCTGGCCCGCCTGCGCGAGACCAACGAGTCCGACGGGCTGCTCTTCAAGATGCGGGCCGACCCCCGGATCACCCGCACGGGCCGGTGGCTCCGGCGCCTGTCCCTCGACGAGCTGCCCCAGCTCTTCAACGTCCTGGGCGGCTCGATGTCCCTGGTCGGCCCCCGACCGCCCCTGCCGGTCGAGGTGGCCCGCTACGACGGCTCGATCACCCGACGGCTGCTGGTCAAGCCGGGCCTGACCGGCCTGTGGCAGATCAGCGGTCGGAGCGACCTGTCATGGGAGGAGTCGGTCCGCCTGGACCTGCGCTACGTGGAGAACTGGTCCCTGGCCATGGACGCCTCGATCCTCTGGCGGACCACCCGTGCGGTCCTCTCCTCCTCCGGCGCCTACTAGCGCCCCCGGAGCCCCGGCCACTGCCGGCTCCGCACCCGCCTTCCCCCGAATCGACAGAGAAGCGAGACCAGCCATGCGCATCGCCCTGGTGGGCACCCGAGGGGTGCCTGCGGCCTACGGAGGGTTCGAGACCGCCATCGAGGAGGTGGGGCAGCGCCTCGTCCGCCGTGGGCACGACGTCGTCGTCTACTGCCGCACCACGCCCGACTCCCCGGCCGAGCTCCCCTCCACCCACCTCGGCATGGAGCTGGTGCACCTGCCGGCAGCCCGCAAGCGGGCTCTGGAGACGCTCTCGCACACGGCCCTGTCGGTGGCGCACCTGGTCACGCACCGCACCGACGCGGCGTTCGTCTTCAACGCCGCCAACGCGCCGCTGCTGCCGGTCCTGCGGGCCGCGCGGATCCCCGTCGCGACCCACGTGGACGGCCTGGAGTGGAAGCGCACCAAGTGGAGCGGCACCGGCAAGCGGTACTACCGCGCCGCCGAGTCCCTCGCCGTCCGCTGGTCGGACGCGCTGATCTCCGACGCCCAGGGCATCGCCGACTACTACACCGAGGAGTTCGGGGCGCCCACCGACCTCATCACCTACGGGGCTCCGATCATCGACCCGCCCGCCGACCGGCTGGCCGAGCTCGGCCTCACCGCCCGCGGCTACCACCTCGTCGTCGCCCGCTTCGAGCCCGAGAACCACGTCGCCGAGATCGTCGCCGGCTACGCCGCCAGCGGCGCCACCCACCCCCTCGTGGTCGTCGGCTCCGCGCCCTACTCCGACGAGTACACCCAGCGGGTGCACGGCCTCGGCGACGAGCGGGTGCGCTTCCTCGGCGGGGTCTGGGACCAGGAGCTGCTGGACGTCCTCTACGCCCACGCCACCTCCTACCTGCACGGTCACTCCGTCGGGGGCACCAACCCCTCGCTGCTGCGGGCGATCGGTGCCGGCGCGACCGTGCTGGCCTACGACGTCTCCTTCAACCGCGAGGTGCTCGGCATCTCCGGTCGCTACTTCTCCGGTGCCGACGACGTGCCGGCCCTGCTCGTGCGGGCCGAGAACGACCCCGAGAACGCCCGCAAGCGGGGCGCGCAGGCCCTCGAGCGGGCCGCGGCCTACGACTGGGACGTCGTGGCCGCCGCCTACGAGGACCTCGCGGTCCGGCTGGCGGCCCGGGCCTTCCCGCGTCGCCGTCCGGCCGGACGGCGAGCCCGCCAGGCCCTGCCCGTCCCGGTCGACCGTCCCGTGGCGCAGGACGGCCCCGCCGGCCTCCGGTCCGTCGCGTGACCGCCACCCTGCCGGCCCCGGCCCGCCCGTCGGCCGACGAGACCGTCCGCGACACCGTGCGCCGGCTCGCCGGAGCCCAGAAGGGCGCGCAGGGTGCGCCCGCGTACTCGCGCTTCGTCAACCGCCCGATGGGCCGGGTGCTGGCCGCCGTGGCCTTCCACCGCGGGCTGACCCCCGACGGCGTCACGGGCCTCAGCGCCGCCTGCAGTGCCGCCGGGCTGGCCCTGATCGCGCTCGCTCCGCACACCGTGCTGACCGGGGTGGCCGTGGCGGTCCTGCTGGTGCTCGGCTACGCCCTGGACTCCGCCGACGGCCAGCTGGCGCGGCTGCGCGGCGGCGGGTCGCCCGCGGGGGAGTGGCTCGACCACGCGGTCGACTCCGCCAAGGTCGTGGCGATCCACCTGTGCGTGCTGATCGGTCTCTACCGCACGGGTGAGCTCGCCCCCGGGTGGCTCCTGGTCCCGATCGGCTTCGCCCTCGTCGCCGTCGTCCACTTCTCCCTGACGCTGCTGAACGAGTCGCTGCGGGCCCAGCACGGTGCCCGCACCCGGGCGTCCCGCGGCCAGGGACGGCCCAGCGTGGTCCGTTCGCTGCTCGTCGCCCCCACCGACTACGGGGTGCTCTGCCTGGTCTTCCTCCTCCTGGGGGCGACGCCGGTGTTCCTCGCCGGTTACGGTCTGTTGGCAGTCGGCTCCGCCGGGTACGTGCTGCTGGCCCTGCCGCGGTGGCGGCGTGAGATGGCGGCCCTGGGCCGCCGGGACGGGACGACGTCGTGAGCTCTCCTGCTGCGTCTGCCCGCCGCCCCTCCCGACGACTGCTGGTGCTGCTCGGGCTCGGGGTCGTCGTCCTCGTCGTGCTGGTCGTGGCCCTCACCGGTCGCGGCGGCGGGGATGCGACCGGTCCGGCTGCGAGCGGGAGCAGTGCGGCTGCCGCGTCGTCCTCCGCGGCGTCGGGTTCGGCCCTACCTCCGCCGACCAACCCGCCCACCCCGGAGCCCACCGGCCCGACGGCCGACGCGACGGCCCTGCCGCCGACGCTGGACCCGGTCGGTCTCGACGACGAGGCCGCCGTCGGGGACGGGGTCACCGGACGGCTGGTCTCCATCGAGGCCGTGCAGGGCGACGGCGAGGGCGTCGGCAACGTCGACGGGCCGTCCCTGCTGGTGACCGTCGAGCTCACCAACGGCACCGACGGGCCGCTCTCCTTCGACGCCGCGGTGGTCGAGGCCTACACCGGTCCCGACCTCGCCCCGGCGACGCTCCTGGACGACGCGCAGGCCTCCCCGCTGCGGGGCACCGCCGCCCCGGGGGAGTCCCTGACCGGGAGCTACGTCTTCTTCGTGCCCGAGGACCAGCGGGACGACGTCACGGTGCAGATCGGCTACCAGGCAGGCGCGCCCTACCTGGTGTTCACCGGCAGCGCCTCCTGATTGGTCCGGCCACGCCCGGACCTCCGCTCCACCCCGGTTCCTGAACCGTTCCTGACTGCATCTCTTCAGTCACGCAGAGTCATGGACCCGCACCTTTGCGGTCGCCTGACCTGCAACTTCACTCGATCGAGGCGCGCTCACCCCTGGTGTTCCCGCGTCCGGTCACGCACAGTCAACGCCGATGCCGGGCGCCTGGGGGCATGCCGGCCTGCGAGATCGAAGGACCCATTGCGCACCACAGCACTGTCCGGCACCTGGCGCATCGCCGCCGCGGGCGTCCTCTCCCTTCTCCTCCTGCTCGGCTCGTTGGCCGGCGGCGCCCTCCCGGCGCGCGCCGACTCCATGCCCGTGGCGGACATGACGACCGGGAAGACCGCGCCGACCACGGTGACCGCCGACGCCCTGCCGACCACGCAGATCAACGGCGTCGTGTGGGACCAGGCGGTCGTCGGGAACACCGTCTACGTCGCCGGCCGGTTCACCACCGCCCGGCCGGCCGGGGCTGCCGCGGGCACGAGTGAGGTGTCGCGCAACAACCTGCTCGCCTACGACCTCCGCACCGGGGTGCTGGTCTCGTCGTTCAACCCCAACCTGAACGCCCAGGCGTGGAGCCTGGCCACCAGCCCGGACGGGCGGACGCTGTACGTCGGCGGTGAGTTCACCCGGGTCGGTACGGCCACCCGGAACCGGATCGCGGCCTTCGACACCGCCACGGGCGCCCTCACCTCCTTCGCCCCGAGCGTCTCCGGCGTCGTGAAGGCCATCGCCGCCACCTCCTCAGCCGTCTACTTCGGCGGCACGGTCTCCGCCGTCGGCAGCACGAGCCGCAGCCGCCTGGCGGCCGTCTCGCCGGCGGGCACCCTGCTGCCGTGGGCCCCGGTCCCCGGCGTCGGCCCGACCGACGGCAACTCGCTGCCGAACAACCCCACCCGCAACGCGCAGACCAGCAACGAGGTCAAGTCCATCGTCGTGACCGGGGGCGGCAGCCAGGTCGTCGTCGCCGGACACTTCTACACGCTCAACAACCAGCCCGCCTCGGGCGTCGGGGCCCTCGACGGCGCCACCGGTGCCACCCGGCCCTTCGCCATGGGCACGATCGTGACCAACCAGGGCGTCAACTCCGCGGTCTACAGCCTCTCCACCGACGGCACGAACGTCTACGGCACCGGCTACGACTACTACGGCCCCGGCAACCTGGAGGGCTCCTTCTCCGCCGCTGCCGACGGCGGTGCCCTGCAGTGGGTCAACGACTGCCACGGCGACACCTACTCCAGCGTCCCCTTCAACGGCGCGCTCTACATGGCCGGTCACCCGCACACCTGTGAGGCCATCGGCGGCTACCCCGAGCAGGACCCGCGGGTCAGCAAGTACGCCACCGCCGTCTCCTTGACCGCCGAGGGCACCAACGCCTGGGGCTTCAACGGTGCCCCGGCCCCCCAGCTGCTGCACTGGTACCCCGACCTCAACGTCGGCTCGGTCTCCGGGTCCTACCAGGCCGGCTGGGACGTCGCCGCCGCCGGTGACTACCTGCTCTACGGCGGGGAGTTCACCCGCGCCGGCAACACCGGCCAGCAGGGCCTGGTCCGCTTCGCGATGCCCACGGCCGCGCCGAACAAGGTCGGGCCCGTGTCCGACGCCGGCATCACCCCGACCGCGGTCTCGGTCGCCGCGGGGTCGGTCCGGGTCTCCTGGACCTCGGCCTACGACAACGACAACCAGCAGCTCACCTACCGCGTGACCCGGTCGGACAAGCCGAACGCCCCGGTCTACGAGACGACGGCTCCCTCCAGCTGGTGGAACCGGCCGGCCCTGGGCTTCGTCGACCGGACCGTGGTCGCGGGGACGAACTACACCTACCGCGTGGCCGTCAGCGACCCCTTCGGGAACACCACCACCCGGGGCAGCGTCACGGTGCGGGCCTCCTCGGCCGCCCTGTCCGACTACTCGACCCGGGTGCTCGCCGACGGCGCCACCGGCTACTGGCCGCTGGAGTCGCTGACCGGCAGCACGAGCTACGACTACGCCGGACTGTCCGACGTCACCGTCGCGCC
Organism: Geodermatophilaceae bacterium NBWT11; assembly: GCA_014218215.1. NCBI lineage: Bacteria > Bacillati > Actinomycetota > Actinomycetes > Geodermatophilales > Geodermatophilaceae > Geodermatophilaceae bacterium NBWT11. The sequence goes on from CP043652.1 coordinate 2,575,284, forward strand.
CGGTCTGACCGCGGCCGCCGGGTCCCCGACGGGCACCACCTCCCTGTCCGGTGACGGCAGCACCGCCGCCCGCGGCACGGCCGGGGCCACGGGCGCCCGCACGGTCGCTCCCGACACGTTCAGCCTCGAGCTGTGGTTCAACACCACCACCACCGAGGGTGGCCGCCTGGCAGGCTTCGGCAACGCGGCCAACGGCGACAACGGCTCCTACGACCGTCACCTGTACCTCGACCGCCTGGGCGTCCTGCGCTTCGGCGTGTACCCCGGCAGCGTGCAGACGGTCAGCTCGCCGTCGGCGCTCAACGACGGGCGTTGGCACCATGTGGTCGCCGAGCTCTCCCCGGCCGGCCAGGTCCTCTACGTGGACGGCGTGCGGGTCGGCGCCAACAGCCGGGCCACCACGGGCCAGCCCTACACCGGCTTCTGGCAGGTCGGCGGCGGCAACATGGGCGGCTGGCTCGGCTCGGACGACTTCGAGTACACCGGTCAGCTGGCCCAGGTCGCCGTCTACCCGACCGCCCTGGACACCGCTGCGGTGCGAGCCCACTACACGGCCACCGGCCGGACCGTCGACGTCGTCGCGGCCCCGACCGACCCGTACGGTGCCGCTGTCGCCGCCGACGGGCCGACGACCTTCTGGCGCCTGGACGACGCGGCCGGCTCCGGGCGCGCCGCCGGTGTCAGCGAGAGCGGTGCCACCGGCACCTACACCGGGGACGTCACCCGACGCACCCCCGGTGTGTCGCTGCCGGGCACCACGTCCTCGGCCATCGACCTGGACGGCCGCGGCGGCTACGTCGTCGCCGACCAGCGGGTGGCCAACCCGACCACCTTCTCGACGGAGGTCTGGTTCAACACCACCTCCACCCAGGGTGGACGCATCATCGGCCTGGGCAACAGCCAGGACGCCTGGAGCCAGAACTACGACCGCTTCGTCTACATGTTCAGCGACGGCCGGGTGCGGTTCGGGGTCTGGGCGCCGGGTGAGGCGGTCATCGACAGCCAGCGCGCCTACAACGACGGGGACTGGCACCACGTGGTCGCCACCTTCGGCGCCGGCGGCATGGCCCTCTACGTCGACGGGGCCCTGGTCGGCACCAACACCAACACCTCGGTGGACGGCTACGACGGGTACTGGCGGCTGGGTTCGGACAACATCTGGGGCGGGGCAGCGACCGCGGCCTTCGACGGTCAGCTGGACGAGGCCGCGGTCTACGACCGGGCACTCACCCAGCAGCAGGTGAGCGCGCACTTCGCGGCCGCCGCGCAGACGGCGACGGTCGCCCCGACCCGGCCGGCCGACGCCTACGGGGCTGCGGTGTACGACTCCAACCCCACCCTGTTCTGGCGGATGGACGACACCAGCGGCAGCGCGGCCGCGGCCGCGGCGCCCGCCGGTGGCCGTGGCACCTACGCCGGGGGTCCCGGTCTCGGGGCCACCGGCCCCCAGCTCGCCGGGACGTCCGCCAACCGGGCGGTCGCCTTCGACGGGACCGACGACGGGCTCTACAGCCGTACTCCTGTCGCCAACCCGACCTCCTTCACCACGGAGCTGTGGTTCAGCACCACCTCCACCCGGGGCGGGAAGCTGATCGGGTTCGGGGACCGCCAGACCGGTCTGAGCGGCAACTACGACCGGCACGTCTACCTCGAACCGTCCGGCCAGGTGAGCTTCGGTGCCTACACGGGGCAGACGAACATCGTGACCACCCCGGCCGCGTACAACGACGGTCAGTGGCACCAGGTCGTGGCCTCCATGGGTGCCGACGGCATGCGGCTCTACGTCGACGGGGCCCTGGTCGGCTCCAACGGCAACACCGGGGCGCAGGCCTACACCGGGTACTGGCGGGTCGGCGGTGACTCCAGCTGGTCCGGCGACCCCTACGTCGCCGCCACGATCGACGAGGTCGCCGTCTACGACCGGCAGCTCTCGGCGACCGAGGTCAGCACCCACCACCGGGCCTCCGGTCTGGGTCCGGACGCCGTGCCGGTCTCCCGGTTCACCTCGACGGTGGACGAGCTCGCCGTGGTCGTCGACGGCTCGACGTCCGCCGACGTGGAGGGCCCCATCGCCTCCTACGCCTGGGACTTCGGGGACGGCACCACGGCCACCGGCACCCCGGTGTCCCACCGGTACGCCACCGCAGGTGACCACCAGGTGACGCTCACGGTCACCGACTCGAAGGGCCAGCGGGCCACCTCGACCCAGACGGTGACCACCACCGCTCCCGTGCCGAACTCAGCACCCGTGGCGTCGTTCACCGACACCACGGACGCGCTGGCGGTCTCCCTCGACGGCACCGGCTCCTCCGACACCGACGGTGCCGTGGCCACCTGGGCCTGGGACTTCGGCGACGGTTCCACCGGGACGGGCGCGACGGTGAGCCACACCTACGCGGCCGAGGGCACCTTCGTCGTCCGGCTGACCGTGACCGACGACGACGGCGCCTCCACGACGGTGACCCGCTCGATCACGGTCACCGCACCGAACGAGGCGCCCACCGCCGTGGCGACGGTGACCCCGACCTTCCTGGCCGTGGCCGCCGACGGCCGGTCCTCGGTCGACCCGGACGGGTCGATCGCCTCCTGGGCGTGGGAGTTCGGCGACGGCGCCGTGGCCACCGGGTCGACCGCGACGCACACCTACTCCGGGGCCGGCACCTACACCGTGACCCTCACCGTCACCGACGACGAGGGTGCGACCGGTCGCACCACCAGCAGCGTGACCGTGGCACCGCAGCCGCCGCCGAACCAGGCGCCGACCGCGGCCTTCACGGCACCGGTCACCGACCGCACGGTGCAGGTGGACGGCAGGACCTCCACCGACTCCGACGGCCAGGTCGCGACCTGGGCCTGGACCTTCGGGGACGGGGCCTCGGCCACCGGCGCCACCGCGTCGCACACCTACACCGCGGCGGGCACCTACACGGTGACCCTGACGGTCACCGACGACGACGGCGCCACCGCCGTCCTGAGTCGGGACGTCGTCGCCACGGACCCGCCCAACCAGGCGCCGACCGCGGGTGCCAGCGTGCAGGGCGCCGGGCTGGACGTCACCGTGGACGGCCGCACCTCCGCTGACGCGGACGGCCGGGTCGTGGCGTGGGCCTGGACGTTCGGGGACGGGGCCTCGGCCACCGGTGCCACCGCGTCGCACACCTACGCCGCGGCGGGCACCTACACGGTGACCCTGACGGTCACCGACGACCGTGGGGCCACCGGCTCCACGACCCGCTCGGTCACCGTCAGCCCGGCCGCCCCGGCCGTCCTCGCCTCCGACGCCTTCGGGCGGACGGTGACCGGGGGCCTGGGTCAGGCCGACACCGGTGGCGCATGGGTCGCCAGCTACGGCGCGGCCCGGTTGTCGGTGACGCCGGGGGTGGCCCAGCTGGCGCTGACGTCGCCGACCAACCAGACCGGTGCCTACCTGGCGGGGGTCTCCTCCACGGCCGTGGACCTGCGGACGTCGGTGGCGCTGTCCGGCCCGGTCACCGGCGGTGGCACCACCGTCTACGTGGCAGGCCGCCGGGTGGGGCTGAACCAGGAGTACCGGCTGCGCCTGCGCTTCCAGTCCAACGGAGCGGTCGGGGTGGCCGTGACGCGGCTGGCCGGCTCCGCGACGGAGACCCTGATCGGCGGCGAGGTGACCCTGCCGGGTCGCTACACCGCGGGCCAGGTCCTCCAGGTGGACCTGCGGGTCTCCGGTTCGGGGACCACCACGGTGAGCGGTTCGGTCTGGGCCGACGGGGCGACCGCTCCGGTGACGCCCACGGTGACCCGGACCGACACCACCGCGTCGCTGCAGGCGCCGGGCTCGGTGGGTCTCACGGCCTACCTGTCTGGTTCGGCGACCAACGGGACCGTCGCACGGTTCGGCGCACTCACGGTGACCGAGCTGCGCTGACCGTCCGTCACCGTCATCCGGGCGGCACCGACCCCAGGGTCGGTGCCGCCCGGACCCGTCTCCGCTGTCCCCTGACCGGGTGACCGCGGGCAGGTGCCACTCGGACGGGGCTACCGAGAGTGACCTGCAGCGGTCATGATGGGTCGCCGACGGACCCACCCGTCGGTTCGCGCTCACGGATGGTGACTGAACGGTGTCTTTCTCCTCGCGTCGGACGTGGCTCTCCCGCCTCCTGGCCGTGTCCGTCGTCGGCCTCGTCGTCGCGGCCACCCCGTCCATCGCGACCGCCGCCGAGCAGCCCTCGGCGGGCGCTCCGCCTGCCGCGGCGACCACGGTGGCCGCGGACGGACTCCCGACGGTCCAGATCGACGGCGTGGTCTGGTCCCAGACGGTCGTCGGCACCACCGTCTACGTTGCCGGGCGCTTCGCCAACGCGCGGCCTGCCGGCGCCGCACCGGGCACCTCCCTGGTGCCCCGGGCCAACCTGCTGGCCTACGACATCCGCACCGGCGTGCTCGTCCCCGGGTGGGCCCCGTCGCTGAACGCCCAGGCGTTGACGATCACCGCGTCCCCGGACGGGTCGCGCATCTACGTGGGCGGTGACTTCACCACCGTCGACGGCCAGACCGCCCGGCGCATCGCAGCCCTGGACCCGACGACCGGTGCTCTGGTCCCGGACTTCCGGCCGGCCGTGACGGCGTCCGTGCGGGCCATCGTCGCCACCGCCGACACCGTGTACGTCGGCGGTGACTTCAACGCGGTGGGCAGCGCCTCGCGCCTGCGTCTGGCGGCGTTCGACCCGGCCGGGCAGCTCCTGCCGTGGGCCCCCGGCACCGGCGTCGGCCGCAACCGCGACGGCAGCGTCGCCGCCGGTGCCGGCGTGAGCGCGCTCGCCCTGGTCGGCGACCAGCTGGTCGTCGGCGGTCGGTTCGGCTCCATCAACGGCACGGCGACCAGCGGCGTGGGTGCGGTCTCGGCGACCACCGGGGAGGTCCGCCCCTTCGCGGTCGGGCAGCGCATCACCAACCAGGGTGACGACTCCGGCGTGACCAGCCTGACCACCGACGGCACCACCGTGTGGATCGGCGCCTACGACTTCTCCGGGCCGGGCAACGCCGAGGGGGTCGTGGCCGCCCGGGTGGCCGACGGCTCGCTCGTGTGGGACGCGGACTGCCGCGGTGACACCTACTCCACCTTCCCCGTGGGGGGAGCGGTCTACGTCGCCGGCCACCCGCACGTCTGCAGCAACATCGGCGGGTTCCCCGAGGTGACCCCCCGGGTCAGCCGCTTCGGGATCGCCTACTCGCAGGCGACCACCGGGACGGTGGGCACCGGGACGTGGGGCAACACGGCCTTCCGCGGTGCCCCCGCCCCCTCGGTGCTGGACTGGTACCCGACCATCACCCCCGGCACCTTCACGGGGCAGGGCCAGGCCGGTTGGAGCGTCACCGGCACCTCGGAGTACGTGCTCTACGGCGGGGAGTTCCCCCGGGTGAACTCCGTCGGCCAACAGGGCCTCGTGCGGTTCGCCGTCCGATCGCTGGCACCGAACCGGATCGGCCCGGTGGCCGGGAGCCTGGCCACCCCCACCGTGACCGCAGGCGGGGCCGGCGTCCTCTCGGTCGGCGTCACCACGACGTCCGACAGGGACGACCGGAACCTGACCTACTCCCTGTACCGGGACGGTGACACGGCCACCCCGGTCGCCACCCAGGTCGTGGACTCGATCTTCACCACCCCCCGCACCGTCACCCTCCACGACCGGGGGCTGGCGCCGTCGTCGACGCACACCTACGTCGTCCGCGCCCAGGACGCCTGGGGCAACACGGTCACCAGCCCGTCGTCGTCGGGCACGGTGAGTGCCGAGCCGCTGCCGTCGGCCTACACGCAGACCGTGCTGGCCGACGGCGCGACCTCGGCCTGGCCACTGGGCTTCCTCACCGGTTCCACGAGCGGTGACGCCACCGGGGCCGCGCCCCTGACCGTCGGCTCGGGCGTGACCCGGCAGGCGACCGGGGCGGTCGCCGGCGACGCCGGCGGGGCCTTCGCGCTCGGCGGCACCGCGTCCTCCCGGATGGTCGCCGGGGCTGCCCAGGGTGCCCGCAGCGCGCCGCAGACCTTCTCGCTGGAGTTGTGGTTCTCGACCACGGCGACCACGGGCGGGCGGCTGGCCGGGTTCGGCAACTCGGCCACCGGCAGCAACACCAGCTACGACCGGCAGGTCTACCTCGACGCCGCCGGCCGGGTCCTCTTCGGCGTCTCGAGCGGGAGCCGGCAGGTGTTGGCCAGCCAGGCCGCCTACAACGACGGGGGATGGCACCACGTCGTGGCCTCGCTCGGGCCACCGGGACCTCGCTCTGGGTGGACGGCGTCCTCGTCGGCACCGCACCCGCCGTGACGTCGGCTGCGGCCTACGCCGGCTGGTGGCAGATCGGCGGCGGACCGCTGAGCAACTGGCCCAGCGCCGGCGCCACCGACCTCGTCGGCGCGGTCGACGCCGTCGCGGTGTACCCGACGGTGCTCGACCAGGCCACGGTGCGGGCCCACGTCGGGGCCGCCGGGGCGACCGGGCGGTGGACCTCGCCGCCCGCCGACCCCTACGGGGCCGCGGTGTTCGCCGACCGGCCGTCGCTGTCCTGGCGGCTGGACGAGTCGTCGGGCACCCGGGTCGCCGGTTCCCAGCCCGCCGGGGACGGCGGCACGGGCGTGCTCCTGGGCGGGCCGTCGCTGGGCGCGGCGGGTGCCACGGACACCCCCGGCCGGGCGGCGGGCACGGCCCTGGCCCTGGACGGCAGCAACGACGTCCTCGCCACGGTGGCCTCGGCCGCGGCTCCGGGCACGTCCTCCCAGGAGCTGTGGTTCGCCACGACGACCACCCGCGGCGGCGGCCTGATCGGCTTCGGCAGTTCCCAGAGCGGGACGTCGAGCACCGCCGACCGGGTGCTCGCGATGCGCACGGACGGGCGACTGAGCTACACCGCCAGTTCGTCGCTCGTGAGCACCCTCACGGTCACCTCGAGCTCGGCGTACAACGACGGGCGGTGGCACCACGCCGTCATCAGCACCGGGGCCGCCGGCACCGTGCTCTACGTCGACGGGCGGGCAGTGGCCACCGACTCGCGCACCGTGGGCCGGTCGATGACCGGGTGGTGGCGGGTCGGCGGTGACCGGGGCACGACAGCGACCGGCACGTGGTTCGCCGGTCGCGTCGACGACGTCGCCGTCTACCCGACGGCTCTGTCCGCGGCCCAGGTCGCGGCGCACTGGGCCGCAGCGCAGGTGGTGCCCAACCGGGCCCCGACCGCGTCGTTCACCGCGACGGCCGCCGACCTCTCCGCGACCGTCGACGCCCGTGCCTCCTCGGACTCCGACGGCTCCGTCGTCGGCTGGGCGTGGGACTTCGGCGACGGCGGCACCGCCACCGGGGCCACGGCCACCCACACCTGGTCGACCGCAGGGGACTTCGTGGTGACGCTCACGGTCACCGACGACGACGGGGCCACGGCCACCACGACGCGCACGGTCACGGCGAGCCTGCCGGTCAACCGGGCCCCGACCGCGGCCTTCACCGCGTCCTCCACCGACCTCACCGTGGCCCTCGACGGGTCCGGGTCGACGGACCCGGACGGCGTCGTGACCGGCTTCTCGTGGGACCTGGGCGACGGGACCACGGCCGTGGGGCCGCAGGTGCAGCACGCCTACCGGGCACCGGGGGACTACCCCGTCGTGCTGACCGTGACCGACGACCGCGGGGCGACCGCCCGGACGACACGTCAGCTGACGGTCACCGCGCCCGCCGTCTGGACCGTCGCCTCCGACGCCTTCGCGCGCACCACGAGCGGAGGACTGGGGACGGCCGACGTGGGCGGGCCCTGGAGCTCGCTGAGCGGCGCCAGCCGCACCTCCACCGCCGACGGCGCGGCCGGTTTCGCGCTGACCGCGCCCGGGACCGCGGCTGCGGCCCACCTGGGGCTCGTCTCGGTCCCCGGCGTGGAGGTCGCCACGTCGGTCTCGGTGGCCACGGCACCGACCGGCGGAGGCACCTACGCCTACGTGACGGGCCGCCGGGTGGGCCCGGACCTGGAGTACCGCCTGCGGCTGCGCTTCCTGCCCGACGGCTCCGTGCGGGCCGGGGTCACCCGGCTCGCCGGCAGCGCCAGCGAGACGCTCCTGGGAGCGGAGACCACCGTGGCCACGGGTCTGGCCCCGGGTGCCCGCCTGCAGGTGCGCCTGCAGGTCACCGGGGTGGGGACCACGGCCGTCACGGCCAGCGTCTGGGCCGACGGCGGCGCCGCGCCGGTGACCCCGTCGCTGAGCCGGACCGACACCACGGCGGCGCTCCAGGCGGCCGGGAGCGTGGGCCTGGGGTCCTACCTGACCAGCTCGTCGACCGCGGCCACCGCGGTCCGGTTCGGGCCGTTGCGCGCCAACGGGCTGGCGTGACCGGAGCCCCCACGTCCTCCCGCACGGCGTCGCGACCCGACCGGGCCTCCGGTCGCGGCCGCCTCGTCGGCGCTCTGGTGGGCCAGGGCACGTTGGCCGCCTCCGGTCTGCTGTTGCAGGTGGTGGCCGCGCGGGAGCTCGGTGCTGCCGGGCTGGCCGCGTTCTCCGTCGGCTACGGCGCGATCGTGCTGGCCACGTCGGTGAACAGCGGGCTGGTCGGGGACTCCCTGACCGTCCTGGACCGGCACCAGCACGGCGTGCGGGCCGCGTTGCACGTGCTCGCCCTCGGGGTGGCCGTCGTCGCCGGACTGGTCGGCGGGGTCGCAGCAGCCCTGGCCGGGTGGGGGGGTGTGGCTGCCGGGCTCTGGGTGGGGCTCGCCGCGCTGGCCTTCGTGCTGGAGGACGTGCTGAGGCGGCTGCTCATGGCGGCCGGGCGGTACTGGCGGCTCCCCGCGGTCGACCTCGGAGGGGCCGCGGTCTCCCTGGCGGTCGTCGTGGCCCTCGCCCCCGGTGGCGTGGGTCTGGTCGACCTGTTCGCGGCCCTGGCGGTCGGGCAGACCACGTCGGTGGTGGTGGCCCTCGTGCTGCTGCCCCGCGGCGAGCGACCGGGGGGTCCCTGGCGAGGGGGTGACCTGCGTCCGGTGGTCGCCTTCGGTGCGTGGCGGGCCGCCGGCCAGGCGGTGCGCCCCGGCACGCTCACGCTGGTCCGGGTGGTCGTCATCGGGGCAGCCGGAGCCGCCGCCTACGGCCCCGTCGAGGCCGCCCGCGTGCTCACCGCGCCCACCCTCGTGCTGGTGGCCGGGGTCGGGTCCTTCCTGCTGCCCTGGTTCGCCGCGGCCCGGGACCGCCCGCAGCAGGAGCTGCTCCGGCGTGCCGACCGGGCCGCGGTGGCCGCTGCCGGAGCGACCGCGCTGGTCGTCGTGGGCACCGTGGCGCTGCTGCCCTGGCTGGGGCCCCTGCTGTCGGGCGGGGAGTACGCGGTGCCCCTGGTCGCCGTCCTCGGGTGGGGGCTCTACGCCGTCACCGGTGCGGTCCTGCTGCCCTACGCCGGCCTGGCCTCGGTCCACCGCGCGCAGCGGGCCGTGCTGGGCTGGCGGGTCGTCGAGCTGACGGCGCTGCTGGGAGTCGCGGCCGTCGTGCTCGTCCACCCCGGGGCGGCTGCGGCGGCGCCGGCCGTCCTGGCGGCCGGCCCGCTGCTCGCTGCGGTCGGTGTCCGGTGGCGGGTCCTGGTGCCCCGGGTCCGGACCGCGCGGGTCTAGACCGTCGGGTCCTGCCCGCGTCCGGGGGCGGCCGTCCCGACCACCTGCGCCACGATGGCGTCCCGGTAGCGCTGCAGCCCGAAGCGCTCCCGGGCCGAGCGGTTGCCGGCCCGGGCCAGGTGGTCGGCGGACCCGGGGTCGGTGAGCAGCTGGTGGACGGCGTCGGCGAGAGCCGCCGGGTCGTCGGCCGGCACGGACCGGCCGGTGACCCCGTCGGTCACGATCTCGCGCAGGCCCTGGACCGCGCTGGCCACCACCGGCCGCAACGCCAGCTGGCCCTCGACCGCCACGTTCCCGAAGGGCTCGGCGCGCGAGGGCACCAGCACCACGTCGGCCGCGGCGAGCGCCGGCCAGGTCGGTGAGGTGTACCCGGCCAGGTGCACGTGACCGGCCAGGTCGGGGCGGGCGGCCCGGTCGCGGAGCTGCTCCTCGAACCACTCGTAGCCGGGGAAGACGGTGCCGCACAGCTGCAGCTCGACGTCCACCCCGCGGGCCCGGAGCAGTGCGGTGGCCTCCACGGCGACGTCGCTGCCCTTGCGCGGGGCCAGCCGGCCGACCAGGACGAGCCGGGCCGGCCCGTCGCTGCGGGCGGGGGCGCTGGGCGCCTCCGGGGGGCCGGCGACGCCGTTGTGCACCACCCGGGTGCGGCGGGCCAGTTGCGGGACCGCGCCGAGCAGGGCCTCCGCGGCGGCGTGGCTGTTGACCACGACCCGGTGGGCCAGCAGCAGGGGGGCGTTGAGCACCCACCGCTGCCACCGCGGGAGGTCGGTCTCCGCCTCGTGCACGTGCACCAGGACGGGGACGCGGGCGAGACGGCACAGCGGCAACCACGCCGGCAGCGTCACGGTGTTGACGTAGACGACGTCCGCCGCGGTGCGGCGGAGCAGCCGCCAGGCCGGCGGGCTGGAGGTGAGCACGGACCGGACGAGGGTGAGGGCACCACGCGGACGCAGCAACGACTTGCGAAGCACGGGCACGGGCAGCACGACGACGGTGGCGCCGGCGGCGGCCAGGCGTGCGGTCAGCGGGCCCTCGCCGGGGAGGGTGACCGTGACGGAGCAGCCGGCCGCGGTCAGGGCGGCGACGCTCTCCACCAGCTGGAGGTCCGATCCGTACAGGTCTGCCGAGGGGTGCGCGACCAGCACACGGAGGCGGGCGTGCTCAGCCACGACTGCCCACCGCCTGGCTGCGCGGGACGTCGGCCGGGACGGCGACGTCCTCCCGGGTGCCCCGTTCGCCCGCCAGGGCGAGGGTCAGAAAGACCACCAGTGCGGGAGTGGCGTCGAACAACCCGCTCTCCAGGAGGCTGCGGACGACCACGAAGCAGAGCAGCCCCGCCGCGAGGGGCCACAGCTGCGGGGGCAGGGTGCGCAGGCCCCGCGCACACGCCACGACCCAGCCCGCCGCGACGAGCAGCCCGACGAGGCCCGCCTGCACGAAGACCGACACCCAGCTGCTGTCGAGCAGCTGCTCGTTCCACCACTGGCCGGCCACGGGGATGAGCTTGACCGAGAGTCCGGCCCCCATCGCCCACTGCCAGGCCGAGTCCGCCCAGTCCAGTGCGGCGGACCACGCGATGAAGCGGGAGTCCAGGGTGCTGTTGCCCGAGGCGTCGGTGCGCTCGGCGAAGGAGACCACCAGGTCGGTGGACGCCAGCACGAGCACCCCGGCCGTCACCGCGGCCCCCAGCCCGACCACGAGTCCCACCTGGGGGCGCCGCAGCCGGACGGCGGCGACCAGGACGGCGAGGAGGGCGACCGCCAGCGAGGTGCGGGAGCCGGTCAGCCACAGCACGCCGAGCGCAGCCGTTGCGACCACGGCGTGCGCGGGCCGGCCCTGCCCCAGGAGGGCGGGCCAGGCGGCACCCAGCAGGACGATGCCCGCCAGCAGCGCGATCTCGTTGGGGTTCAGCGGGGGGATGCCCCCGAAGAGACGTCCCTCGGCGATGCTGGGCAACCCCGTCAGGGCGGCGAGGCCCCCGACGATCCCGCAGGCCCAGACGGTGGCGACGAGCACCTCCTGGGCGCCCAGCGCGCGGACCAGCAGCCGGACGGTGACGGCGAGGAGGGCCACCCGTACGGCCACCACCGCGCTCGGGAGGAGCGTCCCGTGTTCGGCCGCGCCGAGCACGCTGGCGGTCAGCAGGACCGCCAGCGCCACGAGAGAGGCCGTACCCACCCGCCGCCCGGCGCCTCGCCGGGAATCGAGGAGCGCGGCCAGGCCGAGCGCCAGCAGGCTGACCAGTGCCTTGGCCGCGACGACCGGGTCGACCCCGCCGGCGAACACCTCGCCGCGCCGCCAGGCCACCGACCCGGCGACGACCAGGAGGAGCGCCAGCAGACCGGGGGTGCCCGGCCGGGCGAGCAGGCGGGGCGTCGTGGCCGGCGTGGTCACCGCAGGCGCGGGCGCGAGGGCGTGGAACGGCTGCCCGACGACTGCGCAGGCTGTCGGCGGGAGGGTGCCGTCGGTCGTCGGCCGCCCGATCCGTTCTTCTTCCCCGTGGTCGCCGCCGGGGGCGTCGCGGACGCCGGGGCGGGCTCGCGCTCACTGCTGGGCTCGACGCCCTCCCCGGCAGTGCTCGCCGCGCCCTGACGCTGGGACGCCGTCTCCGGGGTCAGAGGTGCCCAGGCCGTGTCCGTGGCCGACCGCTTCGGACTCGTGGACGACGCGCCGGTCGTGGTCGGGTCCCCCTCGGGCGGGAAGAAGCCCTGATCGGCCGTTGCGGGACCGGCGGGGTCGGGAGCCGGTGCCTGGTGCTCCGTGGTCCCTCGGGTGGGCCGCCGCTGGCGACGGACGGGGCGGGTCAACAGCATCGCCACCGTGGAGGCCTCGACGCCGTCGAGCACCTGCCCCAGCTCGAAGACGTCCACCCGGTGTGCGCTGCCCACGGGGCAGACGACGACCACACCGTCGCTGTCCCTGGCCTCGTCACGCCACCTGCTCAGGGCGGCGTCCGCCGGGACGACGCGGAACTCGATGTCGGGCTGCCCCGACGGGCCGTCGGTGGGCGAGCCGGGGGAGTGGCTCGTGGGGGCGCTGTAGACGGCGGACAGGCCTCGTGCACACAGGACCCGGATCAGGGAGGCGACCAGGTCGTCGACGGCTGCGCCGCCCGCGGCTGTCGGGGCGACCAGGACCACGCGCTGCGGCCCGTCCTGGGCCCGTCGCTCGATGCGCCGGGCCAGCACCTGCGCCGCCCGGTCCGCCGGCTCCTGGCGGGTGGGCGGAGCGACGACCTCGGGGGCCGTCGGACCCCAGGCCCCACGGGCGTCCTCCACCGACCACACCCGCCGGTCCCAGCGGTCCCGGAGCACGGCGGCGGCCAGTCCGGCCCCGGCTCCACAGACCAGCCCGAGCAACAGCAGCAGGGACACCTGCGGGCTGGAGGGGCTGGTGGGCACCACGGCGGGGTTGGTGACGCTCAGGGCGACGGGACTGGTGCCCGCGTCGGTGGTCTCCAGCCGGCTGACCGTCGAGCTGAACTCCTCGGCGACGGCATCGGCGATGCGGGCGGCGAGCTGGGGGTCGCCGTCCACGACGGAGATGTTGATCTGCGAGGTGTCGACCGGGTTGACGGCCGTGACCTGGGTGCGCAACGCGGTCAGCGACAGGTCCAGGTCCAGCTCGTCGAGGACCGGCTCGAGCACCTCGGCACTGCTGGCGACGTCGGGGTAGCTGCGCACCCGCTGCTGGACGAACTGCGAGCCGGCCGTGCCGTCCTGCGTGCTGGAGACGAACACCTGGGTGGTGGCGGTGTAGGCCGTGGGGGTGATCGCGGCGACGGTCCCCGCCAGGGCGAGCCCGATGACCAGGCACGCCGCCCACCACCGCCAGCGGCGCGTCAGCACCGCGGCGTACTCGCGCAGCTCCACCTGGACTCCGTCCCCCTGGGGGACGCCGCGGGGTGTCCGCGGCGCCTCTGACCGCAAACGTACGTCGCAGACCCGCCCGCGGACGGCTCTCGAGCCGTCTCGCCACCCGGACGGGGGACGAGGTCGCCGGACCGCGCGGACGGAGGACGTCTCACGCAGAGTGACTGAACGAGTCCGCGGTGTCATGCGGGTGCGAGCGCCTGGGCTGCATGTTCTCGCCGATGGGCCTCACACGTACGGGTGGAGGAGGTCGTCGTCGTGACACAGAGTGCAGAATCTGTCCTAGGGTCAGGTCGATGGTCCGACCCGGGCCGCCCACCACCTGGAGGACCCGTGACCGTCGTCGGATACGCACCCGGCGCGTACGACCTGTTCCACATCGGCCACCTGAACGTGCTGCGGCACGCGGCGGACAACTGCGACCACCTGATCGCCGGTGTGGTCGCCGACGACGTGCTGGTGCGGACCAAGGGCAAGGCCCCGGTCATCCCGCTCTCGGAGCGGATGGAGATCGTGGGCGCCCTGCGTTTCGTGGACCAGGTCCACGCCGAGGTCGTGCCGGACAAGGTGGAGACCTGGCGCCAGGTCGGCGGCTTCGACGTCATCTTCAAGGGCGACGACTGGCGGGGGACGGCGAAGGGCGACGCCCTGGAGCGGGACTTCGCCGCCGTGGGTGTCCGGGTGCACTACTTCCCGTACACGATGCACACGTCGAGCACGATCCTCCGCAAGGCCCTGACCGCCATCGACCGTCCGGAGCCGGTCGGCCGCGTGGCGCGCGCGCTGACCAACTGACCGCACGACCGGTCGGTCCTCGGCGTGGGTCTTCACCCGAACGGGTGACGGTGCGGGGCGCCTGTCCCCACTGCCCCCGCGCGGGACGGTAGACAGCACAGCGTGTCCACCGTCGTCGCCCCACGGGCGCGTGTCCGCCGGCCGCCGGTGCCCCGGTGGGCCTGGCGGTTGGGCGGGGTCGTCGTAGGCCTCGAGATCGTGGGCTTCCTCCTCCGGGTGCTGCACGCCCCCCGGTGGATCTCCCGACCGTTGTCCATGGAGCTCCCCTTCTCGGCTCCCCGGCTCCTCATCGCGGCCGTCTTCGTCGCCGTCGCCGTCGCCGCGCTCTCCGGGGCTGCACGGCTGAGGGGACGCAGGACCTGGTGGACCGCCATCGCCGGAGTCGCTGCGCTCGTCGCCGTCGTCAAGGCGGGCAGCGTCGTGCACAAGGTCGTCCTGGAGGCCATCGACGGGTACGCGCACCCGGTGCGGACCCTGCTGCTCTCCGGGTCCGTCGCTGCCGCCGGGATCGCCTGGTTGTGGTGGCTGAGCCGCGACGACCGCCGTGACCGTCGACGGGTCCTCACCTGGTTCGCCGTCTACGCGGGGGCATCGGTGGGCCTGTCCACGGTCTCAGGCGTCGTCGAGAGCGCCCTGGGCCACGGACACCCGCTGACCGCGGCGGCGGCACTGGTGGAGGAGGGCACCGAGGGCATCGCAGCGGTCGGACTGCTCCTTGCCGTGCTCCTGGGTGTCGCACCCAAGCTCGTCCTCCCGGCCGGCTGGAGCTTCCGCCGCCAGGACGACGAGGGGAGCCCGGAGCCGGTCGAGGCCGACCGGAGGACTCAGCCCCGCAGCTGATCCGGCGCCCGGGTGTTGACGACCCGGTCTGCACCGATCCCCGCCTGCACCGCCCGCTCGCACCCGGCGCCCTGCCAGTCCAGCTGCCCCGGTGCGTGCGCGTCGGTGTCGATCGAGAACTCGCAGCCGATGTCGGCGGCGAGCTGCAGCAGGCGCATCGGCGGGTCCAGCCGCTCGGGGCGGGAGTTGATCTCGACGGCCACGCCGTGTTCGAGGCAGGCGGTGAACACGGCCTCGGCGTCGAAGGTGCTCTCCGGGCGCGGGCGCTGCGTCTTTCCGCCGGCCTGCTGACGCTCGACCAGCAGCCTTCCGGTGCAGTGCCCGAGGACGTCGGTGTGCGGGTTGGTGACCGCGGCCAGCATCCGCTCGGTCATCTGCGCCTTGGCGGCGCGCAGGTCGGAGTGCACGCTGGCGACGACGACGTCCAGCCGTGACAGCAGGTCCTCGTCTTGGTCCAGCGAGCCGTCGGCCAGGATGTCGCACTCGATCCCGGTCAGGATGCGGAACGGGGCCAGCTCGGCGTTCAGTTCGGCGACCACGTCCAGCTGGCGTTCCAGTCGCTCCGCGGTGAGCCCGTTCGCGACGGTCAGCCGGGGGGAGTGGTCGGTGAGCGCCAGGTAGTCGTGGCCGATGTCGCGGGCCGCCTCGGCCATCTCACGGATCGGGCTGCCGCCGTCGGACCAGTCGGAGTGGGTGTGCAGGTCGCCCTTGAGCGCCGCCCGCAGCTCGGCGGCGGGGCCACTGAGCTCCTCGGGCACCTGCTCGTCCTCGACGTCCTGCAGGTACGAAGGGACCTTCCCGGCGGCGGCCTCGAGGATGACGGTCGCCGTCTTGTCGCCGATGCCGGAGAGGTCCTTCAGCGTCCTGGTCCGCACCCGGTGCTCGAGCTCACCGTCAGCCATCCGGTCGACGACGGCCGCCGCGGTGCGGAACGCCTTCACCCGGTAGGACGGCTCGCGGGCGCGCTCCAGGAGGAAGGCGATCCTCCGGAGCGCGCCCGCGGGTGTCATGCCGGTGGTGCTCAGAGCCCGGCGGCCTTCTTGGCAGCCTTGGCCTGCTTGCGGATCTTGCGCCCGGTGCGGCCACGGGCGGCCTTCTTCTGTGCCTTCTCGGCCTTCTTCGAGGCCTTCTCGAACTTCTTCTCGGCCTTGTTGATCGTGCGCTCGCTGACGTTCTTCACGCGCCAGCCGGCCGAGGGCTTGCCCTCGGTGTCGACGGCGGCGATCAGCAGACCGCCGAGCAGTCCGGCGTTCTTCAGGAAGTGCGCCTGGTTGCTGAACTTCTTCTCCGGGTCGCTGTCCTCCCAGAAGCGGTGCCCGGCCAGCGTGGTCGGCACGATCGACGCGGCGAGGGCCAGGGCGGACAGCCGCGGGAAGACCCCGAGCGCGAACGTGGCGCCGGCGCCGACCTTGATCCCGGCATCGACCTTCACCCACTGCTCGACGTCCTTGGAGACCTCGACCGGGAGCTGCTTGTCGGCCTGCTCCGCGAGCTGACCGACGATCTTGGTGGCGCCCGGAACCCGGCTCTGGGGGTTCCGCAGCGTGCTGATGCCCCCGTACACGAACGAGGAGGCGAGCAGCGGCCGAGCGATCCGGCGGACCAACATGGGGAGTACCTCTTCCATCGACGACGTCGGCGGGTCCTGTGCCCGCGGTGACCGCCGGGCAACCCTCGTCAGGACCGTAGTGACGTCCGGTGGGGGACGCCTGGGGAGACCCTGGGTGTGACCGACGGCGCAGGTCCCGGCCCGGCCCGGGGCGCGCACACTGGTCAGGTGACCCCGCGACCGGCATCTCCCGGTCCGCGGGACGACACGTGGTTGTGGGCCCTCGTCGGGCTGGCACTGGGGTTGTTCTCCCTGGGGTTCCTGGTCCGGTGGCGGTGCGCCGTGGGGTCCTGCCCCCTCCCGGGCCGGGAGTGGATCGTCGACCTGGACGCCATCGGCGGGCTGCCGCGGTTGTTCACCACCGCGGTCTTCGCCGCGACCGCGGTGGCTGCCGCCGTCGCTGCGGTGCAGACGCGGGGGACGTCCCGGCTCTGGTGGAGCGCCGTCACGGCGATCGGCGCGGGGCTGGTCTTCGCCAAGCTCGTGAGCGCGCACTCGGTGCTGGAGACCTCCGACGGGACGACGCTGACCCTGCTCGTGGGGACCGTCTGCACCGTCGTGGGTCTGCCCGCACTGTGGGCCGCAGGCCGTGCGTGGGGGGTCGCCGGCAGCGGGCTCGTCGTGCTGGGACTGGCCGTCTACGCGGTGGCCGCCCTGGGTCTGGACGTGGTCACCCGGACGGTCGCGGTCGTGCAGCCCCAGCCGCTGCCCCTGACGGCTGCCACCTTCGTCGAGGAGCTCGGGGAGGCGCTGACCGCGGTCGCGTTGCTGGGGGCCGTCGCCCGGGCCAGGGCGCGGCGTCGCCTCGGCGGGCGAGGGCAGCACGCCGGCAGCGGCCGGCTCAGTCGTACGGGTTCGTGAGGACGGCGCCCGCTTCTAGGACGGCGAAGGTGACCGCAGGCCCGTCCGTGGTGGTCGTGCCCGGGACGGCGACCTGCGCGCCGCCGTCGACGCTGAACGTCGCACCCCAGGTGACCGTGACGTAGGCCGTGTAGCTGCCGGACGAGTAGTCGTGGGTGACCGTCTGTCCGGGGTAGGGGGCGCCGGGGTCGGTGCTGGTGAGGGTGGTGCCGTCGCCGGTGTGCCAGGTGTAGGACTGCGCCCCCGCCACGATCACGACCTGGAAGCCCCGGATGTCGACGGTGAACGTCTGCTGCGTCGGGCTGTCGGTGAAGAAGATGACCGGCAGCCCGACCAGCCCGTTGCCCGGGGGCTGCTGCTGGGTTACCAGCTCGGGCAGCGGGAGCGTCTGGAAGTAGCGGAAGACCTCGTCGGGGGACGGCGGGGGATTCAGGTCGGTGACATCGACGCAGCTGAGGCCTTCGTTGGTTGGGGGCCCGTAATTCGCGCCTGGGACGGCCCCGGGAGCGGGTGCGAGTCCGTCGATGGCTGCCGCATCTCCCTGCACGACCCGGCGGCTGATGACGTAGAACTGCGTGACTACGCGTCCTTCGATCTGTACGCAGGGTTCAAGACCGACCTCGCAAGCTCCTTGCGGGCCGTCAGTGAAGTCGCACGGCCGCACCAACTCGTAGGTACGCAACGTGGGGGTCGCGAAGCTAGCGCTCCGTACTGCGTCACCCGGTGCCCCCGACACGACAGCGGTCGTGACGCTCCCCTCTCCGATCGACACATCAGCCGAGGGCGGGGGGCATGTTGCACCGAAGCAGGCAAGGGCAGGTGTAGGAGCGAGGACGGCAACGGCTACCAGCACAGCCACGACAAGCGACGTGCGCCTCATTCGAAGAGCAAGCTCGTGGTAATCCATGCCTGGCTGGTAGTGGACCAGGTCATCGAGGCCGATGTTGGTACCCCAAAGACGGCATCTTCGCTGCGATCGGGGAGCGCCTGACCCTGGGCATCGGTCGCAGAGACCGCGGTTTGGTCGACTGTTGCAGAGAACTCGGCGAGCAGGTCGTTGACGGCAGGAGGTGCAGAGGCAGCAACCGTTATCTCGCCCCCCTGGAACGAGATGCCCTCAAGTGCGTCGGCGTCCGATTGGTCTGCAAAGAACGTGCAGAGCTCGCAGTCCTGGCTGAGTTGGCGCAGTGGCCCCCCGTCTACGCCAGCCTGGCGCCCGATGAGAGACAAGTAGTAGCGGAACGCAGCGTCCGCGCCCGAGGCCGTTTGCTGGCGAGCCTCGTCAGGCACTGGAAAGTCCGCCGGCCCCAACGGCTCGAGAGTCGCCTCCGCGGATGCAGAACCCGACGCCGTCGGCAGCGTCCCGTTCGCCTCCTGCCCCCGCGAACACCCGGAGGCGAGCAGGGCAACAGCACAGCCCACCGCCAGCACAGACCTGACCCGCATCTCACGCCCCCGCGTCTCCCGACAGAAGTCACGGGAGTCTATGCAGGTCAGAGGCCTGAGACGACCCCCGCTGTGGACAAGGGGATCAGCGGTTGCAGTACACAGTCAGCCGCTGACGCTTCGTGAACGTGAACGACGTGGCGGCCGACCCGGTCTCCCCGTCGTAGGCCACCGTCTGCGGCCCCGACCGGGACTCCACCCGCAGCTGCTCCACCTGGAACTGCGCGTACGAGCGGCTGTGCTCGCTCACCCCCAACAGCGTGGCGAGCACCGCCCGGGTCCGGCCGAAGCGCAGGTCGGCCCGCAGGTACTGCACGTCCAGCATCCCGTCGGCCAGGGACGGGCGCCAGGCCGGTGACAGTCCCCGCGGGGTGTAGACGCCGTTGCCGACGAAGAGGATCCACGCGCGGATCGGCTGCCCGTTCACGACCAGCTCGATCGGCGACCCGGTCCGCAGCACCTGGCCCGCCGCGACCGTCAGCGCCGCCCACTTGCCGATGCGGCCCTTCATCGCGTCCCGCCGTCGCACCATCTCCGGGTACAGCCCGATGCTCGCGGTGTTCAGGAACGACGTCCCGTTCACCGTCGCCACGTCCACCTGCACCCCGTGCCCAGCCTCGACCGCCTGCGCCGCCTCCACCGGCGTCGCCACCCCGACGTCCCGCGCGAAGTGGTTCAGCGTCCCGGCCGGCAGGACCGCCAACGGCAGCCCGTGGGTGAGCGCCACCGCCGCGGCCGCTGCGACGCTGCCGTCGCCGCCGGCCACGCCCAGCGCCCGCGCACCGTTCTGCGCCGCCTCGGTCAGCACGTCGGTCACCGACTGCGCCGGCGTGATGTCGACGACCGTCGCCCCGGGCAGCAGGCCCTGGATGTCCTCGGCCGGGTCGTAGTCCTCCCGGCCCGAGCGCGGGTTCACCGCCACGGTGAGCCCCTCGCCCCGGGGGAGCGCGGGCGCCGCGAACGACGTCCGCACCTTCGCCGGCGTCGTCGGCCGCACGTGCCACCAGTGCTGGCTGGCCGCCGCGATCGCACCCCCGACCGCCATCCCGGCCAGCACGTCACCGGGGTAGTGCACGCCCACGTGCACCCGCGAGTACCCGACCCCCAACGCCACCGGCGCGACCAGGGCCCCGGCCCACGCGCTCTCCATGGCCACCCCGGTCGCGAACGCCGCCGCCGACGCGGAGTGCCCGCTCGGGAACGACAGAGTGGTGAGCTCGCGGTCCAGCGCCCGCGAGGACAGCGCCCCGCTCTCGGGCCGCCCCCGCCGGAACACCGGCTTGAGGACGACGTTCACCAGCGCGCTGGACACCGCCATCGACCCCAGCCCCCGGATCGCCGCCCGCCGGGGTGCGCCCTGCTTGGCGGCCAGCACGAGCCCGACCCCCACCCAGAGCTTGCCGTGGTCGGCCAGCTCGGACAGCCGGCGCAACGTCCCGTCGGCGCGCGTCTGGGGCAGGCGGTGGACGGCGGCCTGCAGGCGGGCGTCGAGGCGGCGGGGAGAAGGCACGCGACGACGCTACGACGCCGACCTGGGCCCTCACCCCTCCGAGGGACGACGGGTGCGGACCCGCCGTGCACCGGTCGATGGGAGGGGGACGCCATCTCCACCACCACGAGGGACTGACACGACGTGCGCACCAGGGTCCGACTGCTCCCACTGCTCGCCGCCACGCTGATCGGCGCGACCGCCACCGCGGGCCCCGCGCTGGCCGAGGTCGCGCCGACCCCGGCGCCGGCCGAGGAGACGGCGCCGACCCCTGCCCCCGAGCCGGAGCCCGTCACCCCGGCGCCCTCGCCCGCCCCGGCACCAGCACCGGCACCGGCACCGGTCCCCGTCCCGGCGCCCCAGCCGGCCCCCGCCCCCGAGCCGGCCCCCGCCCCGGCACCTGCCCCCGAGACCGCGGCCCCGCAGACGCAGCAGGCCCCGGCTCCGACGCAGCGCGCGACCCCCCGTCCGACCACCCAGGGCACCGGCTCCAGCCGCCCGTCCCAGCAGCAGGGTCCCGTCGTCGTCCCCGAGCAGCCCAGCACCGGCGGCTCGGCGGAGGCCGACACCGCGACCGCGCTGGCCGCCACCGCGGCCACGGCCGCCACCGACGGCGCGCGGCACGCCGCGGAGGCCGAGGCCGGTCAGCTGCTGGCCGCCGGCTACGCCGACCGGGCCAACGCCGCGGCCCTCGCCGACGCCACGTACACCCGCGACCAGGTCGCCGCCGCGCTCGCCGACGCCAGCACCGCTCGCGACCTCCTCGCCGACCAGGTCACCGCCGTCACCACCTCGGTCGAGCAGGCCCAGGCCGCCCTGGCCACCGCTGTGGCGAACCGCGACCAGGTCCTCGCCCTCCCACAGGGGGCCCGCGGTGTCGCCGCGCAGGCCGAGTACGTCGCCCAGGTCGTCGCCGCCGCGCAGGTGTCGGTCGACCGGTCGGCGGCCGCACTGGCCTCGATCGGCTCGTTCACCGCGCCCGTCGACGACGCCGTCCGCACCCTGAGCGCCCTCGCCGATCGGCTCGACCCGGCCGCCAGCAGCACCCCGCTGCCCGACGTCGCCGCGGTCTACGCCCTCGGCGGGGTCGTGCTCCTCGGGGTCGGCGTCGCCGGGGTGGTCGGCATCGGCCACGTCCGGACGACGCCGCGCCGCCGGATGGCCTAGCTCTTCTGCCGCGCCCGGTACGCCGCCACCGACGACCGGGACGCGCAGGTGTTCGAGCAGTACCGCCGGCTGGCGTTGCGCGAGGTGTCCACGTAGACGTTCCCGCATCCCTCGGCCGCGCAGACCCCCAGCCGCTGCCAGCCGTGCTGCACGACCACCTGCGAGAGGCCCATCGCCACCGTGGTGGTCAGCTGCTCCAGCGCGCCGGCCTCTGCGGCGGCGTAGTGCAGGTGCAGCTCGCCGTCGTGGTCGGTGGCGTAGGGCTTCGGGGCCGCCATCGCGAGCAGCGCGTTGAGCCGCGCCACCACCTCGTCCTGGGACTCCGCCAGCGCCACCTCGCGCACGAGGTCGGCGGTCTCGGCGACCGCGCGGGCCTGCCGCGCCGTCAGCTCGAGCGCCGTCCCGTCGGTGAACCACTCGTCGTGCGCGGTCAGGAACTCCGGCACCCAGGAGTCCGTCTGGTCGGCGTTGGCCAGGTCGATCGCCAGCTCGACGGCGTTGGAGCCGTAGTCGTCGTAGTCCATCAGGACCCTCCCGCCGTGTAGGCGTCGTCACGCATTTGACTCCCTACGAACCGGCTCGTACCGTCGGGAACACGTAGGGGGCCAACGGTGGTTTGCACCCTACGATTCCCCCTCTCGTACGTTCGAAGTGAGCTCCGTCATGCGCCAGTACCTCACCGTGTGGCGGCTGCCGTCCGCCCCGGTGCTGCTCGTCGCCGGCTTCGCCGGTCGGCTGCCGTCCGCCATGGTCCCCCTCGCGCTGCTCCTGCTGGTGCAGCAGCAGACCGGTTCCTACGCCGTCGCGGGCCTGGCCTCGGCCACCTACGGCATCGCGATGGCGGTCATGGCCCCCGTGCTCGGCCGGCTGGCCGACCGCCGCGGCGCCCGCGTCATCCTGCTCTCCCAGGCCGTGGCCTACCCGCTGCTGCTGGTCGTGCTGGCCTCCACCGTGCTGACCACCACGTCGGTGCCGCTGATGGTGGCGGCCTCGGCCGCCGCCGGCATGAGCACGCCGCTGGTCAGCGGCACCGTGCGCGCGCTGTGGTCCCGCGTCGACCCCCGGGTCCGCCCCACCGCCTACGCCCTGGACGCCACCACCACCGAGCTGGTCTTCGTCGCCGGCCCCACCACGGTCGCCGCGCTCACCCTGCTCGCCAGCCCGGTCGCGGCCATCGCGCTGGCCGGCGTGCTCACCGTCGTCGGCACCCTGGGCATCGCGTTCTCCGGCGCCATGCGCGCCTGGCAGCCCGCCGTCCCGGTGCAGCGCAGCCTGTTCTCCACCGTCCGGGTGCCGGGCATGCCCCGCGTCCTGGTCAGCGGCACCGCGCTGATGCTCGCGTTCGGCGCGATCGAGGTCGCCGTCCCGGCGTTCGCCGACGCCGCAGGCAGCCCCGGGCTGTCCGGCGTGCTGCTCGCGACCTGGTCCCTCGGGTCGGTCGCCGGCGGGCTCTGGTTCGGCGCCCGGGTGCTGTCGGTCTCGCTGCCGCGGCTCTACCGCTGGGGCCTGCTGGGGACGACGATCGGCATGGTGCCGCTCGCCGCGGTCTCCAGCCCGCTCGTGCTCGGTGCGCTGCTGTTCCTGGGCGGCACCGCGATCGCCCCGACGCTGACCGTGCAGAACTCCCTGGTCGGCTCGATCGCCCCGGCCGACGCCACCACCGAGGCGTTCACCTGGCTGTCGACGATCGCGTTCGGCGCCTCCGCGGTCGGAGCGGCCGTCGGCGGGGCGATCGTGGAGACCTCCTACGGCGTCGGTGGCGCGCTCGTGATGGCCGCGACCGCGGCTGCGCTGGCCGTCGCGGTGACCCTGCTGCCGGGTCGGCGGGTGCCGGCGCCGGTCGTGCGCGAACCCGTCGCGGCCTGAGGCACCCCCCGGGAGCCCGGGGTCGGAGGCGCTGGTAGTCTTCATCCTCGGTGCTCCCGGGGGAACCTGGAGCCCGGGGAGGCTTCGCCTAGTCCGGTCTATGGCGCCGCACTGCTAATGCGGTTTGGGTTTTGGCCCATCCCGGGTTCAAATCCCGGAGCCTCCGCGCAACAACTGAACAGCACCACCAGGCACCCGTAGCTCAACGGATAGAGCATCTGACTACGGATCAGAAGGTTAGGGGTTCGAATCCCTTCGGGTGCACGTCTGGTTGAGACAGCGCCGGCCCCCGCACTCCTCGGAGTGCGGGGGCTGACGACTGTCCGGGGGTCCTACAGCGGGAAGCTCACGTACTTCGTCGACAGGTACTCGGCCAGGCCCTCGTGGGCGCCCTCGCGGCCCAGGCCCGACTGCTTCACGCCGCCGAACGGGGCGGCCGGGTCGCTGACCACGCCGCGGTTGACGCCGACCATGCCGAACTCCAGGGCCTCGGAGAGGCGCAGGCCGCGCGCCAGGTCCTGCGTGAAGACGTAGGCGACCAGCCCGAAGGGCGTGGAGTTGGCCAGCTCGAGCACCTCGGCGTCGTCGGAGAAGGTCGCGATCGGGGCGACCGGGCCGAAGGTCTCCTCGACCACGGCGGCCGAGCCCGCGGGCACGTCCACCAGCACGGTCGGCGGGTAGAAGAAGCCTGGACCGGACGGCCGGGTGCCGCCGGTGACCACCCGGGCGCCCGCCTCGACGGTGGCCTGCACGATCCGGTCCACCTTGGCGACGGTCTCCTCGTTGACCAGCGGACCCAGGCCGACGCCCTCGTCGTCCCCACGCCCGACCTGCACCGCGCCCATCCGAGCGGCCAGCTTCTCGGCGAACGCGTCGGCGACCGAGGACTGCACGTAGAAGCGGTTGGCCGCGGTGCAGGCCTCGCCGCCGTTGCGCATCTTGGCCAGCATCGCGCCGTCGACGGCGGCGTCGAGGTCGGCGTCGTCGCAGACCACGAACGGGGCGTTGCCGCCGAGCTCCATGGAGGAGACCAGCACCTGGTCGGCGGCCTGCTTGAGCAGGATCTTGCCCACCTCGGTCGACCCGGTGAAGCTGATCTTGCGCAGTCGGGGGTCGGCCATCGCGGTGGCCACGACGTCCTTCGCGTTCAGCGTGGGGACGATGTTGACCACGCCGTCGGGCACCCCGGCCTCGGCGAGCACCTGGGCCAGCAGCAGCGCGGTGAGCGGGGTGTCCTCGGCCGGCTTGACCACCACGGTGCAGCCGGCGGCGATGGCGGGGCCGAGCTTGCGGGTCAGCATCGCGGCCGGGAAGTTCCACGGCGTGACCAGCAGGCAGACCCCGACGGGCTGGCGGGTCACGATCGTGCGGGTGCCGCCGGCGGGCGCGACCCGGTAGTCGCCGTCGATGCGCACGGCCTCCTCGGCGAACCAGCGGAAGAACTCCGCGGCGTAGGTCAGCTCGGCCTTGGCGTCGGCGGTGGCCTTGCCGTTCTCCCGGGTCATCAGCAGCGCGAACTCGTCGGCCCGGGCGGTCATCGCCTCGAACGCCCGGCGCAGCATCTCCCCGCGCTGACGGGGCGGGGTCGCGGCGAACCCGGGCAGGGCGGCGTGGGCGGCGTCGACCGCGGCGGTCACGTCGTCGGTGGTGCCGTCGGCGACGGTGGCCAGCACGGTCTCGTCGGCCGGGTCGAGCACGTCGAAGGTCGCCCCGGACGACGCGTCGCGCCAGCTCCCGCCGATGAACACGCCGGTGGGCACGGGGGAGGAGATGCCGGGGATCTGCACGTCGGTCGTCACCGGGTCATCCCACCACCACCGGCCCCGCTCAGCAGCGGCGGAAGCCCGCCACGGTGACCTCGCCGTCGGCGAACCCGGCTGCCCGGGCCTCGATGCCGGCCAGCGTCGCCGCCGCCCGGGAGCAGGGGAACCCCCACCGCGCCTGCACCCGGTCGCTGGCGGTCCGCATCGCGTCCCGGCTCAGCGCCACGAACTCGGCCACCGGGTAGGGGTGCCCGACGGTGAACACGTCCTCCACCACCAGGGACGGCGAGTACACCCACCCCGAGCGTCCGTCGGGCCAGTGCACGTCGAACTCCACTTCCGGCATGGGGACGAGTGTGGGGCGGGGCGCCGGTCCTGGCGGTCTGGCCGCGTTGGTCGGCTGCGCTCGTCGGTGAGGAGCCTTCGTTTGCCGGCTGCCCCGCCCACGACCACTGTGACGCAGGACACACAGCGCCGTCAAGACCTGCGCAGCACCTCCGGGGAGAGCTGGTCGACCGAGGTGTGCCCGGTGAGCCCGAGGGTCAGGTCGAACTCGCCGACGACGTCCTCGACCACCTGGCGCACACCCGCCTCCCCGGCCAGGCCCAGCCCGTAGACGTAGGAGCGGCCCAGCAGGCAGGCGCGGGCGCCGAGCGCGACGGCGACGAACACGTCGGCGCCGCTGCGCACCCCGCTGTCCAGCAGCACCGGCACCCGGCCGTCGACCGCGGCCAGGACGTCGGGCAACGCGTCCAGCGCGCCGATCGAGCGGTCCACCTGTCGGCCGCCGTGCGTGCTGACCACCAGCCCGTCGACGCCGGCGTCCACGGCCTGACGGGCGTCGTCGGGGTGCAGGACCCCTTTGAGCAGCATCGGCAGCCGGGTCTGGGCACGCAGCCAGGCCAGGTCGGTCCAGGTGATCGAGGGCCGGGAGTAGATGCCCAGGAAGGTCTCGACGGCGGCCCGGGGGAGCGGGGAGCGCAGGTTCTCCCGCAGCGACCCCGGCCAGGCCCGGGCCATCCCGACCATCGCGGCGACGGCGGCCGCGGTGGGTCGGGGCTGCGGTCCGCGCGGCCCGGCGGCGGCCGCCCGCTCCTCGACGAGCCGGCGGAACACCGGGTCGGAGGTGTACTGCGCGATGCCCTTGCCCAGGGCGAACGGGAGGTGGCCCAGGTCCAGGTCCCGCGGACGCCAGCCCAGCATCGTGGTGTCCAGGGTGACGACGACGGCCTCGCAACCGCTCGCCTCGGCCCGGCGCAGCATCGAGGTCACCAGCTCGTCGGACGTCGACCAGTACAGCTGCATCCACCGCGGCGAGTCGCCCATCGCCGCCGCGGTCGTCTCCATCGGCACCGAGGCCTGGTTGGAGAACACCATCGGCACCCCGGTGGCAGCCGCAGCCCGGGCGACGGCGAGGTCGGCGTCGCGGTGCACCAGCTCCAGCGCCCCCACCGGGCCGAGCAGCAGCGGGGCGGGCAGGCGTCGTCCGAACAGCTCGACGGAGGTGTCCCGTGCGCTGACGTCGCGCAGCACCCGCGGCACCACCTGCCAGCGGTCGAACGCGGCCCGGTCGGCGCGCACCGTCGACTCCCCGCCCGCGCCGCCGGCCACGTACCCCAGCGCCCGTGCGGTCAGCTTCCGCCCGGCCGCGGCGGCCAGCCGGGTGTGCACGGTGGGGACCGTCGGACGGCGGCCGTAGACCCCTGCCCGGTAGACCTCGTCCTGCCGCCGCCGTCCGGTCCCTGCGCCTGCGCTCATGGCCCGACGCTAGTGACCGGCGCCACCCCGTGCGGCGCGGCCGACACGCCCGGGAACCCGGTCACGACTCGACAACCCTGGGTGGTCAGCGGGGATGATGGGCGGGGAACACAGCAGGGACGAGCAGGACGACGGGGGTGGGGAGCAGTGCGCAGCGCAGTGTCGGCGCACCGGTCCGTGCTGCTCGTGGTGCTCGCGGCAGCCCTGGTCGTCGGCCCGGTCGGCCCCGCGTGGGCGGCGCCGGTGGAACCCTCCCCGACGGCGAGCGCGACGCCCACCCCGAGCCCGGCGCCCGCCCTCGTGGCACCGGCCTCCGCACGGCTCACGTACGGGCCCAACTGCGTCGACGGGTACGTCCGCGTCGAGGTCACGGCCGGCAGCGAGGCCGCGACCGTCGAGCTCACCTACGACGGTGCACCGGCCGGCGACCAGGCGTCCCTGGACCCGGGGCAGACCGTGGTGCTCGAGGGCGCCGAGGTCGACTGGGGGACGTCGGTCGAGATCGCCGTCGCGGTCACCACCGCCGCCGGCCCGCAGTCCCCGATCGTCATCGGCTCCCGGGTGCGCCCCAGCGAGGCCGACTGCGACGCGGTTCTCACGCCGCCGCCGACGAGCCCGCCGACCACGACGCCGACCATGGGCACCACCCCGCCCAGCAGCAGCGCCCCGACCACGGCCCCGCCGTCGACGATCCCGGTCCCGACCACCCCGCCGTCGTCGTCCGGTCCGTCGTCGACCGGGCCGTCGACCACCCCGCGGCCGACCACCCCGAGCCCGTCGACGTCCGCCCCGACGACCCCGGCCACCCCGTCGACACCGGGCAGCCCGAGTGGTCCGCTGGGCGGTTCGTCCTCGAACGGGCAGGTCTCCCCGGGCAGCGTGGTCACCATCCGCGGCACCGGGTTCACCCCGGGCGAGCAGGTCACGGTGACGCTGGCCGGCGCCGTCACGCCGCTGGCCACGGTGACCGCCGACTCCGACGGCGCGGTCGAGGCGGTCGTGCAGATCCCGCAGGACACCGACCTGGGTGCCGCCGTCGTCCAGCTGGTCGGGGTGCAGTCGGCCCAGACCGCGGGGGTCGATCTCGAGGTCGCCGCCGTCGAGGTGCCCGCGGCGACCGGCGGCACGCCGTGGCCGCTGCTCGCTGCCGGGCTGGGGCTGCTCGGGGTGGCCGTCGCGCTGGCCTCGGCCGCGGCCCGTCGTCCCCGGCGCGACGACTGGCAGGCGCCGGGCGGCGCCCCCAGCTGATCGCGGGGGGCGCCGGCCAGGACCGCTACTGCAGGTAGCTCTCCACCTGGGACTCCGGGCGGTCGTCGGCCTCGGCCGGGTCGTTGCCGTACTGGCGCTTGGCCCGCCGCTGGCGCAGCAGGTCCCAGGCCTGGTCGAGGTGCTTCTCCAGCTCGGCCATCCGGGCGCGCTGGTCCTCGCCGTGCTCGGCGGCGCTCTCGCGGAGCTGGTGCTCCTCCTCGACGAGGCTGTGGATGCGGCCGAGGACGTCGGCCTCGGTGGGGTCGGGTGCGGTCACGGGGTGGCCTCTTCTCGTCGTGGGTGAGCCCCCACCCTGCCCCTCCGGGCGCCGGCCTACGCCCCGGCGGGCACCCAGCCCTCCACGAAGGCGGCCAGCCGCCGGTCCACCGCGCCGCCGGCGCGGCCCAGCGCGAGCAACGCGGCCCGGTCCAGCGGCACCCGCACGGTGCGCCGCTGCGCGGACCGCCCGGTCACGACGGCGTGCCCGGCCTCGACCAGCTCGGGCCACGGCCGGTCCAGCTGGGCCCGCACCGCGTCCAGCGCGGCCGCCGTCGGCCCGGCGTTGCCCTCGACCATCGCGGTGACGAAGGCCGGGTCGCTGCCGACCACCCGCGTGCCGCTGGAGAAGCTGCCGGCAGCCAGCCCCAGGGTGAGCGGGCCGGCGTCACCCGCGGCCGCCGCGAGGGCGGCGGCCAGCAGGTGCGGGACGTGGCTGATCGCGGCGACCGCGGCGTCGTGCTCGGCGGCGGTCACCGGCACCACCTGGGCGCCGACGGCCAGCGCCAGCTCGGCGACCCGCAGCCAGCGGGGCAGCTCGGTGTCGGGCTCCAGGCAGACCGCCCAGCGGGCACCGCGGAACAGCTCGGGGTCGGTCGCGGCGTGCCCGCTGCGCTCGGTGCCGCACATCGGGTGCCCGCCGACCACCCGGGTGCCGAACCGCTCGCGCAGCGCGGCCAGCACCGGCGCCTTCACCGAGCCCAGGTCGGTGACCGTCGCGTCGTCGTCGACGTCCAGGTCCTCCAGGGCGGTGGCCAGCGCCGGCAGCGGGGTGGCCAGCACGACCACCCCGGACAGCTCCCGGCCGACGGTCACCCCACGCGCAGCGGCGGCGTCTCGGGCGGCCGGGTCGGTGTCCCAGCCGGTCACCGGCCTGCCCGCGGCCACCAGCGCGGCGGCCAGCGACCCACCCAGCTGGCCCAGCCCCACGACGGAGACCGGGGGCGCGGGCATGGTCGGCACCGGGAGCCGGCTCACCGCAGCTCGTCCGGGGCCGGCGTCGGGCCGGCGGGGCGGGTGCCGGGCCCGCCCACCGGCGGGGGTGGCGGGGGAGCGGCGTCGGCGTCGACCGGGGTGAGCTGCATCGTCGGGGGAGCGGCGGGGCCGGCCAGCTCCCAGTCGCGGTCGGTGCGGAACACCCGGGCCAGCGCGATGGCCACCATCCGGCCGTCCTGGGCGCGCGCCTCGATGCGGTAGACCGCCGTCCGGCTGCTGCGGTGCAGCTCGGTGCCCTCGGCGACCAGGTGGTCACCCGGGCGGCCGGGGGCCAGGAACTCGGTGTGCACGTCCTGGGCGACGGCGACCGTGCCGTGGCTGTTGCTCACCGCGGCGTGCACCACGTCCAGCAGCGCCATGGTCGCCCCGCCGTGCGCCGTCCCCACCGCGTTGAGCTGTGCCGGGCCGACCGTCATCGACGCCCGGGCGTACCCCGGTGCCACCTGCTCCAGGGTGATGCCCAGGTGGGCGGCCAGCGGGTCGGCGGCCAGGGCAGCGAACAGCGCCGGCGGGACGTCGGGGGCGGGCGCGGTGCTGTCGGGGTCGGCCACGTCGGCGATGATCGCACCCATGAGCGACCCGATGACCGGCCCGATGACCGAGGTGCTGCCCTCCTGGGCCGTGCGGGTGGAGAAGCAGTCCGACCGCTGGGTGGTCGAGCTGCTCGCCCAGGACGCCTCCGACGAGCTGCCGGTGCTCGAGCGCGCGCTCGGCGAGCCGGGTGCGAGCTGGCCCGGGCCCTACGTGTTCGTGGTCGACACCCGGCTGTACTTCGTCGCCCTCACCCACGGTCCGGGCGGGATGGTCCGCGCACTGATCAGCGACGTGACCCTGCAGGAGTGGGTGCTGGCCAGCGAGGTCGTGGAGCGCTACGGCATCGAGGTCGACGAGGACGCCACGGACGACGACGACGAGGACGGCTTCCCCGCCGGCGACCTGGACCTCTTCTCCGACGGCGGGCTGCCGGCCGCCGAGCTCCAGCCGATCCTCACCGCCGACCTCTGGGCCGACGAGATGGTCGCCGCGATCGCCACCCGGCTCGGCTTCGCCGACGAGCTCGCCGCGGCGATCGCGCCGTGACCGTCTCCGCGGTCGTCTTCGACCTGGGCGGGGTGATCACCACCAGCCCGCTGGCCGCCTTCGGTGACTACGAGCGCGACGCCGGCCTGCCGGTGGGGCTGATCGCCCGGCTCAACACCGAGAACGCGCACACCAACGCCTGGGCCCGCTTCGAGCGCAGCGAGCTCGACCGCGACGGGTTCGTCGAGGTCTTCGAGGCCGAGGCGCGCGCGGCCGGGCACGACGTCGACGCCACCCGGGTGCTCGCCGCGCTGAAGGGCAGCGTGCGGCCCGAGGTGGTCACCGCGATCCGGCACCTGGGGACGGCGGGGGTGCCACTGGCCCTGCTGACCAACAACGCCGCCCCGATGGACCCGGCGTCCGAGCACGGCGCGCTGATGGAGCTCTTCGACGTCGTCGTGGAGAGCTCGGTGGAGGGCATCCGCAAGCCCGAGCCCGAGATCTACCCGCTGACCCTGGAGCGGCTGTCCCGGGCCGTGGCCCGGGAGATCGCGCCGAGCGAGGTGGCCTACCTCGACGACCTGGGCCCCAACCTGAAGCCGGCCCGGGCGCTGGGCTGGCAGACGGTCAAGGTCGTCGACCCGGCCGAGGCGCTCGCCGAGCTGGCCCGGCTCACCGGGGTGCGGCTGGCATGACCCCCGAGCAGGCGATGGACCGCGCGCTCGAGCTCGCCGCCGCGGCGCCGGGCTGGGGGGACGCACCGATCGGTGCCGTCGTCCTCGGGTCCGACGGCACCGTGCTGGCCGAGGCGGCCAACGAGAGGGAGAGGACCGGCGACCCCACCGCGCACGCCGAGGTGCTCGCGCTGCGGGCAGCGGCGGCCGCGCACGGGGACGGCTGGCGGCTCACCGGCGCGACCCTGGTGGTGACCCTGGAGCCGTGCACGATGTGCGCCGGGGCGGCCGTGCTGTCCCGGGTCGCCCGGGTGGTCTACGGCGCCGACGACCCCAAGGCCGGGGCGGCCGGCTCGCTGTGGGACGTCGTCCGGGACCGCCGGCTCAACCACCGTCCCGAGGTGCTCGCCGGGCTGCGGGCGGCGGAGTCCGGGGAGCTCCTACGCGCCTTCTTCCGCGCCCAGCGGGGCCTGTAGTCTGCTCCACGGTGGCGTGTCCGAGCGGCCGAAGGAGCACGCCTCGAAAGCGTGTGAGGTTCACAGCCTCCGTGGGTTCAAATCCCACCGCCACCGCCAGCACGAGAGGGCGGCACCCACGCGGGTGCCGCCCTCTCGTCGTCCCGGCCCTCAGGCGATGACGTCGACGTCCATGAGCAGCGCGCCGTCCGCGCCCTCGACCAGCACGAAGCGGTGCTGCTCGACCTGCTCCTCGCCGTCCTCGACGAAGGTGACCTGCCCGGTGGCCTCCAGCGACCCGTCGGTGGCGCTCACCGGGCCGAGCACGACGTCGTCGAACCGGTTCCAGAACGACGTGTAGTCGCCGCGGCTCGAGGCCTCCTGCAGCGTCGGGCCGGTCAGGCCGTAGGCGGTCTGCGGGTCACCGGGCAGCAGCGCGTAGTAGCCCTCGATCGCGGTGGCCACGTCGGCGGCGGTGACGACGTCCTCGGTCGGCTCGGTGGTGGCCTCCGTGGTGGGCGCGGCCTCGGTGGTCGGGTCCTCGGTGGGGGCGACCGGCTGGGCGGCCGACGTCGCCGGGGCGGACGTCGTGGGGTCGGCCGTCGTCGTGGACGCGTCGTCGGGCCGGGTGACCAGGAAGACCCCGCCCGCGACCAGCAGCAGGACCAGCACGAGGCCCGCGGCCACCAGCCCGCCACGGGACCGGCGGGGTGCCGGGGCCGGAGCGACCGCCGTCCGCCGTGGGGGAGCGGGCAGGTCGGTGCGGGTCGGTGCGCGGGGCGGTGCCGGCACCGTCTGCAGCGGCGTCCGGGCGGTGAGCACGGCGGTGACGTCGCCCCCGCGTCCCGCGGCCAGGCCGGCCAGCTCGTCGCGCACCTGGGCCATCGTGGGGCGGGCCGCCGGGTCGGTGCCGAGCATCCGCTCGATCGTCGCGGTGAGCGCACCCGAGCGCTGCGGCGGGCGGACGTCGCCGGCCGCGGCCCGGTGCAGCATCTCCAGGGAGTTGCCCGACGAGCCGAACGGCGGGTCGCCCTCCAGGCACGTGTAGAGGGTCGCGCCGAGGCTGAACACGTCGCCGGCCGGGCCCGGCTCCTGGCCGCGGGCGACCTCGGGAGACAGGAACGCCGGGGTGCCGGTGAGCATCCCGGTCTGGGTCAGCCGGACGTCGCCCTGGGCGTGCGAGATCCCGAAGTCGGTGATCTTGACCAGGCCCTCGAGCCGGTCGCCCTGCCCGACCAGGACGTTGCCCGGCTTCACGTCCCGGTGCACGATCCCGGCGGCGTGCGTGGCGACCAGGGCGTCGGCCAGCTGGGCACCGATCTGGGCGACCTGCTGCACCGGCAGCACCCCGTCGGCGGACAGCACGTCGGCCAGGCTGCGCGAGGGCAGGTGCTCCATGACCAGCCACGGTTGGCCGCCGTCCTCGGCGACGTCGTAGACGCTGATCGCGTGCGGGTGGCTGACCCGTGCGGCGATCCTGCCCTCCCGCATCGTGCGGGCCCGGTGCTCCTCGGCGACCGCGGGGTCCACGCCGGGGGGCAGCACCACCTGCTTGATCGCGACCTCGCGGCCCAGCCGCTCGTCGGTGGCCAGCCAGACCGCGCCCATCCCGCCGCCACCGAGTCGGGACAGCAGCCGGTAGCGCCCGGCCACCCGGTACCCGGGGCCGATCCCGGCGCTCGTCATCCCGGCGACGCTACCGGCGGTGCCGGTCGGGCGCTCAGGCCTGGGCGGGCGTGCCGTACCGCTGGGCGTACTCGGTCTGGGCGCCCTCCGGCAGGGCGTCGTACAGCTCGGCGAGCTCGGTCTCGGTGCCGGCCGGCAGGTCGTCGAACAGCTGCGCCCAGGTGGGCGGGTCCTCGTAGCTCCGGGTGAGCAGCAGCTCCCAGGCCCGCACCTGCCGGTCGCGCTGGTCGCGGCCGGCGATCATCCGGGTGAAGTACCGGTCCTTGGCGGCGTCCTTCTCCGCGCGCGTCGCGTCCTCGGGGAGGTCGCTGGGGTCGGTCTCGGTGAGCGCAGCCACGATCGCGTCCACCACCTCGGGGCGGATCTGTTCGGCGTCGCTGCTCATCGCGTGCTCTCCCGGGTCGGTGCTGCGGTGTCGGGCCCGAGCTTGCCCGGTCCCGACCCCGCTGACCACACCGGTGACCCCGCCGCATCCGACGTCCGCACCCTCGGGCGGCCCACCCGGTGCCGGCCGCCGAGAGCCGGGGCCGAACCGCCCCGGGTCGACCGGTAGTCTGGTCGGCGCAGTTGGAGGATTCGCCTAGTGGCCTATGGCGCTCGCTTGGAAAGCGGGTTGGGTGCAAGCCCTCGGGAGTTCGAATCTCCCATCCTCCGCAGGTACAGCCCGGCCACGGCGCCGAGCATGAGCAGGCCCCCCACCAGTGCGGTGGGGGCCAGCCGCTCGCCCAGCAGCACCGTGGCCAACGCCGTCGCGGTGAGCGGTTCGAGCAGCGTCACGATCGACACCACCGCCGCGGGCACCGCTCGCACCCCGGTGAAGAACAGCCCGTAGGCCAGTGCCGTGGGCACCGCGCCCAGGTAGACCAGCAGCGCCAGGGCCACCGGGTCGGTGGTGGAGTCCAGCCCGACGGCCAGGGCGACCGGGGTCAGCGCGACGGCGCCCACGGCGAAGCCGATCGTGGTCGTCGGCACCCCGGCCGGCACCCGCGACGAGGTGAGGACGACGGCCGCGTACGCGACCGCGCAGCCCAGCGCGGTGAGCGCCCCCAGCACGACGGCGTCCCCGCCGTCCCCGGTCGCGGACACCCCGACCAGCAGCACCAGACCGACCAGGGCGACGGCCAGCGCGGCCCAGGTCGTGGTGTCGGGCCGGCCGTGGCCCAGCAGGCTGCCGCCGACCGCGATGAGCAGCGGGGCGGCGCCCAGGGCGACCAGGGTGGCGATCGAGACGCCCGCGGTGCCCACGGCGAGGAAGTAGGCGGCCTGGTAGACCGCCAGCCCGACGCCGACCACCAGGAGGCGCGCCCGGGCGCCGTCGGTGGTGGACGCCTTCCGGCGGGCGAGCTGAAGGGCGACCAGCAGGGCCGCCCCGATCGCCATCCGGTGCCAGGCGACGTCGAGCGGGTCGAGGTCGGTGCGGCGGAGCACGGCGTCCCCGGCGACCCCGGAGGTGCCCCAGGCCAGTGCCGCGGCGACGACGAGGGCGAAACCGCGGGCCGGGGTGGTCACCGGGAGATGATCGCGGAGGCGTCCACCGGGTTCCCCGGGCGTCCTCTAGACTGACCGGCAGACCCCTCGTGCGGCGTCATCCTGTGAACCTCCCCAGGGCCGGAAGGCAGCAAGGATAAGCGGGCTCTGGCGGGTGTGCGGGGGGTCCCTTGTGTTTCCGGCACGGCTAGACTGCTTGAACCTTCATCATCGGGAGTGTTCGTGCCCAGTCGCCGCACCTGGACCGTCGTCGGGGGTGTCGCCGCGCTCGTCGTGGTCGGTGCCGTCGGCGGACCGCTCGTCTACGCCGCGCTGCAGGAGGACGCCGCCCCGGCGACCACCGTGCAGGCGCAGGACTCCGACGCACCGCTCGTCGAGACCACTGACGGCACCTGGACCGTGAGCAGCGGCTCGTCGGCCGGCTACCGGGTCGACGAGGTGCTCAACGGCGCCGACGTGACCGTGGCCGGCACGACCGACCAGGTGACCGGCACCGTCGTCGTCAGCGGAGGGGACCTGGCCTCGGCCGAGGTGGACGTCGACGTCGCCTCCGTCACCACCGACAGCGACCGGCGGGACTCCTACTTCCGGGACGACGTGATGGAGGTCGGGGAGTTCCCGACCGCCTCCTTCGTCGTGGACCGGGCCGTGGACCTGCCCGAGCTGACCGGGACGCCGGTGACCGTGCCCGTCGCCGGGACGCTCGCGCTGCACGGGGTCACCCAGGACGTGACGGTGGACCTGTCCGTCGTCCGGACCGCCGACGGCGTCGAGGCCTCCGGCTCGATCCCGGTGACCTTCAGCGACTACGACGTGACCGCGCCGGACCTGGGCTTCGTCTCCGTCGAGGACGCCGGCTCGGTCGAGCTCTTCCTGGTGCTCGCGCAGTAGCAGGAGTGTCGGAGGAGACCCGTAGCCTCGGGGTGTGGCTCTGGCGCTCTACCGCAAGTACCGTCCGGCGACCTTCGCCGAGGTGGTCGGGCAGGAGCACGTCACCACCCCGCTGGTGAACGCGGTGGAGAGCGGGCGGATCAACCACGCCTACCTCTTCAGCGGCCCCCGGGGCTGCGGGAAGACCTCCTCGGCGCGCATCCTGGCCCGCTCGCTGAACTGCGAGCAGGGCCCCACGGCGACGCCGTGCGGGGTCTGTGTCTCCTGCGTGGCGCTGGCGCCGGACGGCCCGGGCTCGATCGACGTCATCGAGATCGACGCCGCCAGCCACGGTGGCGTGGACGATGCCCGCGACCTGCGGGAACGGGCCTTCTTCGCCCCGGTGCACAGCCGGTACAAGGTCTACATCGTCGACGAGGCCCACATGGTCACGACGGCGGGCTTCAACGCGCTGCTCAAGGTGGTCGAGGAGCCGCCGGAGTTCCTGGTCTTCGTCTTCGCCACCACGGAACCGGAGAAGGTGCTGCCGACCATCCGGTCGCGCACCCACCACTACCCGTTCCGGCTGGTCCCGCCGACCACGCTGCGCAAGCTGCTGGAGAGCACCTGCGAGCGGGAGGGCGTCGAGGTCGAGCAGACCGTCTTCCCGCTGGTGGTGCGGGCCGGCGGCGGGTCGGTGCGCGACTCGCTGTCGATCCTGGACCAGCTGCTGGCCGGCGCCGGGCCCGAGGGCGTCACCTACAAGACCGCGGTCGGCCTGCTCGGGGTCACCGACGACGCGTTGCTCGACGAGACCCTCGACGCACTGGCCGCCAGCGACGCCCCCGGGGTGTTCCAGGCCGTCGACCGGGTGGTCGAGGCCGGGCACGACCCCCGCCGGTTCGCCACCGACCTGCTCGACCGGCTGCGCGACCTGATCGTGCTGGAGGCCGTCCCCGAGGCCGGTGGCAACGGGCTGCTCGACTGCCCGCCCGACCGGCTGGACCTGATGAGCCGGCAGGCCACCTCGATGGGGGCCGCGACGCTGTCCCGGCTCGCCGACACCGTGCACGAGGGCCTCACCGAGATGCGCGGGACGACGGCGCCGCGGCTGCTCCTGGAGCTGGTCTGCGCCCGCATGCTGCTGCCCGGGGTCGACGGTTCGGCGGTGGCCACCCTGCAGCGTCTGGAGCGGCTCGAGCGGCGGATGTCGATCGCCGGGGAGCACGCGGGCCGTCCGGAGGTCGCGCCTGCACCGGTGCGGGCTCCCGCTGCGGAGGAGGCCTCGGCCCCGAGTGCCTCGCGGGCGTACGTCCGGCCCTCGCAGACGCGGTCCGAGCCCACCCCGGCGCCTGCTCCGACACCGCCCCCCGCTCCGGCGCCCGAGCCACGGCCGGCCGCGCCGACCCCTGCGCCGGACCCGACGCCTGCCGCGCCGGTCCCTGCCCCCACCCCTGCCCCGGTCGCACCGGCGGCGGAGGAGGACGGCTGGCCGGAGACCGCGACCCCCGGGGCGCCGGTGTCCTCGCTGGACCGGTCGACCGCGGCGGCGGCCGCTGCCCGGCCCGTCCCGGCCGCAGCTGCCGAGGTGGACGGCTGGCCGGAGACCGCGGTGCCCGGTGCACCGCCGGCTGCGCCCGCGCCCACACCCCGGCCCGCGGAGACGTCGTCCGAGCCCGACGTCCCGTTGCCGCCCGAGCCCACCGACGACGAGGACTGGCCCGCCCCCAGCCGTCCTGCTGCTCCCGCCGCGCAGGCCGCACCGCAGCCGCGGGCGGCCGCGGAGTCCTCACCCGCTCCCCGCGGCGGGGAGCCCACCCCGCTGGTCACCGCCAACCCGCCCGACCAGGCCGAGGACGGCGCGTTGACCACCGCCGACGTCCGGCGGATCTGGCCCGAGCTGATGGCCGTGGTCAAGCGGCACAAGCGGACCACCGAGGCGCTGCTGAAGAACGCCCAGGTGCACGAGCTGTCCAACGGCGTGCTGACGCTGTCGACCACCTCGCCGGCGCTGTCGCGCAGGCTGGGCGACGACCTGAACAAGGACGTCGTCCGCGAGGCGTTGAACGAGCTGCTCGGGGTGCGGTGGCGGGTGACCGCGATCGTCGACGCCCCCGGTCAGGCCCCGGCCGGGACGCCCCCGCCGGCGCCCGAGCAGGTCCGTGCCGCGGCACGGGCCGCGGAGAGCGCCGAGGCCGACGAGCTGATGGCCGAGCGCCGGGCCGATGTCGACGCTGCCGCCGGCCAGGACGCCCCGCCCCCGGTCGACCCCGAGCAGGCCGCGCTGCAGCTGCTGCGCACCCAGCTCGGCGCCCGCCCGCTGGAGGGCTGACGACGACGGGCGCCCACCCCGCAGGGTGAGCGCCCGTCCCCGGCCCCCTCGCCGGGAGCGAGGGGGTCCTTCCTCAGTGCGCCATGACCGGGGCGGACTCCGGGTCGCGCTGCACGGCGCCGTGCGGCAGGAGCAGGCCGCAGACGACGGCACCGGCGGCGAAGATGGCCGCCGACCAGGCGAAGACGGTCGTGTAGCTGGAGACCGAGGCCTGCAGCAGGGCGGCCGGGTCGCTGGGGTCCACGCCGACCAGGGCGTCGGTGGCGGCAGCCGCAGCCAGGGCGCTGAGCACCGCGGTCGCGATGGAGCCACCGATCTGCTGAAAGGTGTTCACCGCGGCCGAGGCGACCCCGGCGTCGTCGGCCCGCACCCCGAGGGTCGCGGCGGCGAAGGCGGGGGCGATGACCAGCCCGATGCCCAGGCCCACGACGACCAGGCCGGGGAAGACGTGGGTCCAGTAGCCGCTGTCCACACCGAGCGTCGTGAAGATCAACAGGCCGACCGCGCCGACGGCGAAGCCGAGGGCGACGGGCACCTTGACCCCGACCCGGGCGACGACCGCCGGGGAGGTCTGGGCGGCGATGGTCAGCGCGACGATCATCGGCAGGAAGGCGACGCCGGTGGGCAGCGGCTCGTAGCCCAGCACCTGGGTCAGGTAGTAGGTGAGGAACAGGAAGACGCCGAACATGCCGGCCCCGACCAGCCCGACGGCCACGAACGCACCACCCCGGGCGCGGTCGGTGACCACGCGCATGGGCAGCAGCGGGTGGTCCACCCGGGTCTCGACGACGACGAAGGCGATCAGCAGCACGATGCCGGCGGCGATGAACCCCAGCGTGGTGCCCGACGTCCAGCCCTCGGTCTCGGCGCTGGCCAGGCCGTAGACCAGGGACACCAGGCCGGCGACGCTGAGCAGCGCACCGGGGACGTCCAGGCCGGGGGCGTCGGCGGCACGGGTGCCGCGGCGGGGCAGGAAGACCAGCGCGCCGACGACGGCGACGATCGCGATCGGGATGTTCACGTAGAGGCACCAGCGCCAGGACAGGTACTCGGTGAGCGCGCCACCGAGGATCAGCCCGATCGCGCCACCGGCGCCGGAGATGGCGCCGAACACGGCGAAGGCCCGGCCGCGCTCGCGGCCGTCGGTGAAGGTGACGGTCAGCAGCGAGAGGGCGGCGGGGGCCAGCAGGGCGCCGAACACGCCCTGGGCACCACGGGCGGCGACGAGCACGCCAAAGCCGTCGGCCGCGCCACCGACCGCGGAGGCCAGCGCGAAGCCGATCAGCCCGACGAGGAAGACCGGCTTGCGACCGACCAGGTCGGCCAGGCGCCCACCGACCAGCAGCAGGGAGCCGAAGGCGAGGGCGTAGGCGGTGACGATCCACTGGCGGGAGTCGTTGCCGAAGCCCAGGTCGGCCTGGGCGGTGGGCAGTGCGATGTTCACGATGGTGGCGTCGAGGACGACCATGAGCTGGGCGAGCGCGACGACGCCGAGCACCAGCCAGCGGCGGCGGTCGCCGCCGTCGGTGGCCGGGGTCGCGCCGGGCGGAGTCGCCTCCGGGCCGGTGCGGGTGGTGCTGGTCATGCGTCCTCCGGGGAAGTGGAAAGGTCGTTCCGGTTCGGTCGAGACGGTAGCAAGGAAAACGGAGAGGTTGTTCCGCTTCGGTTACGATGGCGTCATGTCCTCCGTCACGCCGGCCGCGCGCCCGTTGCGGCGCGACGCCGAGCGCAACCGCCTGCTGATCCTGGAGGCGGCCCGCGAGGTCTACGCCGACCGCGGGCTGACCGCCGGGTTCGACGAGATCGCCCGGGTCGCGGGGGTGGGCGTGGGCACCGTCTACCGGCGCTTCCCCGACCGTGCCGACCTGGTCGAGGCGCTCTTCGACCAGCAGGTCGACGACGTCGTCGCCCGGGTGGAGGCCGCGGCCGACCACCCGGACGCGTGGGAGGGGCTCTGCGCCTTCGCCCGCTGGGGGGTGCAGACCCAGGCGGCCGACCGGGGGCTGGCGCAGGTGCTGTCCTCGGCCGGGCACGGGCACGACCGGGTTGCCGCCGGGCGGGAGCGGATCGAACCCGCCGTCCGGGTGCTGGTGCGGCGGGCCCAGCAGGCCGGTGCGCTGCGCCCCGACGTCACCGAGCTCGACCTGGGCATGACGGTGGCGATGGTCAGCCGGATCGGCGGCCCCGGGGACCACGAGCTCCGCGAGCGGTTCCTGACCCTGGCCCTCGACGGGCTGGCCACGCGCCGGGAGGCCCCCAGCCCGCTGCCGGCCCGACAGCCCTCCCAGCACGACCTGGGCTGCGTCGCCGAGCTGGCCCGCCCCGCCCGCTAGACCCGTCCTCCTCCGCCACTGTGCGTCCTCCTCCACCGACGTCGGTGGAGGCGGACGCACGGTGGTCGTCGGAGCTGATCGACGCCG
Organism: Geodermatophilaceae bacterium NBWT11; assembly: GCA_014218215.1. Lineage (NCBI taxonomy): Bacteria > Bacillati > Actinomycetota > Actinomycetes > Geodermatophilales > Geodermatophilaceae > Geodermatophilaceae bacterium NBWT11. The sequence goes on from CP043652.1 coordinate 2,615,821, forward strand.
GGGCGAGGGTGTCGGACCCACCCCCTACCCTCGGGGCATGCAACCCGGTGGAGCCCCCGACATGGCGCAGATCCTCAAGCAGGCGCAGGCCATGCAGCAGCAGCTCGCGTCCGCGCAGGAGGAGCTCGCCCAGGCTGAGGTCACCGGCACCGCCGGCGGCGGCATGGTGTCGGCGACGATGACCGGCAGCGGCGAGCTGACCGCGATCACCATCTCCAAGGACGCCGTCGACCCCGACGACGTCGAGACGCTGCAGGACCTCGTCGTCGCCGCCGTGCGCGACGCCAACCGCGCCGCCGGTGAGCTGACCCAGGCGACCATGGGCCCGCTGGCCGGCGGCATGGGCGGGATGGGCCTGCCCGGCTTCTGAGCCGCCGCACCAGGAGCCACCGCACCACGAGCGCGACCCGACGAGCGCAGGAGCACCCGTGTACGAAGGCGCCGTCCAGGACCTGATCGACGAACTGGGCCGGCTGCCCGGCGTCGGCCCCAAGAGCGCGCAGCGGATCGCCTTCCACCTGCTCGCCGCGGACGCCACCGACGTCGGTCGGCTGGTCGCCGCGCTGCAGCGGGTGCAGGCCGAGGTCCGGTTCTGCGTGACCTGCTTCAACGTCGCCGAGGGCGAGCAGTGCCGGATCTGCCGCGACCCGCGCCGCACGCTGGACGTCATCTGCGTGGTCGAGGAGCCCAAGGACGTGGTGGCCATCGAGCGCACCCGGGAGTTCCGCGGCCGCTACCACGTGCTCGGCGGGGCGATCAGCCCGATCGAGGGCATCGGACCCGACGACCTGCGGGTCAAGGAGCTGATGACCCGGCTGATGGACGGCTCGGTCACCGAGCTGATCATCGCCACCGACCCCAACCTCGAGGGCGAGGCGACCGCGGCCTACCTGGCGCGGCTGATCAGCCCGATGGGCATGGCGGTCTCCCGGCTGGCCAGCGGGCTGCCGGTCGGTGGCGACCTGGAGTACGCCGACGAGGTCACCCTCGGGCGGGCCTTCGAGGGCCGCCGACGGGTCTGAGGCGACGGAGGGCTAGGCCCAGGCCAGCGCGCTGCGGGTCGCCCAGTAGGTCGTCGGCTCCTCAGCGAGGTCGGGCAGGTCGACGTCCAGTCCGCGGGCGTCGGCGTTGGAGCGCAGCTGCGCGACCGTGACGGCACCGCTGAGGACGACGTCCACCCACGGCTGGGCCAGCACCGCGGCCAGGGCGACGGCGTCGGGGGATGCCCCGGCCCCGCGGACGGGGGAGTCGGCGGGCAGGCCGCGGTCGGTGAGCCGGCCGTTGGCCACGCCCTCCTTGACCACCACCCGCAGCCCGGCGGCGTGGGCATCGGCCAGCGCCGGGCCGGCCGAGGTCTCCAGCAGGTTCCAGGTGCTCTGCACGGTGCCGAAGAGCCGCGCGCCGTCGACCTCCAGCACGGTCCCGCGGCGCACTGCGTCGGCCTGGGCCGGCCCGGAGGTGGAGAAGCCCAGCTCGGTGCCGGCGTCGCGCAGCCCGGCCAGGCGGTGGAGCAGGGCCCCGTCGTCCCAGAGCGGGCTGTCGGCGGTCAGCGAGTGCACCTGGTGGAGCCGCAGCCGGTCCCCGAGCAGGGCCTGCGTCTCGCCCCACTGGCGCTCCAGGGTGGGCAGGTCGTGCGTCTTGACCTCGTCGGCGTCGACCGTGGGGTCCTCGGCGGTGTAGGTGTAGCCCCACTTGCTGGCCACGAACGGGTCGTCGTCCCGGCCGCGCAGCCACGAGGCGAGGAACTCCTCGGCCCGGCCGTAGGACCGGGCGGTGTCCAGGTAGGAGATCCCGAGGTCGGTGGCGGCGTCGAGCAGCTCGTGCGCGCGGGCCTGCAGGACGGCGGGGGAGCGGTCGGCGGGCAGGTCGGCCGAGCGCCCCAGGGTGATGTAGGCGGGGCGGCCGACCGCGGCCAGACCGAGTCCCAGGACGGCGCTCACCCGGCCATCCTGCCCCCTCTCCTGGTGACCCACGTCATTGCCCCGGCGAAGGGCCGGGGTTGGTCTCGATCCGGTGACGATCACCCGGACGGGTCACACGACTGTCACAGGCGGGGCTTAACGTCCCGTTCGCCGTCGGGACGTCCTCTCGTCCTCGGTCCGTCACGCATCAGCTCATCCGGCCCGCTCGGGCCGAGAAGGCAGGTCTTCCGCGATGCACCGTCGCCCCACACGTGTGTTGGCCGTCTCGGCCGCCACCCTCACCGCTCTGTCGATGGCGGCCTGCGCCTCCAGCGACCGGGAGGAGACCAGCGCCGGGGGCGGTGAGTCGTCCGGGGGCACCTTCGTCTTCGGCGCGGCCGGCGACCCGACGATGTTCGACCCGGCCTTCGCCACCGACGGTGAGTCCTTCCGGGTCACCCGGCAGATCTACGAGGGCCTGCTGACCAACGAGGAGGGCTCCGCGGACCTCGCGCCGTCGCTGGCCGAGAGCTACGAGGCCTCCGAGGACGGGCTGACCTACACCTTCGACCTGCGCGACGACGTGACGTTCCACGACGGGACGCCGTTCAACGCCGAGGCCGTCTGCTTCAACTTCGAGCGTTGGTACAACTTCGAGGGCCTCGCGGCCAGCCCCGCGGCCTCGGAGTACTACCAGAACAACTTCGGCGGGTTCGCCAGCACGCCCGACGTCCCCAGCCTGTACGCCGGCTGCGAGGCCACCGACGAGTTCACCGCCGAGGTGCAGATCAGCCAGGTCACCAGCCGGTTCCCGGCCGTCCTCGCGCTGCCCTCGTTCGCCATGCAGAGCCCCGAGGCCCTCGAGCAGTACGACGCCGACGAGCTCGGTGGCAACGGCGACGCGCTGACCTACACCGAGTACGCCCTCGAGCACCCGACCGGCACCGGGCCCTTCCGGTTCGACAGCTGGGACCAGGGCAACGGCGAGGTCACCATCGTGGCCAACGAGGACTACTGGGGCGACGCGCCCGGGGTCTCCGAGATCGTCTTCCGCTCCATCGCCGACGGCAACACCCGCCGCCAGGAGCTGCAGGCCGGTTCGATCGACGGGTACGACCTGGTCGCCCCGGCGGACTACCAGACGCTGGAGGACGGCGGGTTCCAGGTGCTGCCCCGCGACCCGTTCAACGTGCTGTACCTGGGCATGAACGGCGGCAACGTCGAGGGCACCAACGCCAACCCGGCCCTGCAGGACATCCGGGTGCGGCAGGCCATCGCGCACGCCATCGACCGCGAGACCATCGTCAACTCGCTGCTCCCCGAGGGCGCCGAGGAGGCCATCGAGTTCGTGCCGCCGGCCGTCGACGGGTGGACCGAGGACGTCACCACCTACGACTACGACCCCGACCTGTCGCGTCAGCTGCTCACCGAGGCCGGTGCGCTGAACACCACGCTGCGCTTCTACTACCCGACCGACGTCAGCCGGCCCTACCTGCCCGACCCGGCCGCCATGTTCGAGGTCATCAGCCAGAACCTGACCGACGCCGGCTTCACCATCGAGCCCGTCTCGCTGCCCTGGAACCCGGACTACCTCGACGCGGTCAGCGCCGGGCAGGCCGACCTCCACCTGCTGGGCTGGACCGGTGACTACAACGACGCCTACAACTTCATCGGCACGTTCTTCGCCGACGCCGGTGGTGGGCAGATGAAGGCCGAGTTCGGCGGCTGGTCCGACCAGGCGATCTTCGACGCGCTGGCTGCCGGTGACGGCGAGGCCGACATCGACGCCCGCGGCGAGCTGTACGCCGAGGCGAACGCGGCGATCATGGACTTCCTCCCGGCGGTCCCGGTCTCGCACAGCCCGAACGCGCTCGTCGTCGCCGACGACGTCGACGGTCTGGTCCCCAGCCCGCTGTCGGCGGAGGACTTCTCCACCGTCACGATCGGCAACTGACCCACCCCTCCGGCCGGTGCCCCCTCCGCGGGGGTGCCGGCCGGAGGTCCGTCCGGGCCCCGCCGGGCCCGGCTCCCGACCCGAGAGGCTGACCGACGCGTGCTGCGCTTCATCGTCCGCCGGCTCCTGCAGCTGATCCCGATCCTGCTGGGGCTGTCGATCCTGCTCTTCGCGTGGCTGCGGGCACTGCCCGGTGGCCCCGCGCTCGCCGCCCTCGGTGAGCGCGCCACGCCGCAGCGCATCGCCGAGTACAACGAGGCCTTCGGTCTCAACGAGCCGGTCTACGTCCAGTACCTCAAGTTCCTGGGCCGCGCGGTCCAGCTGGACTTCGGCACCTCGGCCCGCACCGGCCAGTCGGTCACCTCGGAGTTCTTCCTCCGCTTCCCGGGCACCATCGAGCTGACCCTCTTCGCGATGGCCTTCGCCATCGGCGTCGGCATCCCGCTGGGCTACCTGGCCGCGAAGAAGCACGGCGGCTTCGTCGACAACGCCTCGGTCATCGGCTCGCTGCTCGGGGTCACCATCCCGGTCTTCTTCCTGGCCTACCTGCTGCGCCTGGTGTTCGCCGTCGAGCTGGGCTGGCTGCCCGGCTCCGGCCGCCAGGACGTCCGCATCGACGCCACCCACATCACCAACTTCTACGTCCTGGACGGCCTGCTCACCCGGGAGTGGGACGCCGCCTGGGACGCCCTGACCCACCTCGTGCTGCCCGGCGTCGCGCTGGGCACCATCCCGCTGGCGATCATCGTCCGGATCACCCGGGCCGCGGTCCTGGACGTGGTGAACGAGGACTACGTGCGGACGGCGAACGCCAAGGGCCTGGCCACGACGACGGTGCGCAACCGGCACGTCGTCCGCAACGCCCTGCTCCCGGTCTCCACCACCATCGGGCTGCAGACCGGCCTGCTGCTGAGCGGGGCCGTGCTCACCGAGACCGTCTTCGCCTTCGGTGGGGTGGGTTCGGCGTTGCGGCAGGCGATCAGCGACCGTGACTACGCCCTGCTGCAGGGCTTCATCCTCATCCTGGCGGTGGTCTACGTGCTGGTGAACCTGCTGGTCGACGTCTCCTACGGGCTGCTCGACCCCCGGGTGCGCACCCGATGAGCGCCCCGACCCTGGTCCCCGGCGGACGCCGCCGGGAGAAGATCGACGAGCTGGCCGCCCGGGCCGGTGCGCTGTCGGCCGGTGCCGGTGGCGAGTCGCTGTTCCGCAGCGCCGTCCGCCGCCTGCGCCGCGACCCGGTGGCCATCATCGGCGCGGTCATCGTCGTCGTGTTCCTGGTCGTGGCGATCCTGGCGCCGTTCCTCGCGCCCCGGGACCCCTACGCCCAGACATTGCTCTCGGAGGTCCGGCAGGGTTCCATCCCCGGCGCCCGGGAGGGCTTCCCGCTGGGCGTGGACCAGCTCGGCCGCGACGTCCTCTCGCGGCTGATCGTCGGGTCGCGGCAGTCGCTGGTCATCGGCGTGGTCTCCACCGTGCTCGGCGCGGCCGTCGGCATGGTGCTGGGCATCCTGGCCGGCGGGCTGGGCGGCAAGGTCGACACGATCGTCATGCGGTTCGTCGACATCCTGCTGTCCATCCCCGGCCTGCTCATGGCGATCAGCGTCTCGGTGCTGCTGGGGGCCAACCAGCTGTCGCTGATGATCGCGATCGCGGTGACCCAGGTGCCGGTGTTCGCCCGCCTGCTGCGCGGGTCGATGCTCGTCCAGCGGGACAGCGACTACGCCCTGGCCGCCCGTGCGCTGGGCGTCAAGCGCCGGAAGATCGTGCTGGGTCACGTGCTGCCCAACTCGCTGTCCCCGGTGATCGTGCAGGCGACGCTGTCGCTGGCCACGGCGATCATCGAGGCCGCGGCGCTGAGCTTCCTGGGTCTCGGCGACCCCGACATCAGCCGGCCCGAGTGGGGAGCCATGCTCGCCAGCGCCCAGGCCGTGCTGTCGGTCCGCCCGGAGCTGGCCGTCTACCCGGCGCTGTGCATCATCGTGGTCGCGCTCGGCTTCACCCTGCTCGGGGAGTCGCTGCGCGAGGCCCTCGACCCCAAGTTCCGGCGGTGAGCGGCGTGCAGGTGCCCCAGACACCCGTGCTCGAGGTCGACGACCTCCGGGTCCGGTTCCAGCGACGTGGCGAGCCCGCCACCCTCGCGGTGGACGGCGTCAGCTTCGCCGTCGCCCCGGGCGAGACCGTCGGCCTGGTCGGGGAGTCCGGCTGCGGCAAGTCGGTCACCTCGCTGGCCACCATGGGCCTGCTGCCGAAGCGCGGCGTGCAGGTCACCGGCTCGGTGCGGCTGGACGGCCAGGAGCTGCTCGGCGCCGGTGACCGGACACTGCGCAAGCTGCGCGGCAAGGACATGGCGATGGTCTTCCAGGACCCGCTGTCCTCGCTGAACCCCACGGTCACCATCGGCGTGCAGGTCACCGAGGTGCTCGCCGCGCACCGCGGGATGAAGGGCGACGCCGCGAAGGTCGAGGCCGTCGACCTGCTCGACCGGGTCGGCATCCCCGACCCGCGGCGCCGGCTGGGGGAGTACCCGCACCAGCTCTCCGGTGGCATGCGTCAGCGCGCGCTCATCGCGATGGCGCTGGCCTGCTCGCCCCGGCTGCTCATCGCCGACGAGCCGACCACCGCCCTCGACGTGACCATCCAGGCGCAGATCCTGGAGCTGCTGCGCGACCTGGTGCAGGGCTCCGGGACGGCGCTGGTGATGATCACCCACGACCTCGGCGTCGTCGCCGGGCTGTGCGACCGGGTGCACGTCATGTACGCCGGCCGGATCATCGAGACCGCCGAGCGGCGGGACCTCTTCGCCCGCCCCCGGCACCCCTACACCGGCGGGCTGCTGAACTCGGTGCCCCGCCTGGACAGCGGGCGCGGCACCCCGCTGACCCCCATCCGCGGCTCGGCCCGCGACACCATCCCCTGGGCCCAGGGCTGCGCGTTCGCCCCCCGCTGCGACGTGGCCGAGGACGACTGCCTGGTCGAGGTGTCCGGCAGCGAGGTCGCGCTGGTCCCCGACGGCGGCGCCCGCGAGCTGCGCTGCATGCACCCCCTGACCCCCGCCGCCCAGACCGCAGGAGCCCCCTCGTGACCGCCGCCGCCGAACCCCTGCTGCGGGTCGAGGGCCTCAAGGTGCACTTCCCGATCAAGCGCGGGGTCTTCATCGACCGCACGATCGGGCACGTCAAGGCCGTCGACGGCGTGGACCTGTCCATCGAGCGGGGGACGACGTACGGCCTGGTCGGGGAGTCCGGCTGCGGCAAGTCGACCCTGGGCCGGGCGATCCTCCGGCTGGAGGAGCCCACCGCCGGTCAGGTCTGGTTCGACGGGGTGGACGTCGCCTCGTTGAAGCCCGAGCCGCTGCGGCACATGCGCCGCCGCATGCAGATGGTCTTCCAGGACCCGCTGGGCTCCCTCGACCCCCGGCAGGACGTCGAGTCGCTGCTGGCCGAACCGCTCAAGGCGCACGGCCTGGGCGGGGACAAGGCCGCCATCTCCACCCGGCTGCGCGAGCTGCTGGACGCCGTCGGGCTGCCCTCGGCCGCGCTGCGCCGGTACCCGCACGAGTTCTCCGGCGGTCAGCGCCAGCGCATCGGCATCGCCCGGGCCATCACCGTCGAACCCGACCTGCTCATCGCCGACGAGCCGGTGTCGGCCCTCGACGTCTCGGTGCAGGCCCAGGTGCTCAACCTGCTCGAGGAGCTGCAGGGCCGTCTCGGGCTGACCTACCTGGTGATCGCGCACGACCTGGCCGTCGTCCGGCACATCTCCGACACCGTCGGGGTCATGTACCTGGGCTCGCTGGTCGAGCAGGCGCCGGCCGACTCGCTCTACGAGCAGCCGCTGCACCCGTACACCCGGTCGCTGATGAGCGCGGTCCCGGTGCCCGACCCCGTCGTGGAGGACTCCCGCGAGCGGATCCTGCTCTCGGGTGACCTGCCCTCCCCGGCGGACCCGCCCTCGGGCTGCCGGTTCCACACCCGCTGCCCGTGGCGCCAGGAGACCCGGTGCGACACCGAGGTGCCGGTGCTGCGCGAGCTCGCCCCGGCGCACCTGGTGGCCTGCCACTGGGCCGAGGACGTCCGGGACGGGAAGCTGCTGCCCAAGGGCCCCGAGGAGGTCGCCGCCACCCAGGGCGTCTCGATCGCGGCCACCGGCGCGGACGTCGCCCCGGACTCGATGGTGGCGGTCGACCAGCCGATCGAGCGCCGCTAGCGCCGACCGGCGGGGTGGGGCGGCCGGGATGCGCCAGGATGGCCGCCATGCGCCGACCGCCCCTCCCGCTGGCCCGCCTGCTCGTCGTGCTCGGGCTGGTCGCCGCCCCGGTGCTGCTGGCCTCCCCGGCGTCGGCGCAGGAGCCGTCCCGGCTGGCCGACCAGCTCACCGACGACGCCGGGGTGCTCTCCGACGCCGACCGGGCCGAGGTGGAGACCGCACTCCAGGAGCTGCAGGACGCCGACGGCACCCAGCTGTTCGTCGTCTTCGTGGACACCTTCGACGGGCAGAGCGGCCCCGACTGGGCCACCGAGACCGCCGAGCTGTCCGGGCTGGGCACCTCCGACGCGCTGTTCGCCGTCGCTGTCGAGGACCGGGCCTACGGGATCGACGTGGCCGACGGGTTCCGGCTGAGCGCAGCCGAGATGGACGACCTGGCGGTCAGCGACGTCGAGCCCCGGCTCGGCGACGACGAGTGGGGTGCTGCGGCGGTGGCGCTGGCCGAGGGGCTGACCCCGGGCTCGCCGCCGTGGGCCGCCCTGGGGATCGGGGCCGGCGTGCTCGCGGTGGGTGGCGGCGGGTTCCTGGTGGTCAAGCGCCGCCGGGACGCCGCCGAGGAGGCCGAGCGGGTGCGCGAGGCCGGTCCCTACCCGGACGAGAGCACCGAGCAGCTCACCGCCCGGGCCAGCGAGGGCCTGCTGGCCGTCGACGAGGCCGTCCGCACCTCCCAGCTGGACCTGGACTTCGCCCGGCTGCAGTACGGCGAGGCCGCGGTCGGTGAGTTTGCCGGCACGGTGGGGACGGCGAGGCAGGAGATGGCCGAGGCGTTCTCGATCCGCCAGCAGCTCGACGACGAGACGCCCGAGAACGAGCCCACCCAGCGGCGGATGCTGGCCCGGCTGCTCGAGCTGGTGCAGGCCGCCGACGACCGGCTCGACGCCCAGGCCGCGGCCTTCGCCGCCCTGCGGGACCTGGAGGCGAACGCGCCCCGGGTGCTCGACGGGCTCACCCCGCGGGTGACCGCGCTGACCGGTCGGTTCGCAGCCGAGGAGCAGCGGGTCGAGGCGCTGCGCCGGCGGTGGGCCCCGGCGGTCGCGGCCTCGGTCGAGCAGGCGGTGCCCGAGGCCCGGCAGCACGTCGCCGCCGCCGATGCGGCGCTCGCCGCCGCGCGCAGCGAGGTGCAGGCCGGCCGGCCCGGCGCCGCGGTGTCCCCGCTGCGTGCGGCGGAGGCCGCGGTCGCCTCGGCCCAGTTCGCGCTGGACTCGGTCGGGGCCCGCGAGCAGGAGGTGCAGGCAGCGGCCACCGGGGTCGCCGAGGCCCGCGCCGACCTGCAGGCCGGCATCGTCTCGGCCGGTCAGGCCGACCCCGCCGACGCCTCCGCCCTCGCCGAGCCGGTGCGCCAGGCGCGGGAGGCCCTCGCGGTCGCCGACCAGCTGACGGCCGGCCCGGCGCCGGACCCGCTCACCGCGCTGGCCCGGCTCGACGCCGCCGACGACACCCTGGACGCCGCCCTCGGCGCTGCCCAGCAGGCCGTCGCCGCCCGCCGGGACGCCGCCGCCCGGGCCGAGCGGGCCGTGCTGAGTGCCCGGATGGCGGTCGGCAACGCCACCACCGCCGTGGCCGGTGGCCGGTCCTACGCCTCCACCGAGTCGCGCACCCGGCTCAGCGAGGCCGAGCGGCACCTCGCCGCCGCCGAGGCCGCCCTGGCCGGTGACCCCGCGGCAGCCACCAGCGAGGCCGGCCAGGCCTCGTCGCTGGCCGAGCGGGCCGTCTCGATCATCACCGCGGCCCGGCGCCGGCAGCAGGACCTGGACTCGAGCTACAGCGGGGGTGGCGGGTTCTTCGGCGGGTCCGGGGGTGGCTGGTCGGGCGGGTCGTCCTACCGCAGCTCCCGCACCCGGTCGTCGTCCCGCTCGTCGCGGTCCTCGAGCCGGTCGTCGTCCTCGGGTCGGCGGAGCTCCGGCGGCCGGTCGGGTGGACGGCGGAGTTCCGGCGGCCGCTTCTGACGTCCAGCGGGCACACAGCTCGCTGAGGGACGATGGAGGCATGCGTCTGCCGTACCGCCTCCTCGCCGGGTCCGCCGTCGGCGCCACCGTCCTCCTCGCCGGAGCTGGTCCCGTGCTGGCCGAGGCGCCCTTCTCGCCCGTCGAACAGGTCACCGACAACGCCGACGTGCTCTCCGCGGACGAGGAGCAGCAGGTCCAGGACGCCATCGACGTCCTGCAGGACGACGGCACCTCGCTCTACGTCGTCTACGTGGACTCCTTCGACGACCTCACCCCTGCCGAGTGGACCGAGCAGAGCTACACCGACGGCGGGCTGGGCGGGAACGACGTGCTGCTGGCGGTCGCCGTGGACAGCAACCGCGTCGGGGCGGGCACGGCCCAGACGGGCACGGACCTGCAGCAGATCGTCCAGGACGACGTGGAGCCCCTGCTCGGCCAGGGGGAGTACGCCACGGCGGCGGTCACGTTGGCCGAGGAGCTGCAGCCCGGGGACGGCGGCACGATCGCCCTGGGTGCGCTGGCCGGGATCGCCGTCGTCGGTGGTGGCGGGTACGCCCTGCTGCGCAACCGCCGGAAGAAGAAGGTCGCGGCGGCCTCGGCGCAGGCCCGCCGGGAGCGCGAGGAGGCCGAGGCGGCTGCGGCCGACCCGCACCACGGCACCCCGACCCAGCAGCTGACCTTCCGGGCCAGCGAGGAGCTGCTCGCCTTGGACGAGGCGGTCAAGACCTCCGAGCTGGACCTCGCCTACGCCCGCTCGCAGTACGGCGACGGCCCGGTGGCCGGGTTCGGCGACGCGCTGGCGGAGTCCAAGGCCGAGCTGTCCCGGGCGTTCACCATCCGGCAGGAGCTCGACGACGACATCCCGGAGGACGAGCCCACCCAGCGCCGGATGCTCACCGAGCTGCTCGAGCTCACCGGCACCGCCCGCACCCGGCTGGAGGGCCAGCGGGAGTCCTACGCCGAGCTGCGCCACCTGGCCGACTCCGCCCCCGAGGCGCTGGAGGCGCTGACCCCCGTCGCCACCCGGCTGCGCGGTCGGCTGCCCGACGGTGAGCGCACGCTCACCTGGCTCGCCGAGCGCTACGCCCGCTCCGCGTGGGCGCCGGTGGCCGACAACGTGGCCGAGGCGCAGGCCCGGATCGAACGGGCCGAGCAGCTCGTCGTCGCCGGCCGGGCCGAGATCGAGGCCGGCCGGCCCAACGGTGCCGTCCCCGCCGTCCGGGCCGGGGAGGACTCCCTGGCCGAGGCCGGCAAGCTGCTGGACGCCGTCGACCGCACCGTGGCCGACCTGCGCGACGCCCCCGGGCACTTCGAGGCCGTGCGCGCGGAGACCGAGCGCGACATCGCCGAGGCGAAGGCGATGCTCGCCCGCAACGTGGACACCCCCGGGCTGCGCGAGCAGCTGGCCCGCGCGGAGGCGGCACTGGCCGGCTCGGTCGGGACGCTGCAGCCCACCGACGGGTCGCTGCCCGACCCCGTCGCGGTGACCCGCCGGCTCGACGAGGCCGACCTCGCGCTGGAGGCCGCGCTCGAGCCCGCGCGCGACCTGCGTCAGCAGCAGGAGCGGGCCACCGCCCACCTGCAGCAGGCGATCCGCTCGGCCGACGCCTCGGTGGCTGCAGCCGGGGACTTCATCACCACCCGCCGCGGGGCCGTCGGCAGCTCGGCGCGCACCCGGCTGGCCGAGGCCGAGCGGTACCTCGACGACGCCTCACGGTCCGGGTCGAGCGACCCGATCGCCGCACTGCGGTCCGCCCAGCGGGCCGACGCGTTGGCCCAGCAGGCGATGCAGGCCGCCCAGCAGGACGTGCAGGACTACCAGGACGGCCAGTACGGCGGTGGCGGCTACGGCCGGCCCGGGTACGGCCGCGGCGGGTACGGCGGCAGCGGATTCGGGCCGGGCCTGGCCGGCGGCCTGCTCGGCGGGCTGCTGCTGGGTGGCATGGGCGGCGGCAACGGCGGCGGGTTCGGTGGCGGCGGGGGCGGCGACTTCGGCGGTGGCGACTTCGGGGGCGGCGGCGACTTCGGCGGCGGCGGCTTCTGAGTGGAGGGCAGCAGCGCAGAGGACCTGCGCTGCTGCCCTCCACTCACCTCTCGCGGCCGCGGGCCTTCAGGGGGACGGGGGGCATCGGCGGGGCGCCGGTGCGCTCGCCGTCCTCGAAGCCGTCGACGTGGCCGAAGCGCTCACCGGCCTCCCACTGCTCGCGGGCCTCGGTGACCTCCTCGCCGCTGCGGCCGACGAAGTTCCACCACATGACGATCTGCTCCTCGAACGGCTCGCCCCCGAGCAGCAGCAGCCGGCTGGGCCGCTCGGCGCGCACCCGCACCGTCGTCCGGCCGGTGCCCAGGTAGAGCATCGAGCCGTGCGCCACCGGGGCGCCCTCGACCGTGGAGTCGCCGGAGGACGCGAGGACCGCGTGCTCGAAGCCCGGCTCCAGCGGCAGTTCGACGTCCGCCCCGGCCTCCAGGGCCAGATCGACACCGACCAGCGGGCTGTACGCCGTCCCCGGTGAGGTCTGCCCGGCCATCGAGCCCATCAGCACGGTCGCGGTGACGCCGTCGGAGACGAAGCCGGGCAGCGTGGCGTGGTGCTCGAAGGCCGGGGCGGTGTCCCGGGTGCCGTCGGGGAGGGCCACCCACAGCTGGGCGCCCTGCAGCAGCCGGGGGTGGGTCACCGGGGACTGCTCGCTGTGGCTGATGGCGGAGCCAGCGGTCATCAGCGCCAGTTCGCCGGGGTGGAACAGCACGTCGCTGCCGAGGGAGTCGCGGTGGTGCACCGAGCCCTCGATCAGCCAGGAGACGGTCTGCAACCCGGTGTGCGGGTGGGGGAGCACCTGCATGCCGTCGCTGCTGGAGATGTCGTCGGGCCCGTAGTGGTCCACGAACGCCCAGGCGCCGACCATCCGGCGGCTGAGGGTGGGCAGCAGTCGGCGGACCTGCATCTTCTCGCCCAGCGTCACGCTCTTGCCGGGCAGCAGGTCCAGGGCCGGGCGAGGGGCGACGCCCCCGAGCCCGCCCAGCGTGTGCGGTGCGGGGCGGGGCTCGAGGTCGCTCACGTCAGTCAGCCTGCCCCTGCACGCCGGCGTGCGCGACGTGCTGGGCCGGGATCGACCCGAGGCGCCCGCCCTGCCAGTCGGTGAAGGCGTCCCGGACCTCCTCGCGGGTGTTCATCACGAAGGGCCCGTACATCGCGATGGGCTCGCGGATCGGCTGTCCGCCGAGGATCACGACGTCCAGGGACGGCGTCCGGCTGTCCTGGTGCAGGGCACCCTTGACGGTCACGGTGTCGCCGGGGCCGAAGACGGCGAGCTGGCCTCCGGTCACCGGCTGGTCGCCGGCGCCCACCGTGCCGTTGCCGGAGAGGACGTAGACCAGGGCGTTGAAGTCCGGGTTCCACGGCAGGTCCAGGGTGGCGCCGGGGGCGATGGTCGCGTGCACCATGGCCATCGGGGTGTACGTCGTCCCCGGGCCGGCGTGCCCGCCGACGTCACCGGCGATGACCCGCAGGAACGCACCGGCGTCCGGGCTGGCCAGCAGCACCGACTGGTCGGCGCGCAGGTCCTGGTACCGGGGCTCGACCCACTTCTGCGCCTTCGGCAGGTTTACCCAGAGCTGCAGGCCGTGGAACAGACCCCCGGAGAGCACGAGCGACTCCGGCGGCTTCTCGATGTGCAGGACACCGCCGCCGGCGGTCATCCACTGGGTGTCGCCGTTGGTGATCGACCCGCCGCCACCGTGGCTGTCGGCGTGCTCGAAGGTGCCGTCGATGATGTAGGTGACGGTCTCGAAGCCGCGGTGCGGGTGCCACGAGGTGCCCTTGGGCTCACCCGGGGCGTACTCGACCTCGCCCATCTGGTCCATGTGGATGAACGGGTCCAGGTCGCGCAGGTCGACCCCGGCGAACGCGCGGCGCACCGGGAAGCCCTCGCCCTCGAAGCCACGGGGAGCGGTGGTCACCGACCGGACGCGGCGCCGGACGGTCTTCGGGGCGGGCACCGGCACCCGGGCCAACGTGGTGGTGTCCTCGACGGTGACGGCGGGCATCTCGACCTCCAGAGTTGAGCACTCAACTACTTGTGTGCACCTTAAGCCACGCGCGCGGGGATGTGTTCCTCAGCCCCGCAGTCGGCCCCAGAGCCGGACGACGGGGGAGGTGGCGAACTGCAGGAGCAGGCCCCAGAACCCGATCGCCGGCACCAGCAGGCCCAGCACCAGGGCCACCAGGAACAGCGCGGTGGTGACCGCGGAGGGGACGACGCGGCCGACCTCACCCGACCCGGCCCGCTGCACCGCCGGGGTGCGGGCCACGTGCACCACGATCAGGGTGAGCGCGATCGAGCTGGCCGTGAGGTCGCCGACGTAGAGGGCGAACACCGTGCGACCGCCGTCCTCCCCGGCCAGCAGCGCCGTGGGGAAGGGCAGCAGCACGATGGTGAACAGCCACAGCAGGCTGAGTCGCACCAGCGTGCGGTCGTAGCCGCCGACCCGCTCGAACACCGCGTGGTGCACCGACCACAGCCGGGCGATCACCACGAAGCTCAGGGTGAAGGCGGCCAGTTCGCCCACGTGGTCGCCGAGCAGGTCGGCGACCGACTGGCCGGGCTCGCGCTCGGTGGCGACATCGACCAGCGGCAGGACCAGCAGCGTGATGGCGATGGCCACCACCGCGTCGACGAAGGTGACGAAGCGGTCGAGACCCCGCTCGGTGCGCAGCGGCGCGGGAGGGGACACGGGTGGACGGTGTCCCCTCCCGGCCCGGCCGTCAACGGTGCCGGCGCAGCACCTCCGCGTAGAACAGGGCGGTGTCCTTCGGCGTCCGCACCTGGGTGTCGTAGTCCACGTGCACGATGCCGAAGCGCTGGTCGTAGCCGCGGGCCCACTCGTAGTTGTCCAGGAACGACCAGGCGAAGTAGCCCCGGACGTCGGCACCCTGCTCGATCGCGTCGGTGACCGCGGCCAGGTGGGTGAGCAGGTAGTCGGTCCGCTCGGGGTCGTGCACGGCGCCGTCGGCCGAGACCTCGTCCGGCCACGCCGAGCCGTTCTCGGTGACCACCAGGGGCAGGCCCGGGGCGGTGTCGCGCAGCCGGAGCAGCAGCTCGGTGAACGCCGCGGGTGTCACTCCCCAGCCCATCGTCGTGGTCGGGCCGGACGGCGGGACCTCCTCCACCCGCTCGCCGCCGATGAACGCCGAGGCCTTCCCGGTGGGCTCCTCGGTGGCCCGTACGACCGAGCCGAAGTAGAAGTTCACGCCCAGCCAGTCCAGCGGGGCGGCGATCACGTCGAGGTCGCCGTCCTCGACCGGGAGCGGTGCACCGGCGGCGGCGAGGTCGGCGACGACGTCGGCCGGGTACTCGCCGGTGACCACCGGGAGCAGGTACATCCGGTTCTGCTGGCCGTCGAGCCGTCGCGCGGCGTCGGCGTCGGCGGCCGAGTCGGTGGCCGGGGTCATCGGGGTGAAGTTCAGCGTCAGTCCGAGCGACTCCACGCCCCGCTCGCGCAGCACCCGGGCGGCCAGGCCGTGCCCGAGCAGCAGGTGGTGGGTGGCCCGGGAGGCCTCGACGGCGTCGGTGTGACCGGGGGCGTGCTGGCCGGCCATGTGCCCGAGCAGGGCGCTGCACATCGGCTCGTTGAGCGTCGACCAGTGCCGCACCCGGTCACCGAGCGCGTCGTGCAGGACGGCGGCGTAGTCGGCGAAGCGGGCGGCGGTGTCCCGCGAGGTCCAGCCGCCGGTCTCCTGCAGGGACTGGGGCAGGTCCCAGTGGTAGAGCGTCAGCCAGGGGTCGACGCCGGCGCCGAGCAGCTCGTCGACCAGCCGGGAGTAGAAGTCCAGCCCGCGCTGCTCGACCCGGCCGGCGCCCTCGGGGAGCACCCGGCTCCACGAGGTGGAGAACCGGTAGGCGGACAGGCCCAGCCCGGCCATCAGGGCGACGTCCTCGCGGTAGCGGGCGTGGTGTTCGACGGCGACGTCGCCGGTGTGCCCGAGGTGGGTCTTCCCCGGCGTGTGGCTGAAGACGTCCCAGATCGAGGGGCCGCGGCCGTCGACGTCCACCGCGCCCTCGATCTGGTAGGCGGCGGTGGCGGCGCCGAAGACGAAGCCCGGTGGGAACACCAGGCCGTCGGTGGCCCGGGTGCGGGTGTCGGTGCTGGTCATGCGGGGGCTCCAGGGGGTGGGCGCGTCAGGCGACGCGGGTGCCGGTGGTGGGGTCGAAGACGTGCAGGGCGTCGGCCCGGGGCGCGACCCAGACGGTGTCGCCGACGGCGGGGGCCTCCCGGGACGCCGTCCGCAGGACGACGGCGTCGTCCCCGCAGGTGCCGTGCACGTAGGCGTCCGAGCCGAGCTGCTCGACCAGCGTCACGGCGACGGGCAGCCCGTCGCCCGCGGCGCCGACGACGAGGGACTCCGGCCGGAAGCCGACGGTCGCCCGGCCGGTGCCGCCCGCGGCCCGGTCCAGCTGGGCGCGGGGCACCGGCAGCACCGTCGTCCCCACCCGGACGCCGCCGTCGACGGCGTCCCCGGTCACCAGGTTCATCGCCGGGGAGCCGATGAAGCCGGCGACGAAGGCGTTGGCCGGGCGGGCGTAGAGCTCCCCGGGCGGGGCGCACTGCTGCAGCACGCCGTCCCTGAGCACGGCGACCCGGTCGCCCATGGTCATCGCCTCGACCTGGTCGTGGGTGACGTAGACGGTGGTGGTGCCCAGCCGGCGCTGCAGGGCCGCGATCTGGGTGCGGGTCTGCACCCGGAGCTTGGCGTCGAGGTTGGACAGCGGCTCGTCCATCAGGAAGACCTGCGGGGAGCGCACGATCGCCCGGCCCATGGCCACCCGCTGCCGCTGCCCGCCCGACAGCGCCTTGGGCCGCCGGTCCAGGTGTGCGGCCAGGTCCAGCACGGTGGCGGCCTCGGTGACCCGGCGGGTGATCTCGGCCTTGGAGACCTTCGCCAGCCGCAGCGCGAAGCCCAAGTTCTCCGCGACCGTCATGTGCGGGTAGAGCGCGTAGTTCTGGAACACCATGGCGATGTCGCGGTCCTTGGGCGGCAGGTCGGTGACGTCGCGGTCGCCGATCCGGATCGCGCCCTCGTCGACCTCCTCGAGACCGGCGAGCATCCGCAGCGAGGTGGACTTGCCGCAGCCCGAGGGGCCGACGAGGACGAGGAACTCGCCGTCGGCGACGTCGAGGTCGAGCCGGTCGACCGCCGGGGCGTGCGCGCGGTCGTAGACGCGGGTGGCGCCGGCGAAGGAGATGCTGGCCATCAGGGAGCTGCCTTCCGAACGAGGGGGTGGGGGAGCGGGTCAGCCCTTGACGGCGCCGGCCATGATGCCGCCGACGATCTGCTTGCCGAGGACGCCGAAGACGACGAGGACCGGCAGGGTGCCGAGCAGGGTGCCGGCCATGATCACGGCGCGCTGGGGCACGTAGCCCGAGCCCAGGTTGGCGATCGCCACCTGCACCGTCGGGTTGGCCGCGGTGAGCGCGATGATCGGCCAGAAGAACTCGTTCCAGGCGGTGAGGAACGTGAGCATCGCCAGCACCGCCATCGCCGGGCGGGCCACCGGCAGCACGATGGAGAAGAAGATCCGGTGCGTGCTGGCGCCGTCGACCCGGCCGGCCTCGAGCAGTTCGTCGGGCAGGGCCGAGACCAGGTACTGGCGCATGAAGAACACGCCGAACGCGCTGACCAGCGTCGGCAGCACGACCGCCTGGAGCTGGTCGACCCACTGCAGCTCGGCGATCATCATGAACAGCGGGATGACCGCCAGCTGGGTCGGCACCATCATCGTGCCGACCACCAGGGACAGCAGCAGCCCGTTGCCGCGGAACCGCAGCTTGGCGAAGGCGAACCCGGCCAGCGTGCAGAACAGCACGGTGCCCACGGTGATCGCGCCGGAGACGATGACCGAGTTGAGGATCGCCAGCCCCAGCGGCGCCTGCTCCAGGGCGGCGTCGATGTTCTCGAACAGCGTCGCGTTGGGCAGGAACGGCGGCGGGGTCGCCGCGATCTCGGCGTTGGTGTGCGACCCGGCGACCACCGTCCAGTACAGCGGGAAGACCGACACCAGGGCGAAGAGCGCGAGCAGCGAGTAGGTGACCGGCCCGGCCTTGCCCGTCTTGGTGCGGCGCCGGGCCTTGCGCGGGGCGGGGGTGACGGGGGCGGACGGCGGAGCGAGCGTGGCGGTCACGGGGTGCCTCCGGTGCGGCGGGCGCGGAGGCGACCGGCGAGTGCCGCGAGCCCCACGACCAGCAGGATGATCAGGAACATCGCCCACGCGGTGGTGGCGGCCTGGCCGATGTTGAAGTTGGACCAGCCCTGCTGGTACATCAGCAGGCCCAGGGTCTGGTACTGGTTCCGGGCGCCGCCGGTGGTGCTGCCGTTGCCGGCGAACAGCAGCGGCTCGCCGAACAGCTGCACCGCCCCGATCGTGGAGACCACGACGGTGAACAGGATCGTGGGGCGCAGCGACGGGATCGTGACGTGCAGGAACTGCCGCCACCGGCTCGCGCCGTCCATCTCCGCGGCCTCGTAGAGCTCGTCGGGGATCGACTGCATGGCCGCCAGGTAGATCAGCGCGTTGTAGCCCGTCCACCGCCAGGTCACGATGACCGCGATGGCGACCTGGCTGGTCAGGCTGCCGGACTCCCAGTCGATCCGGTCCAGCCCGACGGCCTCCAGGCCGGTGTTGATCAGGCCGTAGTCCCGGCCGAACAGGGTGGCGAAGACCAGGGTCGCAGCGGCGATGCTGGTGGCGTAGGGCATCAGCATCACGACCCGGAAGAAGGTCCTGCCGCGCAGCTTGTAGTGCAGCAGGTGGGCCAGCCCCAGGGCCAGGCACAGCTGGGGCACGGTGGCCAGGACGCCGATCGTGACCGTGTTGCGCAGGGCGTTCCAGAAGTAGGCGTTGCCCAGCAGCGCCGCGTAGTTGTCCAGCCCGACGAAGGTGCCCCCGCCGATGTCGGACAGCCGGGTCTCGTGCAGGGAGATCCACAGCGTGAAGACGAAGGGGAAGAGGCTGAAGGCGCCGAAGACGAGGAAGAAGGGGGCGACGTAGGCGTAGCCCCAGCGGTTCTCCGACAGCCGGGCCCGGCGACGGCGGGGCGCTGTGGTGTCGACGGGTGGTGGGGCGACCGGCTCGGGCACGGCCACGGGAAGGGCGGTGCGCAGGCTGTCGTCGGCGAGGGTCACGGTGCTCCCGGTGGTCGGGGTGGTGGTGTGTGGGCCGGTGCAGGTGCCCGGGGGTGGAGACCACCCCCGGGCACCGCGACTCGGGTGGTGCGGCCGGTCAGCCGCCGACGACCTGCTCGATGGCGTTCAGCGCGTCGGTGTAGGCCTCGTCGGGGGTCCGGTCACCGTCGGCCACCGTGGTCAGCGCCGCGGAGAACGCGTCCTGGATCTGGGTGTCGTACGGCCCGATCGGCGTCCGGCGCACGGAGTCCGCGGCATCGCCGAAGACCTGCCCGATGGGCGCGTCGCTGAAGTACTCGCTGACGGTGTCGGCGACCTCGGGGCTCTCCGCGGCGGTCGAGCTGGAGGGGAAGAACCCACCGTCGGTGAACATCCTCACCTGCTGCTCGGGGGCGGTCAGCCACTCGACCAGGGCGGTGGCCTCCTCGACGTGCTCACCGCTGCTGGGCACCCCGAGCCACGAGCCGCCCCAGGTGCTGCCGGCCTCGGCCTGCCCGGGCAGGGTGGCGATGTTCCACAGCCCGGCCCCCTCGTCGCCCATCTGCGAGGTGATGTAGCCCAACATCCAGGACGGGCAGGCGATGGTGGCGAACGCGCCGTTGCTGAAGGCGGCGTTCCAGTCGTCGCCGAACTGGGCCAGCGACGCCGTCAGGCCGTCGTCCGCGGCCTGGCTGGCCAGGTCCCACGCGGTCTCGACGCCGTCGCTGTCCTCGACGACGGGGTTGCCGTCCTCGTCGTCGTAGGCGACGTCGCCCTGCCGGACGGCGGGGGCGAAGACGCTGTTCGGGCTGTCGACGAACGAGCTGCCCTCCTGGCGGGTGGCCGAGTCGGTGTACTGCTGACCGGTGGCCAGGTAGTCGTCCCAGGTGGGCCACAGCGCGCTGACCGCGGCCGGATCGGTGGGCAGCCCGGCGGCCTCGAAGAGGTCCTGGCGGTAGCACATGGCCTGCGGGCCGGCATCGGTCCCGAGCCCGATCACCCGGCCGTCGGTGGTGCTGGCCTGGTCCCACTTCCAGTCGTAGAAGGTCCCCTCGAGCTCGTCGGCGTTGTCCTGCGCGGCGAAGTCGACGAAGGCGTCGGCGTGGTTGGCCGTCACGTCGGCGACGAAGCCGATCTCGATGCCCTGCACGTCGGCCATCCCCGAACCGGCGGCCAGCCGGGTCTGCAGCGCCTGGTAGTACGCCCCGGACTGGGCCACCACGGACTGCTCGATCCGGATCTCCGGGTGCAGCTCCATGTACTCCTCGTAGAGCCCGGCCTCCTCGTAGCCGAAGGTGCCGTAGAGGCCCATCGTCAGGGTGATCGGGTCGTCGGCGCTGCCGCCGTCCGCGGCGCTCCCGCCGCCGCAGCCGGCGGTCAGCAGGGCGAGGGCGACGGCGGCGGACGCAGCCGCGCGTCCGCGTCGGTGATCGAACATGGGACCTCCATCGAGAGCCGCCGGTCCGGGGCGTCAGTGCCCGGTGGCGGAGGCCGTGAGAACGCTCTCACGGGCTTGACGGAGAGAGTGGGCGGCGTCACAGGGGGCTGTCAAGGACCCGGCACAGAAATGTGGGAGCGCTTCCACGGAGCCCTTCCCAGGACGCCCCTCGTGCCGCACGATGGCCCCGTGACCACGACCGGGACGCGCACCGCGCTGCCGACCCTCGACGAGGTGGCGGTGCTGGCCGGCGTGTCCCGGGCGACCGTCTCCCGGGTGGTCAACGACTCCCCGCGGGTCAGTCCCGAGGCGCGGGTGGCCGTGCACGCCGCCATCGAGCAGCTGCACTACGTGCCCAACCGGATGGCCCGCAGCCTGGTCACCCGGCGCACCGACACCATCGCGCTGGTGCTGTCCGAGCCCAACAGCCAGGTCTTCTCCGACCCGTTCTTCGCCAGCATCGTGCACGGGGTGTCCGCCGCCCTGGCCGACACCGAGCTGACCCTGGTGCTGCTCACCGCCCGGGACGCCCGGGAGCAGCAGAAGATCGGCCGCTACGCCCGGCAGGGCCACGTCGACGGCGTCGTCCTCATGTCCCTGCACAGCGAGGACCTGCTGCCCGCCGTGCTCACCGACGCCGGGGTGCCGTTGGTGCTGTGCGGTCGGCCCTACGACGGGCGCGAGGTGGCCTTCGTCGACGCCGACAACGCCGGGGGCGCCGGGGTGGCCACCCGGTTCCTCCTGGAGCAGGGGCGGTCCCGCATCGCCACGCTCACCGGCCCGATGGACATGATCGCCGGGGTCGACCGGCACGCCGGCTGGGCCCGGGCGCTCACCGCGGCCGGTCGGCCCACCGACCCGGCGCTCGTCGCGCACGGCGACTTCACCGAGGCCGGGGGAGAGGCCGCGATGGCCCGGCTGCTCGAGCAGAGCCCCGACCTGGACGCGGTGTTCGTGGCCTCGGACCCGATGGCGGTGGGCGCGCTGCGGGCGCTGCGCGCGGCCGGCCGCCGGGTGCCCGAGGACGTCGCCGTCGTCGGCTTCGACGACGCGGAGGTGGCCCGCACCTGCGACCCCCCGCTGACCACCGTGGCCCAGCCGCTGGACCGGATGACCCGCCAGCTCACCGAGCTGCTGCAACGCCAGATCGACGGGGTCGCCGGGCCCGCGGAGTCCCGGGTCTGCGCGACCGAGCTGGTCCGCCGCGCCTCTGCCTGAGCGGCTGTGCGCGCCGACACGCGCCGTTCACGAGCCCTGGATAGGTTCCCCGCATGGCGGACCTCTTCGACGGCTACCCCCTCGGGGAGCAGTGGGACGAGATGTTCGGCGCACCGGCCCAACCGCGGCCGCCGTACGCCGGGCTCTTCAGCTCGCTCCAACCGATGTCCGGGGAGGAGCTCGCGGCCCGCGCGGACGTGCTGAGCCAGACCTACCGCGACGCCGGGGTCACCTTCGCGCACGCGGGGGAGGAGCAGCCCTTCCCGCTGGACATCGTGCCGCGGGTGATCGGCAGCGACGAGTGGGCGCACGTCGAGCGCGGGGTCGCCCAGCGGGTGCACGCCCTCGAGGCGTTCCTGGCCGACGTCTACGGCGCCGGTCAGGTGTTCGCCGACCGCATCGTCCCGCGCAGCGTGATCACCACCAGCGCGCACTTCCACCGCGCCGCGCACGGCCTGGTGCCGCCCAACGGCGTGCGGGTGCACGTCTCGGGCATCGACCTGGTCCGCGACGAGGCCGGGGACTTCCGGGTGCTCGAGGACAACCTGCGCAGCCCGTCGGGCGTCAGCTACGTGATCACCAACCGGGCGGCGATGAGCCAGGTGCTGCCCGAGCTGTTCGGGGACCACCGCATCCAGCCTGTCGCGGACTACCCGTCCAAGCTGCTCGCCGCGCTGAAGGCCTCGGCGCCGACCGGGGTGAGCGACCCGACCGTCGTCGTCCTCACCCCCGGTGTCTACAACTCGGCCTACTTCGAGCACGCCCTGCTGGCCCGCCAGATGGGCGTCGAGCTGGTCGAGGGCCGCGACCTGGTCTGCTCCGGCGGCCAGGTCAGCATGCGGACGACGGACGGCCAGCAGCGCGTGGACGTGGTCTACCGACGCATCGACGACGAGTTCCTCGACCCGGTGCACTTCCGCTCGGACTCGGTGATCGGCTGCGCCGGCGTGCTCAACGCCGCCCGCGCCGGCCGGGTGACCATCGCCAACGCGGTGGGCAACGGCGTCGCCGACGACAAGCTCATCTACACGTGGGTGCCCGACCTCATCCGCTACTACCTGGGCGAGGAGCCGGTGCTCGCCAACGCCGACACCTACCGCCTGGACGACGCCGACGCCACCGAGTGGGTGCTGTCCAGCCTGGACCAGCTCGTGCTCAAGCCGGTCGACGGCTCCGGCGGCAAGGGCATCGTGATCGGCCCGCGTGCCGACGAGAAGACCCTGGCCGAGCTCGCGGTGAAGGTGCGCGCCTCCCCCCGGGACTGGATCGCGCAGAAGCCGATCGGGCTCTCGACGTCCCCGACGCTGATCAACGGCAAGATCGCCCCGCGGCACGTCGACCTGCGGCCCTTCGCGGTCAACGACGGCACCGACGTGTGGGTGCTGCCCGGCGGGCTGACCCGGGTCGCGCTGCCCGAGGGCGAGCTGGTGGTCAACTCCAGCCAGGGCGGCGGGTCCAAGGACACCTGGGTCATCTCCGGTTCCCGCCCGCAGGCCGAGCCCACCCCCGACCGCACCCAGATCGAGTTCACCACCGCCGACCTGCCCGCCGAGCCCCCCGCCCAGGACCCCGGCCCGGCCAACGACAACGCCGTCGCCCAGGGCCAACAGCAGCAGCAAGGGGTGTCGCAGTGCTGAGCCGCATCGCCGAGTCGCTGTTCTGGATCGGGCGCTACGTAGAGCGGGCCGACGACACCGCCCGGATCCTCGACGTGCACACCCAGCGGCTGGTCGAGGACCCGTGGATCGACGAGCAGCGGGCCTGCCACAACCTGCTCGCGCTGATGGGCGTGCCCTGCCCGCTGGAGGAGGCCGACACCGAGCGGGTGCTCGGCACGCTGGCCTTCGACCGGGTGGCCCCGAGCTCGATCGTCGGTGCGCTGAGCGCGGCCCGGGAGAACGCCCGCGGCGCCCGCGAGGTGCTGTCGGCGGAGATCTGGGAGTCCCTCAACGTCACCCACAACGCGCTGCCCCAGCAGCGCACGATGGCCCGCCGCTACGGCCCGCACTCCCTCTTCCGGTTCGTCCGGGAGCGCTCGGCCATGGTGTTCGGGCTGGCCGACGCCACGATGAGCCGGGACGAGAGCTGGCTGTTCCTCATCCTGGGCCGCTCGCTCGAGCGGGTGGACATGACCAGCCGGATGCTCTCCACCCGGGTGCTGGCCGGTGACGCGGCGCCGTCCTGGACGTTGGTGCTGCGCTCGACCGGGGCCTACGAGCCCTACCTGCGCACCTACCGGGGTGCGGTCAACTCCAGCCGGGCCGCGGAGTTCCTGCTGCTGGACCGGCTCTTCCCCCGCTCGGTGTTCGCCGCGCTGGAGCAGGCCGAGGGCTGCCTGGCCGAGCTCGAGCGCTCCAACGTCCGCGACGGGCACCGGATCGGCGTCGCGGGGGAGGCCCACCGGATCGTCGGACGGGCCCGGACGATGCTGGAGTTCATGGGCACCGACGAGATCCTCGCCAAGCTGCCCACCCGGCTCGACGAGCTGCAGCGCACCTGCTCGGCGGCCAGCGAGGCCGTGACCAGCAGGTTCTTCACCGAGCAGGCGCCCCAGGTGTGGGTGCCGGAAGGCGTGGGATGAGCCCGATGAGCGCGCAGTCCCAGACGCAGTCCCAGTCCCGCCCGGCGCCGGACCGGTGGCGGTTGCAGGTCGTGCACCGCACCCGCTTCGAGTACGCCGGGCCCGTGCGGTCCTCCTACAACGAGGCCCGGATGACCCCGGAGAACACCACCCGGCAGACCACGCTGCGCTCCCGGGTCGAGGTGGAACCGGCGGCCTCGATCCACGCCTACCGGGACTACTGGGGCTCCACGGTCACCGCGTTCGACCTGCACGGCCCGCACCGCGAGCTGGCCGTCGTCGCCACCTCGGTGGTCGAGGCCGGGCCCGAGCCCGACCAGGCGCCGGTGGTGTCCTGGGAGGGGCTGGCCGACGCCGACGTCGTCGACCGGTTCGGGGAGATGCTGCGGCCCACCCCGCTGACCGCGATGGACGCCCCCGTCGTCCGTGCCGTCCGCGACGTCGTCGGCGACGCCGACCCGCGCGAGGCCGGCCACCGGGTGTGCCGGTTCGTGCACGACCACATGCAGTACCTGTCCGGCTCGACGAACGTGAAGACCAACGCCATGCAGGCGTGGACGTCGGGCAAGGGCGTCTGCCAGGACATGGCGCACGTGTCGGTCGGGCTGCTGCGCTCACTCGGCATCCCGGCCCGCTACGTGTCGGGCTACCTGCACCCCAAGCCCGGTGCGGCGATCGGCGAGCCGGTCAAGGGCGAGAGCCACGCCTGGGTCGAGTGGTGGGACGGCAGCTGGACCGGCTACGACCCCACCAACGTCGTGGAGATCGGCACCCGGCACGTGACCCTGGGTCGCGGCCGGGACTACCGCGACGTGCCCCCGCTGAAGGGGATCTTCTCCGGTCCGCGCAGCCAGGGGCACTCGGTCGTCGTGGAGGTCACCCGGCTCGCCTGATGCCGGGGCCGTCGGTCCGGTGGCAGGGACCTGGGAGACTGAGGTCCTCATGACGACTCCGCTCAACCTGGTCTCGCTCGAACGCGTCTCCAAGGCCCACGGCACGACCTCCCTGCTCGACGACGTCTCCCTCGGCATCTCCGCCGGCGAGCGGATCGGCGTCGTCGGCCGCAACGGCGGGGGCAAGTCGACCCTGCTGTCGGTGCTCACCGGCGTGGAGCCCCCCGACTCCGGCCGGGTGACCATGCGCAACGACATCGCGATGGGCGTGCTCGACCAGGCCGGCACGCTGCCGGCGGGCACGACCGTGCACGACGTCGTCCTCTCCGGGTACGCCGCGGAGCACGAGTGGGCCGCCGACCCCGCCGTCCGCTCCGTGCTCACCGGCCTGGAGCTCGACCGGCTCGGCCTGGACGCCCCGGTCGCCCCGATGTCCGGTGGCGAGCGCCGCCGCGTCGCACTGGCCGCGCAGCTGGTGCGGCCGCTGGACCTGCTGGTCCTCGACGAGCCCACCAACCACCTGGACGTCGAGGGCGTCGCGTGGCTGGCCGAGTACGTCAAGCAGCGTGCCGGCGGCATGGTGGTCGTCACCCACGACCGGTGGTTCCTCGACGAGGTCTGCACCACCACGTGGGAGGTCGCCGACGGCTCGGTCTACGCCTACGACGGCGGCTACTCCGCCTACACGCTGGCCCGGGCCGAGCGTGCCCGGATCTCCAGCGTCACCGAGGAGCGCCGGCTCAACCTGGTGCGCAAGGAACTGGCCTGGCTGCGCCGGGGCCCTCCGGCCCGCACCAGCAAGCCCAAGTTCCGGATCGATGCCGCCCAGGCGCTCATCGCCGACGAGCCGCCGGCCCGCGACAAGCTCGCGCTGTCGAACTTCGCCGCCCGCCGGCTGGGCAAGACGGTCTACGAGCTCGAGCACGTCGACTACGCCGTCCCCACCGAGGACGGCCCGCGCACGTTGTTCGCCGACCTCGACTGGAACGTCGGCCCGGGCGACCGGATCGGCATCGTCGGGGTCAACGGCGCCGGCAAGACCTCGCTGCTCAAGCTGCTGGTGGGGGAGAACAGGCCGGACTCCGGGACGATCAAGGTCGGCCAGACCGTCTCGCAGGCCTACCTCTCCCAGCACGTCACCGAGCTGCCGCCCAAGGCGCGCGTGCTCGAGGCCGTGCAGGACGTCGCCCGCGTGGCGCGGCTGGGCAACCAGGAGATCTCCGCGTCCACGCTGGCCGAGCGTTTCGGCTTCGCGGCGAGCCGGCAGTGGACCCCGGTCGGGGACCTCTCCGGTGGGGAGCGGCGCCGGTTGCAGCTGCTGCGCCTGCTGATGGCCGAGCCCAACGTGCTGATCCTCGACGAGCCGACCAACGACCTGGACATCGACACCCTCACCGCGCTGGAGGACCTGCTCGACTCCTTCCCCGGCACGGTGCTGGTCGTCAGCCACGACCGGTACTTCGTCGACCGGGTCTGCGACACCGTCGTCGCGCTGCTCGGTGACGGGTCCCTGGCCCAGCTCCCGGGCGGCGTCGAGGAGTACCTGCGGCGCCGCGCCGCCGGCGGTGCCCCGCTGACCACGGCGTCGGGCGCGCAGTCGGGCCTGGGGACGACGGCGCAGGCACCGGCGGTCTCGGCCGCCGACGCCCGCGCCGCCCGCAAGGAGGTCCAGAAGCTCGAGCGCCGGATGCTCAAGCTGGACGGCGACGAGAAGAAGCTGCACGACCAGCTCGCCGCGGCCGCGACCGACCACGCGAAGGTCGCCACCCTCAACGCCCAGCTGCTGCAGCTGCAGGCGGAGAAGGAGCAGGTCGAGACCGACTGGTTGGTCGCCTCCGACCTCGCCTAGGACCCGGGCCCACCCGAGGCAGGGGAAGCCCTGCACACACCCGTGAGCCCCGCAGGTGTGTGCAGGGCTTCCCCTGCCTGGGTAGTCAGCGCGGGGTGGCGGGGTCCTCGTGGTGGCAGCGGGCCTGGTGGGCGAGCACGTCGGAGAGCCGCAGCCGCCGGTGGCTGCCGGGCTGGTCGTAGGGGATCAGCCCGTGGTCCAGCATCCGGACCAGTGTCGGGCGGCTGACCCCGAGCAGGTCGGCGGCCTCCTGGGTGGTGACCATCCGCTCGTGCCGGCTCAGGGTGACCGCGGCGCCGTCGGTGAAGGCGTCGGCGACGAACTCCAGGGCCTCGGCCAGCTCGGTCGGCAGCGTGATCTCCGTCCCGTCCGGGCCCGTGAGCACCCACGGACCCGCGGGCAGCGGGGGCGACACGGCAGGCGGGTGCACCGTCGACTCGCGCAGGCCGTGGTCCACGGGGCAGACTGTAAATCGAACGAATCGAACGCGCGCGCCGTGATCACGCCCGGCCGCATCCCGAGACCCCCTGGAGACCCGTGGGCCTGCTCCTCCTCGCACACCTGGTGGCCGCCGTGCTGGCGCCCGTCCTGGTGCGCTGGTGGGGGCGCTCGGCCTACTACGTGCTCGCCCTGGTCCCGGCGGCCGCCTTCGGCTGGCTGATGGCCCAGCTGTCCACGGTGCTGGACGGCGGCACCGTCGACGAGGTCACCACGTGGATCCCGGCGCTGGACCTCGACGTCACCCTGCGGCTGGACGCCCTCGCGCTGTCCGTCGCCGCCCTGGTCACCGGGGTGGGCGCACTGGTCTTCGTCTACTGCGCCCGCTACTTCGAGCCCGACGACGAGGGCCTGCGGCGGTTCGCCGGCGTCCTGATGGCCTTCGCCGGGTCGATGCTGGGCCTGGTCGTGGCCGACGACATGCTGCTGCTCTACGTGTTCTGGGAGCTGACCACGGTCTTCTCCTTCCTGCTGATCGGTGGCAGCGGCGCCGCGGTGGCCGCCCGGCGGGCCGCCCAGCAGGCGCTGATCGTCACCACCGCCGGCGGGCTGGCGATGCTCGTTGGGCTGGTGATGATCGGGCAGGCCAGCGGGAGCTACCTGCTCAGCGAGGTCGTGGCGGACCCGGGCACCGGCCCGGTGGTCACCGTCGGCGTGCTGCTGGTGATCGCCGGCGCGGTCACCAAGTCCGCGATGGTGCCGTTCCACTTCTGGCTGCCCGGCGCCATGCAGGCCCCCACCCCGGTCAGCGCGTACCTGCACGCCGCGGCGATGGTGAAGGGCGGCATCTACCTGATCGCCCGGCTGGCCCCCGGGTTCGCCGACACCCCCGGCTGGAAGCCCGTCGTCCTCGGGCTGGGTCTGGCCACGATGCTGCTCGGCGGCTACCGAGCTCTGCGCCAGTACGACCTCAAGCTGCTGCTGGCCTTCGGCACGGTCAGCCAGCTGGGCTTCCTCATGGTGCTGGTGGGCACCGGCAGCCGGGAGGCCGCTGCGGCCGGGATCGCGATGCTCCTGGCGCACGGGCTCTTCAAGTCCACGCTGTTCCTCACCGTCGGCGTCATCGACCACACCTGCGGCACCCGCGACCTGCGCGAGATCAACGGCCTGGGACGCCGGGTGCCGGTGCTGGCCGTCGTCGCCGGGCTGGCCGGCGCCTCGATGGCCGGGCTGCCCCCGCTGCTGGGCTTCGTCGGCAAGGAGGCGGCCTTCACCGCGTTCCTGGACGGCGGCCTGGAGAGCCGGGTCTGGGCGATGGTCACCCTGCTCGGCCTGCTGCTGGGCTCGGTGCTGACCGTGGCCTACACCGCCCGTTTCCTCTGGGGCGCCTTCGGCACCGGCGGCTCGCTGCGGCACTGTGCGGCCGACCGCCCCAGCCCCGAGCACCTGCACCGGCCGGGTCCGGCGTTCCTCGCCGCCCCCGTCGTCCTGGCGCTGCTCGGCCTGGCCGCCGGCCCGCTGAGCTCCTTCCTGGAGCCGCTGGTCGCCCCCTACGCCGATACGCTGCCGCTGGTCGCCGAGGAGGCCGAGTCCCTCGCGCTGTGGCACGGCCTGCAGCCGGCGCTGCTGCTCTCGCTGGTCACCCTGGTCGGCGGTCTGGCGCTGTTCGCCGCCCGCGACCTGGTCGCGCGGCTCCAGCGCCGGGTCGCCATGGACGCCTCGGCCGACGAGGGCTACTGGCACACCATGCGCGGCCTGGACGTCGTCGCACAGGTCACCACCCGCACCACCCAGCGCGGCTCGCTGCCCACCTACCTGGGCGTGATCCTCGTGGTGCTGGTCGCGCTGCCCGGCTCGATCCTGGTGTTCCGGGCGCCCTGGCCCGACGACGTCCGGCTCTGGGACACCCCGGTGCAGGCCCTGGTCGGCGTCGTCGTCCTCGGGGCCGCCGCCCTGGCCGTGCGGATCCGGCAGCGGCTGTCGGCCGTGCTGGTCGTCGGCGTCACCGGCTACGGCATCGGCGTCCTCTTCGCCCTGCAGGGCGCCCCCGACCTCGCGCTCACCCAGTTCCTGGTCGAGACGCTCACCCTGGTCACGTTCGTGCTCGTGCTGCGCAAGCTGCCCAAGGACATCTCCGACCGGCACCAGGCCAAGGAACGCACCGCCCGCGGCCTCATCGCCGTCGCGGTCGGCCTGCTCATGGGCGGGGTCGGCGTGGTCGCCCTCGGCGCCCGCACCGCGACGCCGGTCTCGGTGGACTACCCCCAGCAGGCCTACGACTTCGGCGGCGGCGAGAACATCGTCAACGTGACCCTGGTCGACATCCGGGCCTGGGACACGATGCTCGAGGTGTCGCTGCTCGTCGTCGTCGCCACCGGCGTGGCCAGCCTGGTCTTCCTCCGCGAGCGCACCGGCGCCGTCGCCCGCGCGACCCACGCCCCCGACGCCGGCGCCGCCGCGGCCCGCCGCGCCCCGCGCGACCGCTGGCTGGCCGCGAGCGCGACCCTGGCCCCGCAGCGCCGCTCGGTCATCCTCGAGGTGATCACCCGGGCGCTGTTCCACACGATCATCGTGCTGAGCGTCTACCTGCTGTTCAGCGGGCACAACGTGCCCGGTGGCGGCTTCGCGGGCGGTCTGGTGGCCGGGCTCGCGCTCGTGCTGCGCTACCTGGCCGGTGGCCGGTACGAGCTCGGCGAGGCGGCGCCGGTCGACCCCGGCAAGCTGCTCGGCGGCGGCCTGCTGCTGGCCGGCACCACCGGCATCGCCGGCCTCGTCCTCGGCGCCGACGCGCTGCAGACCACCATCCTCGAGCGCACCGTGCCGCTGCTGGGCGACGTCAAGCTGGTCACCTCGCTGTTCTTCGACATGGGCGTCTACCTGATCGTCATCGGCCTCGTGCTCGACGTGCTGCGCAGCCTCGGCGCGCAGATCGACGCCGACGACGAGGACGACGACCGCGAGCAGGAGGACGGCGACGGCACGGGCACCGGCGGCGTGCACCACGTCGAGGACGGCGGCCCGGTCGCGTCGTCCCGCGAGGCCTCCGGCGCCCTCGCCCCGGGAGGACCCCGATGACCCCCACCGTCGTCCTGCCGGTGATCATCGCCGGGCTCTACGCCGCCGGCGTCTACCTGCTGCTGGACCGCAGCCTGACCCGGGTGCTGCTGGGGTTCCTGCTGCTGGGCAACGCGACCAACGTGCTGCTGCTGTCGGCCGGCGGAGTGGCCGGGCTCGCCCCGATCCTCCCCGTCGACGACGAGTCGCAGATCAACGACCCGCTGCCCCAGGCGCTGGTGCTCACCGCCATCGTCATCACGTTCGGCATCTCCGCGTTCGTGCTGGCGATGATCTACCGCTCGTGGCGGCTGGTGCGCGATGAGGTCGTGCAGGACGACGCCGAGGACCTCCGGGTGGCCACCCGCGAGGAGATCGACGCCGACGACCGCGACCCCGAGCTGCTGCACCCGGCCGAGCGTGGCCCCGGCGACGGGCTCACCGTCGAGGCGCCCCCGCACCACCCAGACACCGACACCCCCTCGGACGACGTCGCGCTGGGCCTGGCCGGCGCCGAGGCGGCCGAGAACGAGTCCGCCGAGGCTGCCGCCGTCGGTGACGTCAGCGCGACCCCGGCCGGCGGCCGGTCGGCCCGACGGGAGGAGGAGCACTGATGGACGACCTGATCCGCGTGCTCACCCCGCTGCCGGTGCTGCTGCCGCTGCTGGGTGCCGCCGGGGCCCTGCTGGTCGGCAGGCACCCCCAGCTCCAGCGGACGCTGAGCATCCTGGTGCTCACCGCGGTGCTCGCCGTCTCGGTGTCGCTGCTGTTCCTCGCCGACGCCGAGGGCGCCACCTCGGTGTCGGTCGGCGGGTGGCCGGTGCCGCTGGGCATCGTGCTCGTGGTCGACCGGCTCAGCGCGCTGATGCTGGTCGTGGCGAACACCGTCACCCTCGGCGTGCTCGTCTTCGCCGTCGGGCAGGGTGTGGCCGACGGCGACGAGACCGACACCCCGTTGTCGATCTTCCACCCGACCTACCTGGTGCTGGTCGCCGGCGTGAGCAACGCGTTCCTCGCCGGGGACCTCTTCAACCTCTACGTCGGCTTCGAGGTGCTGCTGGCCGCCAGCTACGTGCTGCTGACCCTGGGCGGCACCGCCGGGCGCATCCGGGCCGGCATCACCTACGTGGTGGTCAGCCTGATGAGCTCGCTGGTCTTCCTGGCCGCGATCGCGCTGGTCTACGCCGCCACCGGAACGGTCAACATGGCCCAGCTCGCCGTCCGCCTCGGGGAGCTGCCCGACGGCACCCAGCTGCTGCTGCAGTCCATGCTCCTGGTCGCGTTCGGGATCAAGGCCGCGGTGTTCCCGCTCTCGGCCTGGCTCCCCGACAGCTACCCCACCGCGCCGGCCCCGGTCACCGCGGTGTTCGCCGGGCTGCTCACCAAGGTCGGCGTCTACGCGATCATCCGGACGAACACGCTGCTGTTCCCCAGCGGTGCGCTGAACGACCTGCTGCTGTGGGCCGCGCTGGCGACCATGGTCATCGGCATCCTGGGTGCGGTCGCGCAGACCGACGTCAAGCGGATGCTGTCGTTCACCCTGGTCAGCCACATCGGCTACATGGTCTTCGGCGTCGCGCTCGGGACGACGGCGGGCTTCGCCGGGGCGATCTTCTACGTCGTCCACCACATCGCCATCCAGACCACGCTCTTCCTGGCCACCGGCCTGGTCGAACGCCGCGGGGGGACGACGAACACCGAGAAGCTGGGCGGCCTGGCCAAGGCGTCCCCGCTGCTGGCGATCCTGTTCTTCGTCCCGGCGATGAACCTGGCCGGGATCCCGCCGCTGTCGGGCTTCATCGGCAAGCTCGGGCTCATCGAGGCCGGCGTCGCCGTCGGCGGGGTCGGGCCCTACGTGCTGGTCGGTGGCGCCGTCGTCACCAGCCTGCTGACCCTGGTGGCCATCGCCCGCGTCTGGGGCCGTGCCTTCTGGCGCCCCCGCGCGGTGGACACCGCCGACGAGGACCTCGAGGCGATCCGGCCGGCCGCCGGCACCGCCGTCACCACCGAGCAGCTGCAGGCCGCCAAGCTCCCCAAGACCATGGTCGCGGCCACCGCCGGCTTCGTCGCCATCACCGTGGCGATCACCGTGTTCGGCGGGGTGCTCTACGGCGTCGCCGACCGGGCCGCGGACGACCTCGTCGACCGCACGCCCTACCTGGAGTCGGTCTTCGGCGACCGGGTGGTCGAGTGACCGCGCGGGTGACCCGGCTGCGCCAGCAGGTGCCGCTGCTGGTCTGGCTGGTGCTGGTCTGGAACATGCTGTGGGGCACGTTCAGCTGGGCGAACCTGTTCAGCGGGCTGCTCATCGCGATCGTGGCGACGACGCTCCTGCCGCTGCCCAGCGTGCCCGCCTCCGGGCGCTTCCGGCCGCTGGCCGCGCTGCGCTTCCTGGGCCGGTTCGTGGTCGACCTGCTGGTGTCCAGCGCGGAGGTGTCGTGGCTGGCGTTCCGGCCCGGCCGGCACCGCTCGGCGATCATCACCGTGCAGCTGCGCACCGACTCCGACCTGCTGCTGACCGTCATCGCCGAGGCGTTGTCGCTGGTGCCCGGGTCGCTCGTGCTCGACCTGGACCGCGAGGAGCAGGTGCTCGCCCTGCACCTGGTGCAGGTGCGCGACCTGGCGCACGTCGAGCGGCAGCGGGCCAACGTGCTGGGCATGGAGGACCGCGTGGTGCGCGCCTTCGGCTCGGCCGAGGACATCGCCCGGCTCGACCGTCCCGACACCGACACCCCGGAGACCCAGGGCACCGAGAGGCTGAGCCAGCGATGACGACCGTGGTCCCCCTCGTCTGCTTCGCCCTGCTGGGGGTGGGCGCCGTGCTGATCCTCGCCCGCCTCGCGATGGGCCCCTCCCTGCTGGACCGGGTGGTCGCCACCGACGCGCTGCTGGTGACCATCGCCTGCGGCATCGCCGTGTACTGCGCGGTCTACGAGGACATCTCGCTGGAACCGGTGCTGCTGGTCGTCGCCCTGCTGGCCTTCGTCGGGTCGGTCTCGGTGGCCCGCTACATCGGCGGCATGCTGGTGAGCACCGGGGACCCGGCCACCCGCGGGGGCGACGCCGACCTCTCCGGTCGGGCCGACGCACGCAGCGAGGGGACGCCGTGAGCGTCGCCGACGTCGTCGCGTCGATCTGCCTGGTCGCCGGCTGCTTCCTCTGCCTGACCGCGGGCCTGGGGCTCATCCGCTTCCCCGACGTGCTCAACCGGATGCACGCGGCCACCAAGCCCCAGGTGCTCGGCGTGCTGCTGGTGATGACCGGCGCGGTGATCCGGCTCGCCGGCCAGCCCATCGTCTGGATGCTGGTCCTGGTCGGGGTCTTCCAGCTGCTCACCGCCCCGGTCAGCGCGCACATGGTCAGCCGGATCGCCTACCGCCGCCGGCACGTGCGCCGCGACCTGCTGCTGGTGGACGAGCTCGGCAAGCCCGCGGACCCGCTGCCCAGCCGCCCGCACCCCGAGCACCCCGAGGGCGACCCCGACGTCGACGAGCCCGCCGACGGCCCCGACGCCACCCCCCGCACCACCTCCTAGCCCCCGGGGCCCGCGGATGGTCCGCGCAGGTGGGGGATGGTCCGGAGCCGGCGGCGGACCTCCCCCCAGCCCGGCGGACCATCCTCAGGTGGTGAGCGGGTAGGCGGCCCACCGAGGGGCACCCGGGCGCACCCGACCTGCGGCGCGTGGGACTGCGGTGAACGCCTCGAGGCGTGGGACCGGTGCGGCGATCATGCGCGCGACGCGTGCGTGCAGCGCCGGCCAGCCACCGAACACGTCGGTGACGGTGGGCCGGACCACCCGGATGCCGACGGCGCGCACCTGGTCCTCCAGCCGCTTCTCCTCCCAGGCCACCTGCGCCGGCGACCGCCCGTCGTAGGCATCGGTGTACTTGGTCTTCCCGTCCGTCTCGAAGGCGACGGCGTGCTCGGGCAGCCAGCCGTCGACCACCTTGACCAGCGCGCCGTCGATCCAGATCTCCACCTGGAGCTCCGGCACCACCAACCCGGACGTCAGGTGGCGCACCCGCCAGGCCGACTCCAGCCAGGACTCCGCCCGCCCGTCGGCCAGGGCCAGGGCACGCTGCACGGTCGGTGTCCGCTTGCTGGTCGGCGAGGCGCGCAGGACGGCGTGGAGCTCCTCGACCGTCACCAGGCCGCGCAGCAGGGCGTCGTCCACCAGGGCGACCGCGTCGACGAGGGCGCGGTCCCCGGTGGTCGACGCCGCGGGGGACCAGCTCGCGCGAAGGCAGTCGACGACCGTGCGCGCCACCGCGGTCACGGCGAACGGGCCCAGGCGGGTCACCTGGTCGACGGGGAGGGCGGCGCGGGTCATCCGGTACCCGTTGCCGTGCCGGGTGCGTCCGGGATCGACCAGTTGGTGGACCTGGCGCCCGCGCGGGGCCGGTAGCAGCAGCCCGTGCAGGTACCCAGCCGTGCTGCGGGCGAGCACAGCCCCGGGGCGGTCGAGCTGGCGGAGCAGGGCGAGCAGATCGAGGTGGTAGCGGCGTCCCGGGTCGGCAGCACCGAGCACGGCGGTGGGGCAGTACTGCCCGGGGCGGAGCGCTGACCAGGTGCCGCTGCGCAGGAGGGCGCGCACCTCCTCGGGGGAGCGCCCGCCGGCCAGCGCCGCCTGCCGGCTGACCAGGTCAGCGGTCCAGGCCGGGTGCGACGCGGTCACCCGGCCAGCGTGGCGCCGGATGACCCGCCGTGGGGCTCTGGCGGCCCATCTGTGGACGCAGCACCCACCTGTGGACGGCGGATGGTCCGCGCAGGTGGGGGATGGGCCGCAGCCGGTTGCGGCCCATCCCCCAGCCGGGCGGACGTACCTCAGCGCAGGGCGCGGTTGACCGCCGACACCACGGCGCGCAGGGAGGCGCTCACGATGTTGGGGTCGATGCCGACGCCCCACAGCACGCGCTCGCCGACGGCGCACTCCACGTAGGCCGCGGCGCGGGCGTCGCCGCCGGAGGAGAGGGCGTGCTCGGCGTAGTCCAGCACCCGGACGTCGACGTCGACGCCGGAGAGCGCGTCGACGAAGGCCGCGATGGGGCCGTTGCCGCGGCCGGTCAGGGTCACCGGCACGCCGTCGTCGACGAGCTCGACGGTCATCTCGTCGGGGCCCGAGCCGCTGGCGGTGTGCTGGTGGCCGGTCAGCGCGAGGCGGCCCCAGGGCGCGTGCGGGTCGGGGAGGTACTCCGAGGTGAAGGCCGCCCACATCTGCTCGGCGGTCACCTCGCCGCCCTCGTCCTCGGTGTGCCGCTGGACGACGGCGGAGAACTCGATCTGCAGCCGGCGCGGCAGGTCCAGCTGGTTCTCGGTCTTCATGATGTAGGCGACGCCGCCCTTGCCGGACTGACTGTTCACCCGGATCACGGCCTCGTAGCTGCGGCCGACGTCCTTGGGGTCGATCGGCAGGTAGGGCACGGCCCACGGGATGTCATCGACGGTCACGCCGGCCTCGGCGGCATCGGCCTTCATGACCGCGAAGCCCTTGTTGATCGCGTCCTGGTGCGAGCCGGAGAACGCGGTGTAGACCAGGTCGCCGCCGTAGGGGTGCCGCTCGTGCACGCCGATCTGGTTGCAGTACTCGACGGTGCGGCGGATCTCGTCGATGTCGGAGAAGTCGATCTGCGGGTCGATGCCCTGGCTGAACAGGTTCAGGCCCAGGGTCACCAGGTCGACGTTGCCGGTGCGCTCGCCGTTGCCGAACAGGCAGCCCTCGATGCGGTCCGCGCCGGCCCGGTAGCCCAGCTCGGCGGCGGCGACGGCGGTGCCGCGGTCGTTGTGCGGGTGCAGGGAGAGGACGACGGAGTCGCGCCGGCCCAGGTGGCGGTGCATCCACTCGATCTGGTCGGCGTAGACGGTCGGCTCGGCCATCTCCACGGTCGCCGGCAGGTTGAGGATCGTCGGGTTGTCCGGGGTGGGCTCCCAGACGTCGGTGACGGCGTTGCAGATCTCGACGGCGAACTCCAGCTCGGTGCCCGTGAAGGACTCCGGGGAGTACTCGTAGCGGATCTCGGTCTCCGGCATGTTCTCGGCCAGCTTGCGCACCAGCCGGGCGCCGTGGACGGCGATGTCGACGATGCCGGCCTTGTCGCTGTTGAACACCACGCGGCGCTGCAGCGTGGAGGTCGAGTTGTAGAGGTGCACGATCGCCTGCTTGGCGCCGACCAGGGACTCGAAGGTGCGCTCGATCAGCTCGTCGCGGGCCTGGGTGAGCACCTGGATGCTGACGTCGTCGGGGATCAGGTCGTCCTCGATCAGCTGCCGGACGAAGTCGTAGTCGGTCTGGCTGGCGGCCGGGAAGCCGACCTCGATCTCCTTGTAGCCCATCCCGACGAGCAGCTCGAACATCCGGCGCTTGCGGTCGGGGGTCATCGGGTCGATCAGCGCCTGGTTGCCGTCGCGCAGGTCGACGGCGCACCAGCGGGGGGCGACCGTCGTCGTCGTCGCGGGCCAGGTGCGGTCGGGGACGTCGACCGGGGTGAACGGCGCGTACTTCCCGATCGGCATCGCCGAGGGCTGCTGGGCGTTGCGGGCGTGCGGGTGCTGGTCGGTGCTCATGGGGCTCTCCGGGGTGTGCCGAGGTGTGTCGGTCAGCAGCGCGGGTGCGGACACGCGCGGTCACCGCGGCGAGGGAGCCGACCTAGGAGAGGGCCTCGCCGCGGCACGTAAGGAGGAGGCTGCCGCGCACGTCGGACACCGTAGCAGCGGCTCAGAACTCGTGGCGCACCCTGAGTCGGACGGGGCGACCGTCCGGGTCGTGGACCAGCTTGTAGAGCGGGGTCGCCCAGACCCGTTCCACCCGGGTCAGCTCGGGCCGGCGGTGCGGCCGGATCCGACCCGGGGGACGGGGGCCGACGCGGCCACCGGTGTGCCAGCCCTCCAGGGCGTCGGCGGCCGCCACGCAGGCGGCGACGAACTCGTCGGGGTCCAGCAGGCCCTCGTCGTCGTCCCGGTCGAGGTGTTCTCGGGCCAGTTCCAGGCGCAGGTCGCGGGCGAACGTGCGGGCGCCGTCCCCGAGTCCGGCCGGGTCCTGCGGTTCGCGCTCGTCGAGGGTGGTGTCCAGGACGGCGTTGGACAGCTCGCTGTCGTGGGTCCAGGACCGCCGGTTCATGTTGTCGCTGCCCACCTCGGCCCACACGTCGTCGACGACGCAGACCTTGGCGTGCACGTAGACCGGGGTGCCCTCGTGGTTCTCGATGTCGAACACGTGCACCCGGCCCGGCGCGGCCTCCTGGAGCAACCGCATCGCCTGGGCCTGACCGTGCTGCTGCGGGCGCTCGGAGAACGCGCCCTGCTGGTCGGGCACCCGGGGGACGACGACGACCAGCTGCAGCGTCTCGTGCTCGCGCAGCGAGGAGGCCAGGTGGTCGGCGATGTCGGTGGACCACAGGTACTGGTCCTCCAGGTAGACCAGCCGCCGGGCCCGGGTGAGCGCCTTGGTGTACCCCCGCGCGATCGACCGCTCGCCCTCGGGGGCGAAGTCGAAGGCCGGCCAGACCTTGGGGTAGGTGCGCAGCGTCTGCACCGTGTGCGGCCCGCACGCCGGGGGTGCCGGGGGCTGGTCGGGGAGCGGGGTGGGGTCCATCTGGTTGCGGCCCAGCCACTGCAGCGTCTTGTCGTGCAGCCAGGCGAACGGGCTCTCCGACGCCGGGCTCGTCGGGTCGTCCCACCGCTCGCGGAAGCAGTCGTCGAGCACACCCACGACCGGGCCGCGCAGCTGCAGCTGGACGTCGTGCCAGGGCGGGGTGTCCCCGTACGCGTCGGACATGTCCTGCGGCTGCGGGTCGCCGCGGTGCTCGGCGTCGTCCCGGCGGGTGTGCCCGAGGTCGATCCCACCGGCGAAGGCCACGTCGCGGGAGGGGTCCTGCGGGTGCCGGCAGAGCACCAGCTTCTGGTGGTGGCTGCCCATCCGGCGCACCCGCTGGTCCCGGACGACGACCGCGCCGTCCTCCTCCAGCTCCCGGTCCAGCGAAGCGTTCTGCTCCTTGGAGAAGCTCAGCCCGTCCCAGTGCGACCGCCACACCAGCCCGCGGACGACGACCCCGCGCCGGGCGGCGCGGGAGAACAGCTCGTCGACGGTCGGGCCGTCGGCACGCAGCTTCTGGCCCGGGTCGCCCCGCCAGTCGGTGAAGAAGAGGTGGTCGCCCTCGCCGAGGTCCTCCACGGCGTCGACCAGCCGGTCGAAGTAGGCCGCGCCGTGCACCAGGGGCTCGGCGAGGTTCCCCGCCGTCCAGGCCGGGATCGCGGTCGCCGGGTTGTCGCGTTCTGCGGTGGTCAGCAGCCAGTCGCGGGCGTCGTCCTCGGTGTCGGGCACCGGGTGATCTCACCACCGCCCGCCCGTCGGCGCTGGTCCGCGCCCCGCGCCGGTAGGCTGCGGCCCCGTGGCCCTGGTCGTGCAGAAGTACGGCGGTTCGTCCGTCGCCAACGCCGAACGCGTGAAGCGCGTCGCCGAACGCGTCGTGGCGGCCAAGAAGCAGGGCCACGACGTGGTCGTCGTCGTCTCCGCGATGGGCGACACCACCGACGACCTGCTGGACCAGGCCAGCCAGATCACCGCCGACCCGCCCGGCCGCGAGCTGGACATGCTGCTCACCGCCGGCGAGCGCATCTCCATGGCGTTGCTGGCCATCGCGATCTCGGTGCACGGCTACCAGGCGCGGTCGTTCACCGGCTCGCAGGCCGGGGTGATCACCACGTCCAGCCACGGCAAGGCGCGGATCATCGACGTCACCCCGGGCCGGCTGCGTTCGGCGCTGGACGAGGGCTCGATCGTGATCGTCGCGGGGTTCCAGGGCGTCAGCCAGGACACCAAGGACATCACCACGCTGGGCCGCGGCGGTTCGGACACCACCGCGGTCGCGGTCGCGGCAGCGCTGCACGCCGACGTCTGCGAGATCTACACCGACGTGGACGGCGTCTTCACCGCCGACCCGCGGATCGTCCCCAACGCCCGGCGGCTGGACACCGTCACCTACGAGGAGATGCTGGAGCTCGCCGCCTGCGGGGCGAAGGTCCTCATGCTGCGGTGCGTCGAGTACGCCCGCCGCTACGACATCCCGGTGCACGTCCGCAGCTCCTACTCACAGCTCCCCGGCACCACGGTGTCCGGTTCGATGGAGGACCTCACGGTGGAACAGGCCATCATCTCCGGCGTCGCGCACGACCGGAGCGAAGGCAAGATCACGGTCTACGGCGTCCCGGACCGGCCCGGTGAGGCCGCCCAGCTGTTCCGGGTGCTGGCCGACGCCGAGATCAACATCGACATGATCGTGCAGAACGTGTCGGCCTCGGCGACCAAGCTCGCCGACATCTCCTTCACCCTGCCCAAGAGCGACGGCCCCACCGCGCTGGCCGCCCTGGAGAAGGTCAAGCACACGGTCGGGTTCACCGACGTGGTCTTCGACCAGCACATCGGCAAGGTCTCCCTCGTCGGTGCGGGCATGCGCTCGCACCCGGGCGTCTCGGCCAAGTTCTTCGGCGCGCTCGCCGACGCCGGGGTCAACCTGGACCTGATCAGCACCTCGGAGATCCGCATCTCGGTCGTCTGCCGCGAGGAGGACGTCGACCTCGCCGTCCGCGCCGTGCACGACGCGTTCGAGCTGGGCTCCGACGTCGAGGCCGTCGTCTACGGCGGGACCGGGCGATGAGGCCGCTGCACCTGGGCGTCGTCGGCGCGACCGGTCAGGTCGGCGTCGCCATGCGGCAGATCCTGGCCGAGCGCGACTTCCCGCTCGCGAGCATCCGGTTCTTCGCCTCCGCCCGCTCGGCCGGCACCACGCTGCCCTGGGGCGACGGCGAGATCACCGTCGAGGACGCCTCGACGGCCGACCCGACCGGGCTGGACGTGGCGCTGTTCTCCGCCGGTGCCACCACCTCGCGCGCCCAGGCCCCCCGCTTCGCCGCGGCCGGGGTGACGGTCATCGACAACAGCTCG
The DNA here is from genome assembly GCA_014218215.1 of Geodermatophilaceae bacterium NBWT11. NCBI lineage: Bacteria > Bacillati > Actinomycetota > Actinomycetes > Geodermatophilales > Geodermatophilaceae > Geodermatophilaceae bacterium NBWT11. The sequence goes on from CP043652.1 coordinate 2,656,456, forward strand.
GCGTTCCGCAAGGACCCGTCGATCCCGCTGGTCTGCAGCGAGGTCAACCCCGGCGACATCGCGCTGGCCGGTGAGCAGCGCATCATCGCCAACCCCAACTGCACGACCATGGCCGCGATGCCGGTGCTCAAGCCGCTGCACGACGAGGCCGGGCTGACCCGGATCGTCGCCTCGACCTACCAGGCCGTCTCCGGCTCCGGCGTCGCCGGCGTCCGGGAGCTGCACGGGCAGGCGCTCGCCGTCGTGGCGGAGGCCGACCAGCTGGCCTACGACGGGTCGGCGCTGGCCTTCCCCGACCCGGCCGTCTACGTCGCGCCGATCGCGTTCAACGTGCTGCCGATGGCCGGCTCCGTCGTCGACGACGGGTCCTTCGAGACCGACGAGGAGCAGAAGCTCCGCAACGAGTCCCGCAAGATCCTCGGCATCCCCGACCTGCGGGTCTCCGGCACCTGCGTCCGGGTGCCGGTCTTCACCGGGCACTCGCTGTCGCTGAACGTGGAGTTCTCGCGGGAGATCAGCGTCGAGCGCGCCCGCGAGCTGCTGGCCGGCGCCCCCGGGGTCGAGCTGGTCGACGTCCCCACGCCGTTGCAGGCCGCCGGCAAGGACCCCTCCTACGTCGGCCGGGTCCGCCAGGACGGACCCAACGGCCTGGCCCTGTTCGTCTCCAACGACAACCTGCGCAAGGGCGCCGCGCTGAACACCGTGCAGATCGCGGAGCTCATCGCCGCCCAGGGCTGACCGGTCCGCCCTGAGCGTTGATCAGGGTCCTGCACCGATGTGCGTCCTCCCCCGGGAACGATCGCGGGGGAGGACGCACGGTGATCAGGGACCCTGATCAACGCTCCGGGGTCAGGGCCGCACGTGGCGCAGGGCGAAGTCCAGGGCGACCTCGACCTGGCGGATGGTCTCCTCGATGACCAGGGAGCCGTGGCCGGCGTCGAAGCGGTAGACCTCGTGCTCCTTGCCGCGCTCGGTCAGCGCGGCGAGGTAGTTGTCGATCTGGCGGATGGGGCAGCGCGGGTCGTTCGCGCCGGCGACCACGAGCACCGGGGCGACGACGGCGTCGACGTGGGTGAGCGGCGAGGACCGGCGGTACACGTCGGGCACCTCGTCGGGGGAGCCGCCGAACAGCGCCCGGTCGTAGGCCCGCAGGCCCTCCATCTCGTCCTCGTAGGCGGCCAGGTAGTCCGCCACCGGCACCTCGGCGATGCCGGCGGTCCAGCGCTCGGGCTGGGTGCCCAGGCCGAGCAGGGTGAGGAAGCCGCCCCACGAGCCGCCGGTGAGCAGCGTGCGGGTCGGGTCGACGACGCCCTCGGCGACGAGGGAGTCGTAGACGGCGGCGACGTCCTCGAGCTCGGTGGGGCCGGGGTTGCCGGTGAGGGCGTCCCGCCAGGTCGAGCCGTAGCCCGAGGAGCCCCGGTAGTTGACGTGGACGACGGCGTACCCGGCGTCGACGTAGGCCGCCCGGCGGGCGCGGTAGGAGTCGTCGTCGGCGGACTCCGGGCCACCGTGCACCAGGAACGCCGTCGCGTACGGCGCCTGCCCGGCCGGGCGCACCAGCAGGGCGTGCACGTCGCCGCCGGGGCCGGGGACCCAGCGGTCCTCGACCGGGTACGCGGCCGGGGGCTCGTCGCCGGGGGCGGCCAGCACGACCGGACCGTCGGCCCGGCGGATGACCGGCGGACGCTCCGAGCTGGACCAGGCAAGCTCCACCGAGCCGTCGGGGCGGGCGGTGGCGCCGCGGACGACGCCCGGCGGGGTCTCCAGCCGGGTCAGCTCACCGGTGGCCAGGTCGTACCGGTACAGCTCGCTGCGGGCGGCGTGGTCGTGGCCGACCAGCAGGGCCGAGCCGTCGGGGTACCAGCCGGCGGTCACGTCGCCGGGCAGGTCCAGCACGACCTCGGTCTCGGTGTCGGTGGCGACGTCCCAGATCAGCAGCTCCTCGCGGCCGCGGCGCTCGTGGCCGACCAGCAGCCGGCGGTCGCCGGGCACGGGGGCGAACCCGAGTGCGTGCAGGCCGCGGCCCTCGCCGTCCCACTTCTCGGCCACCACCCAGGGGCTGTCGGCGGTGGTCTGCCCGCCCCCGGCGGCCAGGAAGGCGGCCACGTCGAACACCCGCAGCGCGGGGTAGCGGGGGTCGCCGGGCTCGGAGTGGCTGATCACGACCAGGTCGTCGTCGTGGGAGAGGCCGTCGACAGCGGCGGTGTCGGGGGTCGAGTAGCAGACGGTGGGGGTGCCGCCGACCGGTGCGACCCACAGCTCGCTGCCGTCGTCGGTCGACCGGCCCAGGGCCACCAGTCGACGGCCGATCTCCAGGCCCGAGGGGTAGGCCGGGCCCACCTCCGGGACGGCGACGACGTCCTCGCCGCCGGTGAACGGCTGCCGGCGCCAGACGCCGAACTCGTCGCCGTCGGTGTCGGCGAACCACCAGATGCTCTCGCCGTCCGGGCTGATCGTGGCCGCCAGCGTGCCGTTGGCCCGGTCGGTGACCTGGCGCTGCTCACCGGTGTCGCGGTCCCAGGTGTACTGCTCCACCACGCCGGTGACGTCGGAGGCGAACAGGCAGCGCTGGGGGGCGTCCTCGGCCCAGTCGGGCAGGCTGACGCGGGGGGCGCGGAAGCGGGCCTGCCAACGGGCGGTGATCTCGGGGGAGAGGGCGTCCACGGCGCCCATCCTGCCCCGGGTGGTCAGCTGCGCCCGGAGGTGGTCGGCGCCCGGTCCTCGACCGAGGCGTCGCGCACGTCGCCGATGAGCTGCTCGAGCACGTCCTCCAGCGCCACGACGCCGAGCACGTCGCCGTCCTCGACCACCCGGCCCAGGTGCACCCCGGCCTCGCGCATCGCCTGCAGCACCTCGGGGAGCGGCTCGTCGGGGGAGAGCTCGACGAAGTGCTCCAGCGCCGCGTCGGGGAACGGGTCGTCCCGCTCGGTCACGCCCAGCACGTCCTTGACGTGCACGTAGCCCAGCCAGCCACCGGCGGCGTCGAGCACCGGGTAGCGGCTGAAGCCGTGCTCGCCGACCGCGCGTTCCAGGTCCCGCGGGGTGGCCTCGCGGGTCACGGTCACCAGCTCGTCGGTGGGCAGCAGCACCGACCGGGCGTCGTGGGTCTCGAAGCCCAGCGCCCCGGCCGCCAGCTCGCCGACCTCGTCGCCGAGCAGGCCCTGGCTGCGCGACTGGGTGATCATCGAGCGGATCTCCGAGCTGTCGAAGCTCGCGGCCACCTCGTCGGTGGGCTGCACCCCGAACAGGCGCACGAAGGCGTTGGCCAGGGTGTTGAAGAACCAGATCAACGGCTTGAGCACCGTGACGACCCTCGCCATCGGCGGGCCCAGGGCGATCGCGGCGCGGTCCGGGCCGGCGATGGTGATGTTCTTGGGCACCATCTCCCCGAGCACCATGTGCAGCACCGTCACGATCGACAGGGCCACCACCAGCGCGATGGGGTGCAGCAGGCCCTCGGGCACGCCGGCGCTCTCCAGCGGCACCTCGATCAGGTGCGCCACCGCGGGTTCGCCGACCGCCCCCAGGCCCAGCGAGCACAGGGTGATGCCCAGCTGCGCTCCCGCCATCATCTGGGACACGTTCCGCATCGCGGTCAGCGTCTTCTGCGCCCGCGCCGAGCCCGCGGTGGCCCGGGGCTCGATCTGGTCGACCCGGGCCGAGACGAGCGCGAACTCCGCGGCCACGAAGAACGCGTTGCCCAGCAGCAGGGCGACCAGCACGAGCAGTGCCACGGCATCGCTCACGCCTGCGCCACCTCGTGCTGGCGGGCGGGCAGGTCGTCGTCCCCGGTGGGCACCGGGTCGGCGTGCAGGACCGCCACCCGACGGCCCTCGAGCCGGGCGACGGTGAGCCGGTGGCCCTCCAGCTCGACGGAGTCACCGACGGCGGGCAGCCGGGCAAGCCGTTGGGTGACGAAGCCGGCGACGGTCTCGTAGCGCCCCTCGGGGACGGCGACCCCGGTGCGCTCGCGCACCTCGTCGGGGCGCAGCAGCCCGGAGACCTCCCAGCCCTCCCCGCGGCGGCGCAGCTGGCGCAGCGGGCGGTCGGTCTCGTCGGCGATCTCCCCGACCAGCTCCTCGACGATGTCCTCCAGGGTCACGATGCCGTGCGTGGCGCCCCACTCGTCGACGACCAGGGCCAGCTGCAGGCCCTCCTCGCGGAGCAGGTCCAGCAACGGGTCCAGGTGCAGCGAGCTGGGGACGGCGAGCACCGGGCTGGCGAGCTCACCGGCGGTCCGGGTGGCCCGCTCGTCCTCGGGGACCGCGACGGCCTTCTTCACGTGCACCAGGCCCGTGACGTCGTCCAGGTTCGAGTGCCAGACCGGGAAACGGCTGTTGCCCGAGGCGATCGCGGCGGCGATGACGTCGGCGGCGGTCGCGGTGTCGGGCAGGGTCACCAGCCGGGTCCGCGGGGTCATCACGTCGGTGGCCAGCTTCTCCCGCAGGCCCAGCGAGCGGTCCAGCAGGCGGGCCGCGGTGGGGGAGAGGTCGCCCTCCTCGGCCGAACGGCGGGCCACCGAGGCCAGCTCACCGGCGCCGCGGGCGCTGTCGAGCTCCTCGCGCGGCTCGAAGCCCAGCTTGCGGACGATCGCGTTCGCCAGCCGCTGCAGCGCCCGGACCAGGAAGCCGAAGACGGTGGTGAACGCCCGCATCCCGGGGGCGACGAACCCGGCCACCGCGAGCGGACTGGCGATGGCCAGGTTCTTCGGGCCGAGCTCGCCGATGAGCATCTGCAGCGTGGTGGCCAGCGCGATGCCCAGGACGACGGCGACCGCGGTGACCGTGCCCTCGTTCAGCCCGAGGGCGCCCAGCGGCCCCTCGAGCAGCCCCCCGATCGCCGGCTCGGCCAGGTAACCGACCAGCAGCGTGGTGATCGTGATGCCCAGCTGGGCGGCCGAGAGCTGGGTGGACAGGCCCTGCAGCGCGGTCACCGTGCCCGCGGCACCCCGGCGGCCCTCGGCGGCGGCCTGCTCGGCCTGCCCGCGGTCGACGGTGGTGAAGGAGAACTCGGCGGCGACGAAGAAGCCCGTCAACACGGTCAGCACGACCGCGGCGAGCAACAGCAGCCACTCGGTCATCGAGGCCCAGCGTGCGGGTTGCGCGCTGCAACCGCGCGTCGACCGGGTGTGGCGTTCAGGACAGCAGCTGCTCCACCCGCCGGGCCGCGGCGAGCAGGGCGCCGTCGGCACCGGGGAGGGACTCCAGCGACAGGCCCACCGGCAGGCCGGCCGACGTCGTCCCGCACGGCAGGCTCAGCGCGGGCATCCCGGCGGTCGACCCGGGGGCGGTGTTCTGCACGACGGTGGCGAAGACCGGCACGTCGCGGCCGGCCAGGTCGGTGGTCACGTCGTCGCCCACCGGCGGGGCGGGCAACGGGACGGTCGGGTAGACCAGTGCGTCGAGCCGCCCGCCGTCCGCCGTCCTCAGGGCGCGGTCGTAGGCCTCGCGGAGCTGCTCGCGCAGCTGCAGGCACTCGGCGTACGCGTCCTCGGGCACCGGTGCGCCGAGGGCGTGCTCCAGCGCGCCGCGGACGTCGGGGGAGGCCACCTGGGCCAGCACCTCCTCCAGGGTCGGGCCCTCGGGCAGCGAGGCCAGGTAGCGGGGCAGCTCGCGGACCACCTCGTGGAAGACGATCGGGAACCCGCAGCGGGCGTCGAGCTCGTGCCCGCCGGCGACGTCGACCTCGACCAGCTCCACCCCGGCGTCGGCCAGCCGGTCCAGTGCCTCCCCGACCCGGTCGGAGACCTCCGGGTGCAGGCCGTCGAAGAAGCCGGGGAGCGGGACGCCCAGGCGCAGGGCCCGGGCCGTGGGCACGGTGGTCGGGCCGTCCCCGGTCACGACCTGGTCGAGCAGGACGACGTCGGCGACGGTGGTGGCCAGTGCACCGGCGGTGTCCCGGGTGCCCGAGAGCGGCACGGTGCGGCCGCTGCCCCACCGCCCGGTGGTGGGCCGGAACCCGACGATGCCGCAGAACGAGGCGGGGACCCGCAGCGACCCGCCGGTGTCGGTGCCCAGCGCGACGGCCGTGACCCCGGTGGCGACGGCGATCGCCGACCCCCCGGACGAGCCGCCGGCCACCCGGTCGGGGTCGTGCGGGTTGCGGGCCGGCCCGTAGGCGGCGTTGTTGCCGGTGATGCCGAAGGCCAGCTCGTGCAGGTTGGTCTTGCCGACGACGGTCGCACCGGCCTCCCGCAGCATCGCCACCGCGTGGTGGTCGCGCCCCGGCTGCGACTCGTGCAGTGCCGGGGTGCCGCCGGTGGTGGGCAGGTCGGCGGTGTCCAGGTTGTCCTTGACCGCGATCGGGACGCCGGCCAGCACGCCCTCGGGGTGGCCCGGGTCGGTCGCGTCGGGGTCGACCACGGTGACGAACGCCCCCAGGTGGCCCACCGCGTGGGCCCGGGCGACGGCGGCGGAGAGCCGCTCGGCGGCGCTCCCACCGCGGGACCGGGACAGGTCGAGACGGTCCAGGCGGGTCACTGGGGCACGGTACGACGGGTGGCGCCGTCCTGCCCCTGGAACGCCTGAAGGCCCGCCTCGTGGAGGCGGGCCTTCAGGTGGTGGTCGGGGTGACAGGATTTGAACCTGCGGCCTCGTCGTCCCGAACGACGCGCGCTACCAAGCTGCGCCACACCCCGAGGTCCTCCGACAGCCTAGCCGACGGCTGCCGGTGCGCCGACGGCGGTCCTCAGGGCTCCCGGGCGACCAGGGTCAGCAGCGTGGCCTCGGGCGGGCAGGCGAAGCGGACCGGCGCGTACGGGCTGGTCCCGAGCCCGGCGGAGACGTGCAGCCACGTGCCGGTGGGGTGCGCGGCGGTCGGCTCGGCCCAGCGGTGCAACCACCGGCAGCGGTCCCGGTCGATGCCGCAGTTGGTCACCAGCGCGCCGTAGAACGGCACCCGCAGCTGCCCGCCGTGGGTGTGCCCGCACAGCAGCAGGTCCCAGCCGTCGGCGGCGAAGCGGTCCAGCACCCGCGGCTCGGGAGCGTGCACCAGCCCGATGCGCAGGTCGGCGGTGGGGTCGGCCGGGCCGGCGACGTCGTCGTAGCGGTCGCGCTTGACGTGCGGGTCGTCCAGCCCGGCGAACACGATCCGGCGGCCGTCGACCGTGAGCTCGCCGCGGGCGTTGTCCAGGTCCAGCCAACCCCGGTCGGTCTTGCCGTCGCGCAGCGACTCCCACGGCAGCCACTCGCCGTGCACCCGCTTGTGGCCGGGGAAGAAGTACTTGAACGGGTTCTTCGGCCTGGGCGCGAAGTAGTCGTTGCTGGCCAGGACGAAGGCCCCCGGCTTGTCCAGCAGCGGGTCCAGCGCGCGCAGCGTGGGCCCGACGGCGTCGTGGCCGGCCAGGTTGTCCCCGGTGGTGACCACGAGGTCGGGGTCCAGGGCGGCGAGCCCGGCGATCCACTCCTGCTTGGACCGCTGACCGGCGGTCATGTGGATGTCGCTGATCTGCAGCACGGTCAGCGGCCGTTGGCCCGGGGGCAGCACGGGGACGTCGAAGCGACGCAGCGTCCAGTGGGTGCGCTCGATCAGCGACGCGTAGCCGACCGTGGCGGCACCGGTCGCCAGGACGGCCGCGGGGACGGCGAGAGCGGGGCGCATCGGGTCAGCCTATGTCGCGCGGGCGGTGCGACTGCGGTGCGGACGGCGTCGTCCGCGTGACAGGCTGGTGGGCGTGTCCGACCTCAAGCAGACCCTCCGCGACGACCTGACCACCGCCATGAAGGCCCGGGACGAGCTGCGCACCGCCACGCTGCGCATGGTGCTGTCCGCCGTCAGCGCCGAGGAGGTCTCCGGCAAGGCCGCGCGCGAGCTGTCCGACGACGAGGTGCAGGCGGTGCTGCGCCGCGAGGCGAAGAAGCGCAAGGAGGCCGCGGAGGCCTTCGGCGGCGCCGGCCGGGCCGAGCAGGCCGCCCGCGAGGAGGCCGAGGGCGAGGTGCTCGCCGGCTACCTGCCCACCCAGCTCTCCGACGAGGAGATCGCCGCCATCGTCACCGAGGTCGTCGCCGCGACCGGGGCCAGCGGGATGGGCGACATGGGGAAGGTCATGGGCCGGGCCAACGGCCAGGTCGCCGGGCGCGCCGAGGGTGGCCGGGTGGCCGCCGAGGTCCGCCGGCAGCTCGCCTCGTAGGACCCCGCAGACGCCGAGGGCCGGTCGACCACCTGGTCGACCGGCCCTCTGCCGTTCCTCGTGCCGCCGGGATCAGCCCGGCTGACCGTCCCCGTTGGTGTCCGGGGCGTTCGGGTCGGCCGGCGGCTGCTCGGCCGCCGGGGGAGCGACCTGCGAGCCGTTGCTCACCAGCACCGTGACGCGGGCGCCGGCCTGGATGCGGTTGCCCGCCGACGGGTTGAGCCCGACGACGGTGCCCGCGGGCTGGTCGGAGTCCACGCTCTGCTGGCCGCCGTAGGTCAGCTCCGCGCCGGTGATCGCCGACTGGCAGGCGCTGACCGAGGAGCAGGACGGCACCGCGCGGGTGTTGCCGTTCTGCACGCCCGCGTCGGCCTGCGGGAAGTCGACCGAGGGCTCGTTGGCCAGGATCGGCGCCATCGCGTCGTTGAAGATCTCGGCGGGCTTGTTGCCACCGAAGCCGCCGACGTTCTGGTTCCCGATCGGGTTGAAGACCATGACGCTGGCGGTGTACTGCGGGGTCGAGCCGATGAAGCTCACCGACACGTTGCCCTGCGCCGTCCCGGTCTTGCCGGCGATCTGGTGGCCGGGGACCGCGGCCCGACGGCCGGTGCCGTAGGAGGCCTGGGTGTCGCCGATCATGATCTGGTTCATCGTGGTGGCGACACCGGACGGGATGGCCTCGGGGGTGCACCGGTCGGCGGTGTTGATCGGGGTGCCGTCGGGCAGCGTGGCCGGGGCGCCGGTCTGCGCGACGACGATCGAGGTGACCGGGTTGGGGTCGCACTGGGTGCCGTTGGCCGCCAGCGTGGAGTACGCCGACGCCAGGTCCAGCGGGCTGGTGGCGTAGGGCCCGAGGGTGAAGGACCCCTGGTTCTCCGCGATGATCTGGTCGGCCGGGGTCTGGTTGGCCCGGTCGAAGTTCATCCCCATCCGCTCGGCCATCCGCACCGGGGCCTCGACCGAGCCCAGCCGGTCCTCCAGGGCCACGAAGTAGGTGTTGGAGGAGCGGACCAGGGCCTGCTCCAGGTCCAGCGTGCCCGGGTAGGTGCCGGCGTTCTGCACCGTGTAGGCCCGCCCGCCGTTGCGGTAGACGCTGGACACGTAGGGGTCGGAGGTGGTCAGCGAGTAGTACTGCGAGTAGCCCTGCTCCAGCGCGGCGGCGGCGGTGAAGACCTTGTACGTCGAGCCCGCGCCCTTGCTGGCCACGGCGTTGAAGTTCACCGACTCGCAGGCGGCGTCGACGGCCTCGTCGCACCCGAACCGGCGGTTGTTGGCCATCGCCAGCAGGTGTCCGGTGCCCGGCTGGACGACGGTGAACGTGCCGACCAGCGGGTCGCCGAGGGCCACGGTGTTCAGCACGGCCTGCTCGCCGGAGGCCTGGATGTCCGGGCGCAGCGTCGACTGGATGACGAACCCGCCGTTGTCGATCTGGTCCTGGGTCATCCCGAGGGTGTTGATCAGGTAGCCCTCGAGGTAGTCGCAGAAGTACCCGCCCAGGGAGGCGTTCGCGCAGCCGTTGACGGGGGGCTGGCTCTCGGCGGTGACGACGGGGGAGGCGGTGGTGTCGGCCAGTTCCTGCTCGGTGATGTGGCCGAGGTCGAACATCCGGTTGAGCACCTGGTCGCGCCGGATCTGCGCGTTCTCCGGGTTGGCCAGCGGGTCGTCGGCGGTCGGGCTCTGCACCAGGCCGGCGAGCACCGACGCCTGGGCCAGGTTCAGGTCGATCGCGTTGACCGAGAAGTAGCGCTGCGAGGCGGCCTGGATGCCGTAGGCGCCGGCGCCGAAGTAGGCGATGTTCAGGTAGCGGGTGAGGATCTCGTCCTTGGAGTAGGTCTCCTCCAGGGCGAGGGCCAGCCGGGCCTCGCGCAGCTTGCGGCCGACGGTCTGCTCGTCGGCGGCCTCGCGCTCCTCGACGGTGTCCGCGGTCTGCAGCAGGGTCTGCTTCACCAGCTGCTGGGTGAGGGTCGACCCGCCCTCGGCGACGCCACCGGCGGCGATGTTGGTCGCCAGCGCACGCAGCGTGCCCTGCACGTCCAGGCCGTTGTGGCTGTAGAAGCGGCTGTCCTCGATGTCGACGATCGCCTGCTTCATGATCGGCGAGATCTGCTCGGCGGTCACCGGGGTGCGGTTGTTCGTGTAGAAGTTCGTGATCGGCTGCCCGTCGGCGGCCAGCACCACGGTGTTGCCGTTGGGCGTCTGGTCGGTCAGCTCGACCGGCAGCGCGTCCAGCAGCGAGGCGGAGTTCCGGGCGACCAGCCCGGTCCCGCCGACGAACGGGAGCATCATCCCGGCGACCAGCGCTCCGGCCACGACGATCGTCGCGACGAGCTTGGCGAGGGCGCCGACCTTGGAAGCAGCGGTGTCAGACATCGCAGGCCAAGGTACCTGTCGGACGGGTCCGTCCGGTGTGTCGCGCACCGGACGCGCAGAGCCGTCCGGTGGGTTCGTTCCCACCCGTCACAGGCCCCGCACAGCAGTCTCAGCGGCGGGCCGGCAGCACCCTCGTCCGCGGCGTGCCGGTGCGGGTGTCCCCGTCGGCTGCGGTGAGCTCGCCGGCCATCACCCGCAGATCGGCCAGGTCGTGCACGTCCCCGGCGGCCGCCGGCACGGTGCGGACGGCGACCTCGGGGTGCGCGTGGGTGAACCGGTCGGCCAGCCGCTGCTCCCGCACGGCGAGGGCCATCCGCTCGGCGTGCACCCGCAGCGCCCCGGCGGCCAGCTTCGCGCCCTTGCCCCCGCCCTCGGCGACGGCCTCCGCGGCGGCCTCCGCCCGGGTGGCCGACAGCGCCGTCGTCGCCGGCGGGTGGGTGCGGTTGAGCACCAGCCCGGCCAGCGGCATGCCCTCGGCGGACAACCGGTCGACGAAGTAGGAGGCCTCGCGCAGCGCGTCGGGCTCGGGGGAGGCGACGACGAGGAAGGAGGTGCCGGGCTGGCGGAGCAGCTCGTAGGTCGCCGTCGCCCGCTCGCGGAACCCGCCGAACATGGTGTCCAGCGCGGAGACGAACGCGGAGATGTCGTTGAGCAGCTGCCCGCCGAGGATCTTGGAGATGATCCGGCTGAAGAAGGAGAACCCGGCGCCGACGATCCGCAGCCCGGCCTTGCCGCCGGCCCGGGCGGGGGCGGTGAGCAGCCGGATCATGGTGCCGTCGAGGAAGCGGCTCATCCGGTTCGGGGCGTCCAGGAAGTCCAGCGCCGACCGGGACGGCGGGGTGTCCACGATGATCAGGTCCCAGACGTCGCTGGCCCGCAGCTGGCCCAGCTTCTCCATCGCCATGTACTCCTGCGTGCCGGCGAAGGAGGAGGAGAGCGCCTGGTAGAAGGGGTTCTCGAAGATCGTGGCGGCCCGCTCGGGCGTGGAGTGAGCGGCGACGATGTCGTCGAAGGTCCGCTTCATGTCCAGCATCATCGCGTGCAGCTCGCCGCCCGCGGAGCCGTCCAGCTCGGGCACCACGACCTGCCGCGGCTCGTTGTCCAGCTCCTCCAGACCCAGGCTCTGGGCCAGCCGGCGGGCCGGGTCGATGGTCAGCACGACCACCTTGCGGCCGGCCTCGGCGGCGGCCAGCGCCAGGGCGGCCGACGTCGTCGTCTTGCCCACCCCGCCGGCCCCGCAGCACACGACGATGCGGGTGGCCGGGTCGGCGACGATCGCGGCGAGGTCCATCGCCGGGGCCGTGCGGGGGGCGGTCACGCGGCGACGCCCTGGGCCAGGTGGGCCTCGAGGCGGTCGGCGAGCTCGTGCAGGGCGCCCAGGTCGATCGGCCCGACCAGCATCGGCAGCTCGACGGTGGGCCGGCCCATCTCCCCGACCCGGTCGCGCAGCGCGTCCTGGGACTGCCAGCGACGGGCGTGCTCGACGGCCTCCACCACCAGGCCCTCGGCGATCGCCGGGTCGGCGGGCAGGCCGCCGGCGGCCAGCGCGGGGGCGAGCTCGGCGGCGGTGATCCGGCCCTCGGCGGCGCGGGCCAGCGACGAGGCCGGCAGCAGCGGCTCGGTGGCCATGTTGACCAGCACCGACCCGACGGGCAGGCCGGTCGCGGCGAGCTCGGTGATCGCGTCGGCGGTCTCCTGCACCGGCATCTCCTCCAGCAGCGTCACCAGGTGCACCGCCGTCTGGGGGGAGCGCAGCACGGCCATCACGCCGTCGCTCTGGGTCTTGATGGGCCCCGAGCGGGCCAGCCCGGCGACCTCGTCGGTGACGTTGAGGAACCGGGTGATGCGACCGGTCGGCGGGGCGTCGACCACGACGGCGTCGTAGACCTGCCTGCCGTCCACCCGGCGGGTGACGGCCTCCTTGACCTTGCCGGTGAGCAGCACGTCCCGCAGGCCCGGGGCGATGGTGGTCGCGAAGTCGATCGCGCCCATCTTGCGCAGCGCCCGCCCGGCCCGCTTCATCGAGTAGAAGAGCTCCAGGTACTCCAGGAGCGCCTCCTCGAGGTCGATGGCCAGCGCCTTGACCTCACCGCCCCCGCGGGCCACGGCGACCCGCCGCTCCTCGTAGGGCAGCGGCGGGGTGTCGAAGAGCTGGGCGATGCCCTGCCGCCCCTCGGTCTCCACCAGCAGGACGGAACGCCCGTCGGCGGCCAGCGCCAGGGCCAGGGCGGCCGCGACCGTCGTCTTCCCGGTCCCGCCCTTGCCGGTCACGACGTGGCAGCGCACGGGGAACGGCTCGAGGCTCACCGGACGAGCGTACGAGCGGGGACCGGGGTCCCGCCCGCTCGGACCGCCCCGCGCCCGGGCCGCGGGTCCGCCGCTGCGCTAGCGTCCGGCCCCATGACCGAGTCGACCCGACGGACGTGGGAGTACGCGACCATCCCGCTGCTCACCCACAACACCAAGGCCATCCTCGACTCCTGGGGGGTCGACGGCTGGGAGCTGGTCACCGTGCTCCCGGGTCCCGGTGGCGGCGACCAGCTGGTCGCCTACCTCAAGCGGCCCTCCGCCTGAGGCGCCGGCCGTGACAGAGAGCACGCCGCAGAGCTGGCACGCCCGCCTCGCCGAGCTGGGGCTGCGGCTCCCGCCGGTCGCCGCGCCGGTCGCCTCCTACGTGCCCGCCGTCCGCACCGGGCAGCTGGTGATGACCAGCGGCCAGCTGCCCTTCGTCGACGGTGGCCTGCGCCGCACCGGCAAGGTCGGCGGCTCGGTGGAGATCGAGGACGCCGCCCACGACGCGAAGGTCTGCGCGCTGAACGCGCTGGCCGCCGTCGACGACCTGGTCGGCCTCGACTCCGTCGCCCGCGTCGTCCGGGTCGTCGGGTACGTGGCCAGCGCCGAGGGCTTCACCGGCCAGCCCCGCGTCGTCAACGGCGCCAGCGAGCTGCTGGGCCGGGTCTTCGGCGAGGCCGGCAAGCACGCCCGCAGCGCCGTCGGGGTCGCCGAGCTGCCCCTGGGCTCCCCGGTCGAGGTCGAGCTCACCGTCGAACTCCGGTGACCCAGCCGATCCGCCAGGCCGCAACGGTGCTGCTGCTGCGGGACGGCGACACCGGGCTGGAGGTCCACCTCCAGCGACGCACGCGGGGGATGCCCTTCGCCGGCGGCATGACCGCCTACATCGGCGGCGGGGTCGACCCCCGGGACGCCGACACCGACGTCCCCTGGGTCGGCCCCAGCCCGGCCGAGTGGGCCACGACCTGGGGGTGCGACCCGTCCACGGCGCGCCAGCTGGTCTGCGCCGCCGTCCGGGAGACCTTCGAGGAGGCCGGCGTGCTGCTGGCCGGACCCGAGTCCGGCGGGGTGGTGCCCGACGTGTCGGGGGAGGAGTGGGAGGCCCAGCGGCAGGCCCTGCTCACCCGGGACATCGCGCTCTCGGAGCTGTTGAGCCGGCGGGGCCTGGCCCTGCGCTCGGACCTGCTGCGGCCCTACGCGCACTGGATCACCCCGCCGCAGGAGACCCGGCGCTACGACACCAAGTTCTTCGCCGCCCTCATGCCCGAGGGGCAGGAGGCGCGCGACGTGTCCGGGGAGGCCGACGAGGTGTCCTGGCTGACCGCCGACGCCGCTCTCGCCGAGCTCGCCGCCGGCACCCGGCCGATGCTGCCGCCGACGATCCACACCCTCACCCAGCTGCAGGCCTTCCCCGACGTCGCCGCCGCGTTGGCCGGCTGCCCCCCGGACCCGCTCGAGCCGATCAGCCCCACCTTCGAGGACGACGACGAGGGCCAGCGCTGGGCCGTGCTCCCCGACGGCACCCGCATCCGTCTCGTGGTGCCACTCCCGTCCTGATCCCGTACTCCTGATCCCGTACTCCTGATCCCGTACGACGAAGGCCCCCGCTCCTGGTCGGAGCGGGGGCCTTCGTGTCGTGCTGGACTCAGCGGGCGCGGCGGCGGAGGCGCTCCTCGTCGAGGACGACGACGGACTTGCCCTGCAGCTGGATCCAGCCGCGGTGCACGAAGTCGGCCAGCGCCTTGTTCACCGTCTCGCGGGAGGCGCCGACGAGCTGGGCGAGCTCCTCCTGGGTCAGGTCGTGCTTGACGCGCAGGCCGTCGGACTCGCGGCTGCCGAAGCGGTCGGCCATCTGCAGCAGCGCCTTGGCCACGCGGCCGGGGACGTCGGTGAAGATCAGGTCGGCGACGGAGTCGTTGGTGCGGCGCAGCCGGCGCGCGAGCACCTGCAGCAACCGCTCACCCACCTCGGGGTGCGCCTCGATCCACGGGCGGAGCATCGCCTGCGGCATCTTGGCCAGCCGCACGTCGGTCACCGCGGTCGCGGTGGCCGTGCGCGGGCCGGGGTCGAAGACCGACAGCTCACCGAACTGGTCGGAGGGGCCCATCACGGCCAGCACGTTCTCCCGGCCGTCGGGCGAGCGACGGGAGAGCTTGATCTTCCCGGACAGCACCACGTACAGGCTGTCACCGGGCTCGCCCTCGTTGAACACGACCCGGCCGCGGGGCAGCGACACCGTCTCGAGCCCGCTCGCCGTGGGCTCGGAAGCCTCCTCCGACAGCCCCTGGAACAGACCGGACTGGGCAAGGACCTCGTCCACCAGCGCACCTCTCACCGACGTCGTCGTGGGTGCAGAGATCACCCACGTCCGCAGGCAGTCTAGGGCCTGTGGGCGCGCTCACCATGCGGAGCGTCACCACGGTGCCCACTCCGGGTGGGACCGGTCAGTCCGCCTCGGGTGCGGTGAGCGCGGTCTGGCGGGCCTCGACGGTGCGCGCGGACCGGCGGCCACGCCACCGCTCCATGGCGCGCCGGATGCCCGAGTGGGCCAGTTCGTCGACGTCGGCGGGGGTCGCCGTGGCGAGGAACTCCTCCACCTGGCGCTGGGACGTCGGCCGCCGCAGCGGCTCCTCCACCCGCTCCATGACGAGCAGGAAGGCGATCACCAGCGGGGGGAACAGGATGACGATGAGGGCGACCACCAGCACCTCCTCGGCGTGCGTCTCCGGGGGCTGGGGCAGTCCCCGGGGGGAGAGACGGACGACGTCGGCGGGTCGGGAGGCGACACCGGTGTGACGGGTGGGCCTGCCGGGACGAGCATGACAGGTCCGTGCGTGTCGGCCCCCCGGCCTACGCTCGACCGCGTGTCCGTCCCCGCCGCCCCGACCCGCACCGAACCGCCGGCACCCCCGCGGCGGGCCGCCCGGGCCGCCCGCCTGGGTGTGTCCCCGTACGACCCGGGCGAGACGTCGCTGGGCCGCACCCGGAGGGCTCGTCGGATGGCCCGCGAGCTGGCGGTGATCCACCCCGACGCGCACTGCGAGCTGGACTTCACCACCCCGCTGGAGCTGCTGGTCGCCACCGTGCTGTCCGCCCAGACCACCGACCGCACGGTCAACACGGTCACCCCGACGCTGTTCGCCCGGTACCGCACGGCCGCCGACTACGCCGGGGCCGATCGCGAGGAGCTGGAGACCATCCTCAAGCCGACCGGCTTCTACCGGGCCAAGGCGAACTCGGTGCTGGGCCTGGGGCGGGCGCTCGTCGAGCAGTTCGACGGCGAGGTGCCCGGCCGGCTGGCCGACCTGGTGACGCTGCCCGGGGTCGGCCGCAAGACCGCGAACGTGGTGCTCGGCGATGCCTTCGGGGTCCCCGGGCTCACGGTGGACACCCACTTCGGCCGGCTGGTGCGCCGGTTCGGCTGGACCGCCGAGGAGGACCCGGTGAAGGTCGAGACCGAGGTCGCCGTGCTGGTGCCGAAGAAGGAGTGGACCGACTTCTCCCACCGGGTGATCTTCCACGGGCGCCGGGTCTGCCACGCCAAGAAGCCGGCCTGCGGCGCCTGCGGGCTGGCCCGCTGGTGTCCGTCCTACGGCACGGGGCCGATGGACCCCGAGACTGCGGGGAAGCTCGTGAAGAGCCCGGCCGCCTCGGACACGCTGTGAAGCGCCGGTTCCTGCTGGTGCTGGCGGCCTCGGCGCTGCTGGCCGGGTGCACCAGCGGCTCGGACGACGACGCAGCCGCACCGACGACCTCGGACGTGGACGTCCAGGGCCTGGACACTGCGCTGGAGTCCTGTCCTGAGCAGGACGGTCCCGACGTCACTGCCACCGAGGCACTCCCGCCGCTCGTCTTCGACTGCATCGGGGGCGGCACGCTCGACCTGGGGCGAGCTCCGGGCGTGCCCACCGTCATCAACCTGTGGGGGTCCTGGTGCCCGCCGTGCCGCGAGGAACTGCCGATCGTGCAGCAACTCGCCGAGGCCGCGGGTGACCAGGTCCAGGTGCTCGGGCTCGTCAGCGTGGACACCCTGACCGCTGCCGACTCCTTCGCTGCCGATGCGGGTGCGACGTTCCCCAACGCGTTCGACCGGCAGGGTGACCTGTCTGCCGAGCTGGGCTACCGGGGCGCGCCGTACACGTTCTTCCTCGCCGCGGACGGCACGTTGACGTACACGGAGACCGGGGCAGTGGACTCGCTCGCGGAGTTCGAGCAGCTGGTCTCTGACCACCTGGGCGTCACGCTGTGACCGAGCTGCTCGACCCCGATCTGACCGGCGTCCCCGAGCACGTCCGCCGGCTGGTCACCGGCGCGGCGGACCTGCCTCTGCGGCACCGGCGCGCCGACGCCACCGACAGCGCCCGCCGGTCGGCGGTGCTGATCCTCTTCGGCCACGGCCCGGCCGGGCCCGACGTGCTGCTGATCGAGAAGTCCGACCGGCTGCGCACCCACGCGGGCCAGCCGGCGTTCCCCGGCGGCGGCGTCGACCCCGGCGACGACTACCCGGTGGGGACGGCGCTGCGCGAGGCGCACGAGGAGGTCGGGGTGGACCCGGCCGACGTCCGGGTGCTGGCCACGCTGCCCGAGCTGTTCCTGGGGCCCTCGGACAACCTCGTCGTCCCGGTCGTGGGGTGGTGGGACGACCCCCGCGAGACGGTGACCGGCGACCCGTTCGAGGTCGCCCAGGTCGCCCGGGTGCCCCTGGCGGCGCTGGTCGACCCGGTGAACCGCTTCCGGGTGCGGCACCCGTCGGGCTACGTCGGGCCGGCCTTCGCGGTGGCCGGGATGGTCGTGTGGGGCTTCACAGCCGGCGTGCTCGACGCCGTCCTCACCGCCTGCGGGCTCGAGCGGCCCTGGGACGCGACCGACGTGCGGCCGCTCGCCGCCGAGCAGGAGCGGGTGCGCGGGGCGCACGCGCAGGTCACCGAGGAGCCCGCCGACCGCGCCGCGCCGACGGTCGCCGAGGCCCCCGGACGCACAGGTGCGCCGCGTACGGTCCGACGGCGATGACTGCTTCCCCGCGCTCCGCCCGCGCCGTGCTCGTGGCGCTGCTGCTCGCCCTCGGCCTGCTCGCCGGCTGCACCAACGAGACCCCGGCGACCCCGGACGCGACCCGCACCCCCGACGCCGGGGTCGGGGTCGTGACCACCGACGAGGCGGGCGTCCAGGAGATCACCCTGGAGACCGGCGACGACTACGTCTTCACCCCGAACACCTTCACCGTGGCCCCGGGGGTGGTGCGGCTGACCGTGACCAACACCGCCACCCAGCTGACCCACAACTTCCTCTTCACCGAGGGAGCCGGCGTGGAGGACATCAGCGAGCAGATCCCGCTCCTGGCCCCCGGCGACAGCCAGACGATCGAGTTCACCG
Organism: Geodermatophilaceae bacterium NBWT11; assembly: GCA_014218215.1. Classification (NCBI taxonomy): domain Bacteria; kingdom Bacillati; phylum Actinomycetota; class Actinomycetes; order Geodermatophilales; family Geodermatophilaceae; species Geodermatophilaceae bacterium NBWT11. The sequence goes on from CP043652.1 coordinate 2,674,619, forward strand.
TGACGACGCCGGGCGACCACCCCTTCGAGTGCAGCTTCCACACCGCTCTGGGCCAGGTCGGCACGATGACCGTCAGCGGCTGACCCCGCCGCCGTGTCCTTCGTCGACCTCGCGCTCATCGCGCTGGCCCTGCTGTTCGCGCTGTCGGGGTTCCGGCAGGGGCTGATCGTCTCGGCGGCGTCCTTCGTCGGGTTCTTCGGCGGGGCCGTGGCCGGTGCGCAGCTGTCGGGTCCCGTGGCCGACCAGGTCTCCGGGTCCAGCCTGGCCCGGGTGTTCGTGGCGCTGGTCGTCGTCCTCGCCGGGGCCCTGCTGGGCCAGCTGGTGTTCGGCGCGGTCGGGCGGGCCATCCGCAGGAAGGTCACCTGGGAACCGGCCAAGGTCGTCGACTCGGTGGCCGGGGCGTTCATCTCGGCCGTCGCCGTGCTGCTGGTCGCCTGGATGGTGGCCACCCCGCTGGCCAACTCGGCGTTCCCGGCGGTGGCCAGCCAGGTGCGCCAGTCGACGCTGGTGCAGGCCGTCGACCAGGGTGTGCCCGACGGTGTCCGGTCCCTCTACGACTCCCTGCGCGAGGCGATCGACCGCCGCGGCCTGCCCGACGTGCTCGACCCGCTCACCCCCACCCAGGTGCGCGACGTGCCCGCCCCCGACCAGGGCCTGCTCGCCAGCCCGGTGGTCACCCAGGTCCGCGGCTCGGTCGTCCAGATCAGCGGCATCGCCTCCTCCTGCTCCCGGCAGATCGATGGCTCGGGCTTCGTCTACGCCGACGAGCGGGTGATGACCAACGCCCACGTGCTGGCCGGCGTCACCTCGCCCACGGTCAACGCCGAGGGCGAGAGCTACGACGCGGTCCCGGTCTTCGTCGACGAGGAGACCGACGTCGCCGTGCTGGCCGTGCCCGGCCTGCCGCAGGTGCCGTTGACCTTCGCCGCGCAGCCGGCCGACTCCGGCGCCGACGCGATCATCATGGGCTACCCCGGTGGCGGTGGCCTCTACGTCGGCCCCGCCCGGGTGCGCGACCGCGGCGACATCAGCGGCCCGGACTTCCGCGCCTCGCAGACCGTCGTCCGCGACGTCTACGCGCTCTTCGGCCAGGTGCGCGCCGGCAACTCCGGTGGCCCGCTGCTGGCCACCGACGGCACCGTGCTGGGCGTCGTCTTCGCCTCGGCCATCGACGACCCGGACACCGGCTACGCCCTCACCGGCGCCCAGGTCGCCGAGGCCGCCGCCGCGGGCAGCACCGCGCGCACCCCCGTCGACACCGGCCCCTGCGAGTGACGGACCCCTCGCCCCGGCGTTGATCAGCTCCGACGACCACCGTGCGTCCTCCTCCACCGACACCGGCGGCTGAGGACGCACGCTGGTGGAGGAGGACGGGCGGGTCAGGCTGCGGCCGAGCTGGACGAGCCCGGGTCGGCGGTCCACGGCCGCGCTCGGGGCTCCCGGCGCAGTCCGCCTCGCCACTGCTCGATGCGCACGCCGGGCGGGAGCACCAGTGGCTGGGTCAGGAGGCCGCGCAGTCGGTCGACCTTGGGAGCGAGGGCTCGTCCCAGGTCCGGCTGGGCGAAGCGGACGCCGACCAGGCCGAGGTCCACGAGCGCGTCGTGCCGGCGCTTCTCCTCCCAGGCGACGTCCGCTGCTGACCGGCCCCGCCACGGGTCGGTCCACTTCACCCGGCCGTCGCACTCGCCGAACGCGGGCGTGCCCTCCCACCACATGTCCAGGACCGCCAGCAGCCGGTCGTGCTGGAGGACGGCGGCCTGCAGGACCGGCTCGGGCAGGCCGGCCGCGACCAGGTCGAGCCGCGTCCTGGTCTCCAACGGGGAGTGGGCGCCGAGGCGGGCCAGCCCGACCGCGCCAGCGGAGTTGCCCACCCCGACCCAGTGTGTCTGCTCGAGGACGCCGTCCACCAGGTCCTGCAGCGTGATCCGACCGTCGGCGAGGGCGTCGTCCAGGGCGGTCACGGTGTCGACGACGTCCCACTCGCGGCCCAGGTCGAGCAGGGTGCGTCGGACGCTGGTGAGTCGGAGTGGGTCGCGGGTCTCGACTTCCCCGGCTGGCAGGCGCGCGGCGAGCACGCGGTAGCCGCGGCCGAGTCGGAAGCGCTCGGGATCGGTCAGGGTGACCCGGGTGTCGGCGTCCCGGGGGAGCACGAGGTCGTGCAGGCGACCGGCTGTCGCGTGGCTCAGGACGGTGCTCGGACGGCCCAGTCGGGCCAGCACGGCGGCAGCAGCCAGCCAGTGCGGGCTCCCGGCGTCCGTGTGCTGACGCCGCACGTGATCGGTCGTGTAGACGCCGAAGCGCACGCCGTGCCACGCGCCCGACCGGACGAGGGCGGCGATGGAGTGGCGGGTGTGCCCGACGGCCACGGCGTCGGCGGTGGTGAACACGCCTCCGCGTCGGAGCATCGCGGCCAGCAGCTGGGGGTGCATGCCGGCAGCGTGGCGTGCCGCGTTGCCCCGTGGAGGCTCACGTCGAGGTCTGGGGACGGACCCCTCGGATGTGGACGGCGATCAGCCGATCCGGGCCGGAGTGGGGTAGCCGCGCGTCGTCCTCAGCCACCAGCGTGCATCCTCCGCCGGCGACGTCGGTGGAGGAGGACGCACGGTGGTCGTCGGAGCTGATCGAAGCCCGGGGGGAGGGCGGGTCAGCGGGCCCAGGCGGCTATGGCGGCGCTGACCTCGTCGGGGGTCTCCTCGTGGGGGAAGTGGCCGATGCCGGGGAGCTCGCGCCACTCGTAGGCGCCGGCGACGTAGCGGCCGGACCCGTGGGCGGTGGCGGGCAGGATGCAGCGGTCGAGGGCGCCGTGCAGCTGCAGGGTGGGGGCGGTGACCGGGGCGGCCATCCGGCGGGCGTAGCGCAGACCGTCCGGACGCAGCTGGGAGCGGAACGCCCAGCGGTGGAACTCCATCGCGCCGTAGGCGGCCTGCGGGATCCGGGCGGCCTGACGGTAGCGCTCCACGGCCTCGGCGAAGTCGGTGGTGTGCACCCAGTCGGGGCCGGCCCAGCGGCGCAGCAGCTCGGCGACCGGGTCGTCGTCGTCCCGGGTCAGGCGGCGCTCGGGCAGCCGGGGAAGCTGGTAGCGCAGGGCGTACCGCGAGGCCCGGCGCTGGGCGCCCGAGGTCATCGCCGAGCGGAGCTCGCGGGGGTGCGCGGAGGACACGACGACCAGCCCGCGGACCGTGCGGGGGTGCAGCGCGGCCATCGTCCAGCCCAGCAGCCCGCCCCAGTCGTGCCCGACGACGACCGCGTCGGACTCACCCAGCGCCCGGACGACGGCGGCCACGTCGGCGGACAGCGTGGGCAGGTCGTAGCCACGCGGGGGCTTGTCGCTGCCGCCGTAGCCGCGCAGGTCGACCGCGACGGCCCGGAACCCGGCGTCGGCCAGGGCCACCAGCTGGTGCCTCCAGGCCCACCAGAACTGCGGGTACCCGTGCAGCAGCAGGACCAGTGGGCCCTCTCCGGCCTCGGCGGCGTGCAACCTGACCCCGTTGGCGGAGATGTCGCGGTGCCGCCAGGGCCCGGGCAGGAGCACGCTGGTCGCGTCGGGGGCGCCGTCCGGGACCCGCGGGGCCCCGGCGTCGGTCACCGGGTCAGCCCAGGCGGGAGTGCGGGTCCTGCCGGGCGAACTGCCCGTCGCGCACCACGGGCAGGTCGCGCTGACGCTGGCCGGGGAGCTCGCGGCGCATGACGTCGGGCAGGTCCTTCAGCGTCTCGATCGTGCGCTCGGGCTTGCGCATCTTCTTGGTGAGCTTGACGCCGACCATGATCGCGAGCGCGGCGAAGAGCACCAGGGCGCCGAAGACGATGAAGTAGGAGACGAAGCGGGGCAGCCCCAGCCAGGTGATCAGCTCGGCCAGCCCGATGAACAGGAAGATCGAGGCGAAGGCCAGCATCACGGCGCCGGCCGCGATGAGCCCCCCGCCGATGCCGACCTTCTTCACCGACGAGCCGACCTCGGCCTTGGCCAGCTCGATCTCGCTGCGGATCAGGGTGGAGACGTCGGCCATGGCGCTCTGCGCGAGAGAGCCGATGGAGGGCTCCTGGGGACCGGCCGGCTCTCCGGACAGTCGGGTCGTCGGCGCGCTGTGGGCCACGGGGTCCTCCTCGAGTACTGCGGGTGCTGCCGTGGGTCGGCCCCGGTCTGGTCATGATCGTGCCTCATCGGCCAGTGCGCCGCGCGCCCCGAGCCGCGGGGCCACCCCTGATGGAGTGCCAGGGACGCGAAAACCGCGCCCTGGCACTCCACCGGCGGTGTCAGTCCTCCGTCGAGCTCGGCATCTTGGAGCCGATGAGCTCCATCACCGAGGAGTCGGTGAGCGTCGAGACGTCACCGAGCTCGCGGTTCTCGGCCACGTCGCGAAGCAGGCGGCGCATGATCTTGCCCGAGCGGGTCTTGGGCAGCTCGGCCACGACCATGATCTGCCGCGGCGAGGCGATCGGGCCGATCTCCTTGCGGACGTGCTGGCGCAGGGTCTTCACCAGGTCCTCACCGGAGTCGGTGGCGTCCCCGCGCAGGATCACGAAGGCCACGATGCCCTGGCCGGTCTGCGGGTCGGTCGCCCCGACGACGGCGGCCTCGGCGACCGTCGGGTGGCTGACCAGGGCCGACTCGACCTCGGTCGTGGAGATGCGGTGCCCGGACACGTTCATCACGTCGTCCACCCGGCCGAGCAGCCAGATGTCGCCGTCCTCGTCGAGCTTGGCGCCGTCCCCGGCGAAGTAGACGTTGTTCCCGTAGCGCGACCAGTAGGTCTCCACGTAGCGCTCGTCGGAGCCCCAGATCGTGCGCAGCATCGCCGGCCACGGCTCGGTGAGCACCAGGTAGCCGGTGGCGCCGGGCTCGATCGGCTTGCCCTCCTCGTCGACCACGGCAGCCGAGATGCCGGGGATCGCGCGCTGCGCGGAGCCGGGCTTGGTGGCCACGACGCCGGGCATCGGGGCGATCATGTGCGCGCCGGTCTCGGTCTGCCACCAGGTGTCGACCACCGTCGCCGTCCCGCCGCCGACGTTCTTGCGGTACCAGAGCCACGCCTCGGGGTTGATCGGCTCACCGACCGAGCCGAGCACCCGCAGGGTGGACAGGTCGAGGGGCTCGAGCTCCTCGGCGCCCCACTTCATGAAGGTGCGGACGACGGTCGGGGCGGCGTAGAGGATCGAGACGCCGTACTCCTGGACGATCTCCCACCAGCGGCCGCGGTGCGGGGTCTCCGGGGTGCCCTCGTACATCACCGAGGTGGCGCCGTTGGAGAGCGGGCCGTAGACGATGTAGGAGTGGCCGGTCACCCAGGCCACGTCCGCGGCGCACCAGAAGACGTCGGTGTCGGCCTTCAGGTCGAAGGTCGCCCAGTGCGTCCAGGACACCTGGGTGAGGTAGCCGCCGGAGGTGTGCAGGATGCCCTTGGGCTTCGCCGTCGTCCCGGACGTGTACATGATGTAGAGCGGGTGCTCGGCGTCGAAGGCCTGAGCCTCGTGCTCGGTGGACTGGCCGTCGACGAGGTCGTGCCACCACTGGTCGCGGCCCTCGGTCCACTCGACGTCCTGCTCGGTGCGCTTGACCACCAGCACGTGCTCGACGCCGGCGACCTTGGTCAGGGCCTCGTCGACCGCGGGCTTGAGCGCCGAGGGCGCACCCCGGCGGAAGCCGCCGTCGGCGGTGACGACGACCTTCGCGCCGGCGTCCTCGATGCGGGAGGCCAGGGCGTCGGGGGAGAAGCCGCCGAACACGACCATGTGGACGGCGCCGATGCGGGCGCAGGCCAGCATCGTGATCACGGCCTCGGGGATCATCGGAAGGTAGACCGCGACCCGGTCGCCGGACTGCACGCCGAGCGCGGTGAGTGCGTTGGCGGCCTTCGAGACCTCGTCCTTGAGCTGGGCGTAGGTGATGGTGCGGGTGTCCCCGGGCTCACCGACCCAGTGGTAGGCGACCTTGTCGCCGTTGCCGGCGGTGACGTGCCGGTCGACGCAGTTGACCGCGACGTTGAGCTCGCCGCCGGTGAACCACTTCGCGAAGGGCGGGTTCGTCCAGTCCAGGACCTCCTCCCAGGGCTTCGACCACTCCAGGCGGCCGGCGGCGTCGGCCCAGAAGCCCAGCCGGTCCTCGGCGGCACGGTCGTAGTCGGCCTGCGTGACGTTCGCGTGCTCGGCCAGTGCGGTGGGCGGGTCGAACACACCGCCGGCCGGGATCTCGCTGGACAGGCCCTGGGTCTCGGTCTCGCTCACGGCGTCTCCTCGGGTCTCCGGCGTCGCGCGAGGGACCGGCGACGCTGCCTGGGGTCCGACCCTAGGGCGCCGGGGCGCCGACCGGCAGGTCGGCGGTCAGACTGGGCCGGTGACCCTGCCGGACGACGCCCAGACGGCCGTCGCGGCCCGGTTCCCCGGCGCCGCCACCCTCGGGCTGCTGGTGCCCCCGGGCTCGCGGCCGCTGGCCGGGACGGCGTTGGCCGACGTCGCGTGGACCACCGAGCACCTGGAGCTCCAGGCGGTGACCGGCCGGACCGCGGACCGGCGGGTGCTGGCCACCCTCTGGTGGTACTCGGCGTCCCTGGTGCTGCTGGGTCCGGCGCTGGCCGGGCTGGTGGCCGGCCGGGCGCTGTCGGCGCGGCTGGAGGACACCACGCTGCACGTGGTCGGGGACCTGCCGTGGGCGGCCACCGCGACGGCGGCCACCGGGGACGTGGTGGTGGAGCTGCGCGACTCCCTGGCCGCGGTCGTGGCCACCGTGGCCGAGGCCGGCGGCCTGCGGGAGGCGCCGCTTCGGGCGATCGCCACGGACGCGCTGGCCAACAAGCTGCTCGCGCTGGGCCGGTCGCGGCGGGACGTCGGCGCGGTCACCGCCCTGGCCGGGCCGCTGGCCCGGGAGGCGGGTCTGCCCGCCCCGAGGTTCGTCGAGGCGGGCGGCCAGCGGTTCACCCGGCGGGCGTCGTGCTGTCAGATCTGGCGGGTGCCGCACGAGGTGCTGTGCACGTCCTGCCCGCGCCGGGACGCCGCCGAGCGGCAGGTCCTGCTGGAGGACACCGCCGCCCGGATGGGGTGACCGGTCAGGGCTGGGTCTGGTCGGTGGGGCGCACGAGCACCTCGTTGACGGCGACCGCGGCCGGCTGGGTGACCACGTAGAGGATGGCCCGGGCGACGTCCTCGGCCTGCAGCGAGCGCATCGACGCGTAGTTCTCCTTCGACGTCTTCCGGGCCTGCTCGTTAGTGATCTGGTCGTTCAGCTCGGTGTCCACGGCGCCGGGCTCGACCAGGGAGATCCGCACGCCCTGGGCGGTGACCTCCTGGCGGAGGGACTCGGAGAAGGCGTTGACCGCCCACTTGCTGGCGTTGTAGACCCCGGCACCGGACCGGGCGACCCGGCCGGCGACGCTGCTGATGTTCACCACGTCGCCCGAGCCCTGGGCGACCAGGCCCTCGATCGCGGCGTGCGTGACGTACATGGTGCCCAGCACGTTGGTGGTGATCATCCGGCGCCAGTCCTCGGTGTCGGCGTCCACGATCGGGCCGAGCAGCATGAGGCCGGCGGAGTTGACGACGACGTCGAGCCCACCGAGCTCCTCCCGGGTGCGCGCGACGGCGGCCGCGCAGGCCGCCTCGTCGGTGACGTCGAGGTCGACGGTGAGCACGGTGGCGCCCTCGGCGCGCAGCTCCTGGGCGAGGGCCTCGAGCCGGTCGGCGCGACGGGCACCGATCGCCACGGACGCCCCGGCGGCGGCCAGCGCGCGGGCGGTGGCCGCGCCGATGCCGGAGGAGGCGCCGGTGACCAGGGCGACCTTCCCGTCGAGGGGGGTGGTGGGGTCGGTCATGTCGAGCTCCTCGTGAAGTAGGTCGTGTACGACCTAACTGCCCGCGGCGCCCGGCTTCGATGCCTCGGTGGGCCGGACCAGCTCGCGGTAGGCGCCGGCGTAGGCCCTCAGGTCGGCGGCGACCCGGGCCGCCTCGTCGCCGATGCCGTGCGCGGCCGGCAGGGCGGTCGAGGCCCGGACGGCGGCGGTCACGTCGGCGACCACGGCGAGGTGGGCGCGGGCGGCCTCGTGGAGCTCGGTGGAGTGGTCGGAGGCCGTGGTGGTGACCAGGCGCAGCGCGCGGGACAGCGCGAAGCCCTCGTCGGCCAGCCGGGGGAGCACGGTGGGGACCTCGCCCAGGTGGGCACCGGCCCGGCGGGCGACGGCCACCTCACGCTGGAGGGTCACCGACGCCGCGGTCACCCGGGCGGCCAGGACGCCGGCGGTGCGGTCGACCCGGGCGGGGTGTCGGGCGACCCCGACGGCGAGGGTGGCGTAGCCGCCCAGCTCGCCGGCCCGGCGCACCGTGCTGCTGGACCGCAGCGCCCGGACGGCGCGGCGGGTGCCCACCACGGTGCCGGTCACGACGGTGCCGGCCACGAGCAGCATCAGCAGGACCAGGAGCAGCACGGGTTCCACGGGACCTCCACAGGCCGGGCGGACGGACCCGCCGGTCCTCCCCGACGGTAGCCGACGCCGGACGCCCGGGACCGATCCGTCACGAGTCCCGGAGTTGTCCGTCACCCGCGGACACAGCTGTCGTTGTCCGGTCAGCCGGGGCCTGCTGCGGGCCCCTCCGCCCGTCCCGACCAACGGAGGTCGCCGCCGTGCCCCAGTCCCACCCCTCGTCCCGCACCGGACGGCGGCTGCTCACCACCGGCCTGCTGTCCGCCGTCGTCGTGCTGGGCACCCCGGCGATCGCGTCGGCCGCACCCGCGCTGCCGAGCCTGCCGAGCCTGCCGCTGCCCGGCCTGCCGCTGCCCGCGGGGACCGCGACCCCGTCCCCGACGGTCTCGCCCGCCGTCCCCACGTCCGGCGCGGGTCTGCCCTCGCTCCCCGGCGCGGGCGCTCTCCCCGACCCGCTGGAGTCCGTCTCCGCCGGCGCTGCCTGCGTGGACGGCCTGGCCACCGGCATCCAGATGTCCATCACCGACGTCGTGGGCGGGTTGGCCGGCCTGGGCGGGCTGCTCGCCGGCCTGCCCGGCGGCGACCTGGTCCCGGTGCCGGGGACGTCGAGCACCTCGGCGGCGACCACCATCCCGCTGAGCATCGACGACCTGCGGGACCTCCTCGGTCCCGAGCGGCTGGCCGAGCTGCTGGCCGGTGGGCAGGAGGACGTGACCGCCCAGATCGAGGTCGTGATCGGCGGGGTGACCAGCCTGGTCCCCGTCGTCCTGGACTTCGTCTCCTGCCTGGCCGCGCTGATCCCGAGTGCCGCCCCGGCCGCGCCGACCACCACCGCGCCGGTCGCCCCGGCCGTCCCGGCCGCGCCGACCACCACGGGCCCGGCCCCGACGAGCGCCCCGGCTGCCGTCCAGCCGGTCGCCTACCCCGGATACGCCCCCACCGGTGGCGCCCCGGGCGAGGAGAGCCACGCCCCGCTCGCGCTGGCCGGGCTGGGCGTGCTGAGCGCCGCGGGTGCGTCCGCGCTGTGGCTGCGGGGCCGTCGTGGCGTCACCGGCTGAGGAAGGCGGCTCGAGCTCGGGCCTGGCCGTCCTCGTCGTCCTGTTGACCCTGGTCGGCGGCGGGTTCGTCTACGGCTACGACGAGGTGACCGATCCGGCCGCCGACGCAGCGGTCGCGTCCACCCCCATCGTCCCGGCCTCGCTCAGCGTGCCGGCGATCGGCGTGGAGGCACCGGTGGAGTCCCGGGGCACCGTGCAGTACGAGAACCCGTTCACCGGGCAGCCGGTGACCGGCTACGGCGTCCCGGAGAGCATGGCCACCACGTCCTGGTGGTCCGACGGCCCGCAGCCCGGGTCCGGACAGATGGCCGTGGTCCTGGGCCACGACGTGCCCGGGGACGAGGCCGGCGTGTTCGACGGGCTCGCCGACCTGGAGCCCGGGGACGCCGTCGTCCTCACCGACGCCGCCGGCACCCAGCTGCAGCTCCAGGTGATCGAGGACCCGCTGACCGGCCTGGACAAGGCCACCTCGGACCTCTCCGACGCCCTCAACGGCCACCCCGAGGGTGCCGACGTCGCCCTGGTCACCTGCGGCGGGGAGTACGACTCCTCGGCCGGTGCCAGCGAGGAGAACGTGGTGGTGTTCGCCTCCGTCGTCTGAGGGACACCCACCCGCTCCTGCCCCCCGGTGATCATGGGGTCGTTGCCGGCGGACACGCCGCACACCGGCGCGCCCCCGGCAACAACCCCATGATCAACACCAGGGGGAGGGGGAGGGGGGAGGGGGAGGGGGAAAGAGGGGGTCAGGCGCCCAGGGCGACGACGTCGCCGACCACCCAGACGGCCGGCGGGCGGACGGCCTCGTCGGTGAGGGTCTGCCCCAGGTCGGCCAGTGTCGTGCGGAGCAGGCGCTGGGTGGGGCTGGCGCCGTCCACGACGACGGCGACCGGGGTGTCCGCGGCCCGGCCGTGCTCGACCAGGGACGCCGCGATGGCCGGTGCGGTGTCCACGCCCATGAGGACGACGAGGGTGCCGCGCAGCCGGCCCAGCGAGGGCCAGTCCACCAACGAGGCGGGGTGCCCGGGCGGGACGTGCCCGGAGACGACGACGAACTCGTGGGTCATCCCGCGGTGGGTGACCGGGATGCCGGCCAGCCCCGGGACGCCGATCGCGCTGGTCACCCCCGGCACGACCTCGACCGGGACACCGGCGGCCGCGCAGGCCTCGAGCTCCTCCCAGCCGCGGCCGAAGACGAACGGGTCGCCGCCCTTGAGCCGCACCACCCGCTTTCCGGCCAGGGCGTGCTCGACGAGGAGGGCGTTGATCTGCTCCTGGGCCATCGACCGGCCGCGGGGCAGCTTCGAGGCGTCGATGACCTCCACGTGCGCGGGCAGCGAGGACAGCAGCGACTGCGGGGCGAGGTGGTCGGCGAGCACGACGTCGGCGGTGGCCACGGCCTGTCGGCCGCGGACGGTGACCAGGCCGGGGTCGCCGGGTCCGCCGCCGACCAGGACCACGCTGCCGCGGCCGTCGGCGGGGCGGGAGACGGTGTCGGCGATGCTGCCGTCGGTCAGGCCGGCCAGCACCGCGTCCCGGACGCCGACGGCCCGCTGCGGGTCGCCGCCGCCGTGCACGCCGACGACGAGGTCGCCCTGCCGGCCGACCGCGGGGGTCCAGGCGCTGGACTGCGAGCGGTCGTCGGCGCGGGCGCAGAACACCCGCATCCGGTCGGCCTCGGCGGTGACCGCGGCGTTGACCTCGGGGTCGTCGGTGGCGGCGACGGCGTACCAGGCGCCGTCCAGGTCGCCGTCGGCGTAGGGCCGGGCCTGCCAGGTCAGCGACCCGGGCTGCACGAGCGCCTCCAGGGCCGGGGTGACCTCGGGGCTGACCAGGACGACGTCGGCGTGCGCCTCGAGCAGACCGGCGACCCGCCGGTGCGCGACCTGGCCGCCACCGACGACGACGACGCGCCGGCCGGTGAGCCGCAGCCCGACGGGGTAGACGACGCCCAGGCGGGGGTCGACGGGGGTGGCCGGCATCAGGCCTTCTCGGTGACGCCGGCGGAGTCGAACGTGGCCACGTCCTGCAGCGCCCGGGCGGCACTGGCGACCAGCGGGTACGCCAGCAGCGCGCCGGTGCCCTCGCCCAGCCGCAGGTCCAGGCCGAGCAGCGGGCGCAGGCCCAGCGCGCGCAGGGCGAAGGCGTGCCCGGGCTCGGCGGAGACGTGTCCCGCCAGCGCGTGCTCCACCGCCGTGGGGCACAGCGCGGCCGCGACCAGGGCGGCCGAGCCCGCGATGACGCCGTCCAGCAGCACCGGCACCCGGGCGGCGGCCGCGCCCAGGACGAACCCGGCCAGCGCGGCGTGCTCGAGCCCGCCGACCTCGGCGAGCACGGTGAGCGGGTCGGCGTCGGCGTCCAGCCGGGTCAGCGCGCGGGTGACGACGTCGACCTTGCGGTCCAGCGTGGCGTCGTCGACCCCGGTGCCGCGGCCGGTGGCCTGGGCGGGGGTGGCGTCGGTGAACGCGCAGACCAGCGCGGCCGACGCGGTGGTGTTGGTGATCCCCATGTCGCCGGTGACCAGGCAGCCGTGGTCGGCGGCGAGCTGGGTGGCCACCGCGATGCCCACCTCGACGGCCCGGCGGGCCTCGTCCCGGGTCATCGCCGGGCCGACGGCGAGGTCGGCGGTGCCGCGGCGCACGTTGCGGTCCAGGAACCCCGGGGACGGTGCGGTGGGGGAGGCCACCCCGACGTCCACGACGACGACGTCGGCGCCCAGCTGCGCGGCGAAGGCGTTGACCACGGCGCCGCCGGCGGCGAAGTTGGCCACCATCTGCGCGGTCACCTCCTGCGGCCAGGGGGTGACGCCCTGGGCGTGCACGCCGTGGTCACCGGCGAAGACGGCCACCGCGACCGGGGTGGGCAGCGGTGCGGGGCACACCCCGGCGGTGCCGGCCAGCTGGGCAGCGACGTCCTCGAGCACGCCCAGGGAGCCCGGGGGCTTGGTCATCCGGTCCAGGCGCTCGCGGGCGGCCCGCTCGGCGGCGGGGTCCCGGGGCGTGATCGCGGCGATCGTCTCGTCGAGCAGGCTCATGGTGACTCCAGGATCGCAGTGAGGGCGGCGGCGAAGGCAGCCGAGGTGTCGGGGTCGCGCACGGCGACCCGCAGGTGGTCGGGGGCCAGGCCCGGGAAGGTGTCGCCGCGCCGCACGGCCCAGCCGCGCCCGCGCAGCTCCCGGCGCACCCGGTCGGCCTCGGGGACGGCGAGCAGCACGTAGGAGGACCGGGGCTCCCCGACCACGGTGACCCCCGGCGGGAGGAGGGCGAGCAGGGCGGCCCGGTGCGCCGTCAGCTCGACGGCGACCGCCTCGGCCTCGGCCCGGGCGCGCTCGGAGGTGCAGGCGACCAGCGCAGCGAGCGCGGGGGTGGAGACCGGCCAGTGCGGCTGCGCGGCGGCCAGCATCGCGACCAGGTCGGGCGGGCCGAGGGCGTAGCCGACCCGCAGCCCGGCCAGCCCCCAGGTCTTGGTGAGGCTGCGGACGACGAGCAGCCCGGGCAGGTCACGCCGGCCGGCCAGCGACCCCGGCTCCCCGGGCACGGTGTCGGCGAACGCCTCGTCGACCACGGTCACCCGGCCCGGGCGGCACAGCGCGGCGACCGCGTCGGCGGGGTGCAGCACCGAGGTCGGGTTGGTGGGGTTGCCCAGCACGACGAGGTCGGCGTGCTCGTCCGGGGCGGTGAGCGCGTAGGAGGGCGCCGCGAGCAGGTGCCGGTGCACCGCGTGGCCGGCGGCCCGCAGCGCGGCCTCGGGCTCGGTGAAGGAGGGGTGCACGACGACGGCGTGCCGCGGGGTGAGCGCCCGGGCCAGCAGGGTGAACGTCTCCGCGGCGCCGGCGGTGAGCAGCACCTCGTCCTCGGGGCGCCCGTGCGCGGCGGCGACCGCGGCGCGGGCGGCGTCCTGCGAGGGGTAGGCGGCGCTGTCCTCGACCGCGGCGTGCAGCACCGCGCGCAGCCAGGCCGGCGGTGCCCCGGCGCGCACGTTGACGGCGAGGTCGACCAGGCCCGGGGTGGCCTCGGCGTCCCCGTGGTGGTGCAGGTCGGTCACCGGAGCACGACCGCCACGGTGACCCGGCCGTGCACCGTGCGGGGGACGACGAGCTCGCCCCCGCCGACCAGCGCGGCCGCCTCGGCGACGCTCCCGGTGCCGACGGCGGCCCGCACCCGTGCCGAGGAGGTGGGGGTGGCGACGCCGTCCAGCTCGGTCGCGGCGTGCGCGGACAGCGCCCAGCCGCGCAGCGCGACGGCGTCCCGCAGCCCCGGCTCGGCCGCCCGCCGGTCGAGCGTGGCCACCAGGTCGACCGGCCCGCCGACGGCGTCGACGGCGGCCAGCACCTCCTGGGCGCTCACCCCGCGGCGCGCCCCGATCCCGACGACCCTCACCGCCCCGCACCCCCCGACGAAGGAGGCTCTGCACCCCCGGACGAGCTGATGAGGGGGTGTAGAGCTTCCTTCGTCAGGGGGCCCAGGGCGGCGAGGAGGGCGGCGGTGTCGCGGGGGAGGACGCCCTCGGGCAGCAGGCCCAGCTCGCGGAGGCGGGCACCGACGGTGAGGGTCCAGGGGCGGTCGAGGCGGGCGCGGGCGAGCAGGTCGTCGTCCCCGAGCACGACCTCGGGGCGGCCCTGCACGACCCGGCCGTCGACGACGACGGCGACCTCGTCGGCCCAGCCCAGCGCGAGGTCGACGTCGTGGGTGCTCATCACCACCGTGGAGCCGGACCCCTGCAGCCGGGAGAGCGCGGCCAGCGCCTCGGTGACCGCGGAGGGGTCCAGACCGGCGGTGGGCTCGTCGAGCAGCAGCACGCAGGGCCGCATCGCGACCGCGCCGGCGATGGCGACCCGCTTGCGCTCGCCGAAGGACAGCTGGTGGGTGGGCCGGGCGGCCAGGCCGGTGACGGCGAGCAGCTCCAGGGCCTCGGCGACCCGGGCGCGCACCTCGTCGTCGGTGAGCCCCAGGTTGAGCGGGCCGAAGGACACGTCCTGGGCGACCGAGGCGCTGAACAGCTGGTCGTCGGGGTCCTGCAGCACGAGCTGGACCTCCTGGCGGTGCGCCTTGAGCCCGGCGCGGCTGTACCGCACGGGCGCCCCGTCGACGACGACCTGCCCGGAGGTGGGTTCCAGCGCCCCGGACAGGCAGCGCAGCAGCGTGGTCTTGCCCGATCCGTTGGCGCCCAGCAGGGCGAGCCGGCGGCCCTCGGGGATCGTCAGCGAGGCGCCGTCGAGCACCCGTCGGCCCCGGGTGTAGCCGACGACCAGGTCGAGGGCGGCGAGCTGCTGGTGGCTCACGCGAGCACCAGCGTGGTCGCGACCAGCGCGGCGAGGCCGAGGACGGTGGCGGTCAGGAACAGCCGGGACGACGGGAGGACCTCGGGCAGCACCCGCAGGTCGGTCTCCATCCCGCGGCCGGCCAGGCCCTCCTGCAGCCGCCGGGCCCGGTCCCAGGAGCGGGTGAGGACGGCGGCGGTCAGCATGCCGGCGGAGCGGTAGGAGCGGCGGAACCCGGTCCAGCCCATCCGGGCGGTCTGCGCCTCGCGGATGGTGCGCAGCGACTCCAGCAGCACGAACAGCAGCCGGTAGGTCACCGACGCGACCTCGACGACGGCGCCGGGCACCCGGGCCCGGCGCAACGCGGGCAGCAGGTCCGACACCGGTGTGGTGGTGGCCAGCAGCATCACCGCGGCACCGCCGGCCAGGGCGTGCCCGACCAGCCCGCCGCCGACGGCGAGGGCGTCCGGCGCCCAGCCGATCCCGTCGCCGGACACCGATACGACCGCCGTCACCGCCCCGATGGTCACGAACACCAACGGCAGCCGGACGGCGCGGCCGAACACCCGGGCGGGCACCCGGGCCGGGCCGAGCGCGAGGACGACGGCGGCCACCCCGACCAGCACCGAGCCCGGCCAGACCGGCAGCACCAGGGCACACAGCACCAGCCCGAGGGAGAGCAGCACCTTGTCGCCGACCGCGCGCGGACGCCAGGCCGAGGCCCAGGCCGCGTCGTCGATGGCGAGACCGGTCACGGGGTGACGTCGTCCTTCGCGGTGGCCTCGCGCTGCGCCCGGCGGCCACGGAGGCGACCGAGCACGTAGCCCAGCACCCCGCCGCCGATGGCGGCCTGCAGCGCGAACAGGCCGGATTCGACCTCGGAGGAGCCGGGGGAGAAGACGTGGTCGAACCACGGCACGTAGTCGGGGTTGGACGCCTCGATGGCCTCGGTGGCCAGGCTGTCGGTGCCCGCGTAGTCGCTGGGGGCGCCGAAGAGCAGCGGCAGCGCGAACAGCGCCACCACCCCGAGCACCAGCGCGAGGGTGACCCAGTGCCGACGGCTCATCGGGTGGCCTCCTCGGTGGGCTGGGGCTTCAGGACGCCGAGGCGTTCCAGCTCGGGCCGGGCGTTGACCGTCAGCACCCGGAACAGCAGCACGCCGAGCAGGCCCTCGGCGATCGCCAGCGGCACCTGGGTGACCGCGAAGACGCCGAGGAACTTCACGGCGGCACCGAGGAAGCCGGTGGAGGCGTCGGGGAAGGCCAGGGCCAGCTGCAGCGAGGTGGTGACGTAGGTGGCGAGGTCGGCGATGGCCATGCCGGCGAACACCCCGACCAGCAGCTGCCCGGAGGCCTTGCGGGCCAGCCGGTAGGCCCCGTAGCCCGCCCACGGTCCGACGATGGCCATGGAGAACGCGTTGGCGCCCAGCGTGGTGAGCCCGCCGTGGGCCAGCAGCAGCGCCTGGAAGAGCAGCACCACCGTGCCGAGCAGGGCCATCACCGGTGGCCGGAAGAGGATCGCGCCCAGCCCGGTGCCGGTGGGGTGCGAGGAGGAGCCGGTGACCGAGGGCAGCTTGATCGCGCTGAGCACGAACGTGAACGCCCCGGCCGCACCGAGCAGCAGGGTGGACTCGGGGTTCTCCCGGACCTCCTTGACCACCGCCCGCGCACCGTGGACGACGAAGGGCGCCGCGGCGATGGTCCAGCCGATCGCGTGGACGGGGGGCAGGAAACCCTCAGCGATGTGCACGGGCCACCTCCTGGACGCGGGCCGCCGCAGCGACGAAGCGGGTGGCCATGGTCGGTGACCCGGCCCAGTTCAGGTGCAGGTAGGAGGCGTGCACGGCGCCCTGCACGAACCCCTCGGGCCCGTCGGCGTTCCACTGCCAGGCGGGGGTGGCACCCGCGCCGGGGTCGGTGCGGGTGCGGTGGAACTCGTGCCCGCGCACCCGCGTGCCGGCCGGGGCCAGCACGCTGTCGGTCAGCGCGACCGCCGAGCGGTACCCCAGGGTGAGCCGGGGGTGCATCGCGGCGCCGGCGTCCAGGACGCCGCACATCGGTTCGCCGTCAAGCTCGCGGGCCAGGTAGAGCAGCCCGGCGCACTCCGCGGCGATGGGGGCGCCCCGGTCGGCGAGGGCGGAGATCGCCGTCCGCAGCCCGACGTTGGCCGCCAGCGCCGAGGCGTGCACCTCGGGGAAGCCGCCGCCGACCACGAGGCCGCAGGTGCCCGGGGGCAGGTCGGCGTCCCGGAGCGGGTCGACGGTGACCACCTCGGCACCGGCGGCCGCCAACAGCTCGGCGGTCTCGGCGTAGCCGAAGGTGAACGCGGGTCCACCGGCCACGGCCACCACCGGGCGGCCCTCGGCGCGGGTGACCTCGGTGGCCGGGTCCCACGGGTCGGCGTGCAGGTCGGGGGCGGTGCGGGCGAGCCGGAGGACGGCGTCGAGGTCGACGCTGGACTCCACCACCGCACCGAGCGCACGCACCGTGTTGATGGCCTCGGCCGACCGCTCCGCGGCGGGCACGAGGCCCAGGTGCCGGGACGGCGTCTGCAGCGCCTCGATCCGGCGGACGGCACCGAGCACCGGCACCCCGGCCGAGCCGAGGGCCTCGCGCAGGATCGCCTCGTGCCGGTCGGAACCGACCCGGTTGAGCACCACCCCGCCGAGCCGGACGGTCGGGTCGAAGGTGGCGAACCCGTGCACGACGGCGGCGACGCTGCGGGCCTGCGCGGAGGCGTCGACCACCAGCACGACCGGGGCCTGCAGCTGGGCGGCGACCTGCGCGGTCGACCCGTAGCCGGGCTCCACCGAGGGGTGGCTGGCGCCGTCGAACAGGCCCATCACGCCCTCGACGACGGCCACGTCGGCCGGGGTCGGGTGGGTCGCGCCGCGCAGGAACAGCGGGACGATCCGGTCCTCGCCGACCAGCCAGTTGTCCAGGTTGCGACCGGGACGGCCGGCGGCCAGGCCGTGGTAGCCGGGGTCGATGTAGTCCGGGCCGACCTTGTGCGGGGAGACGGTCAGCCCGCGGGCGGTGAAGGCGGCGATGAGGCCGGTGGCGATCGACGTCTTGCCCGAGGACGAGGACGGCGCGCCCAGGACGATCCGCGGGACGGTGGTCACCACTCGATCCCCCGCTGGCCCTTCTGCCCGGCGTCCATCGGGTGCTTGACCTTGGTCATCTCCACGACCAGGTCGGCGGCCTCGACGAGCGCCGGGTGCGCGGTGCGCCCGGTGATCACGACGTGCTGGTTCCCGGGCCGCGCGCGCATCGTCTCGACCACGTCCTCGACGTCCACCCAGCCCCACTTCATCGGGTAGGTGAACTCGTCGAGCACGTAGAACCGGTGCGCCTCGGCGGCCAGGTCGCGCTTGATCTGAGCCCAGCCCTCGGCGGCGTCGGCGGCGTGGTCGGTCTCCTCGCCGTGCTTGCGCGACCACGACCAGCCCGAGCCCATCTTGTGCCAGACGACCGGCCCACCCTCACCGGTCTCGGTGTGCAGCCGGCCCAGGGTGGTCAGCACGTTCTCCTCGCCGACCTTCCACTTGGCGCTCTTGACGAACTGGTAGACCGCGATCGACCAGCCCTGGTTCCAGGCGCGCATCGCCATCCCGAAGGCGGCGGTGGACTTGCCCTTCATCTCCCCGGTGTGCACGGCGAGCAGCGGCCGGTTGCGGCGCTGGCGGGTGGTGAGCCCGTCGACCGGAACGGCGGTGACCTGTCCCTGGGGCATCAGGCAGCCGCCTTCACGGTGCGGACGAGCTGTTCGGCGCCGAGCTCGTCGAGGCGGAGGGTGCGGGCACCCAGGTGCGCGCCCAGGTCGCCGGCCAGGCCGAGCCGGACGTGCCCGGCCTCGCAGTCCACGACCACGCCCGCGGTCCCCGCGGCACGCAGCAGCCCGGCGGCCCGGCGGGCCTCGCCGAGGTGGTCGACCCCGCGGGCGCCGGTGGCCCGACCGTCGGTGACCAGCACCAGCAGCGGACGGCGCCGGGGGTCGCGGACGGCCTCCACGCGCAGCGTCTCGTGCGCCCGCAGCAGCCCGGCGGCGACCGGCGAACGGCCGCCGGTCGGCAGGCCGGTCAGCCGGGCCGCGGCGGCCTCGACCGACCAGGTCGGCGGGAGGGCGAGCTCGGCGCCGGAGCCCCGGAAGGTCACCAGGCCGACCTTGTCCCGCCGCTGGTAGGCGTCCACGAGCAGCGAGAGGACGGCGCCCTTGACCGCGGCCATCCGGTCGGCGGAGCCCATCGAGCCCGAGGCGTCGACGACGAAGAGCACCAGGTTGCCCTCGCGGCCCTCCAGCGTGGCCTGCCGCAGGTCCTCCTTCTGCAGCCGCAGTCCCGGTCCGCTGCGGCCCCGCGCCCGCTGGTGCGGGGCGGCCGCGACGACGGTGTCGACCAGGTGCAGCCGGGTCACCGCGCCCTCGGGACGCCGGGAGCCGACCACGCGGCCGCGGTCGCTGCGCGCCTTGGACCGTCGTCCGGCCACGCCCTCGCCGATCCCGGGCACCTCGAGGCGGCGGGCGCGGAACGCCTCGCCCGGGTCGACGGCGGCCCGCTCGGGGGCCGGGACGGGCGTCGCGGTGTCCCCGTCGGTGTCGTCGGCCTCGCCCCGCGGGGGCATGGGATCCCCTGCGGACGGCGGGGCATCCGTGCTGTCCGCATCGGATTCCGTGCCGTCGCGGCCGGGTGGGGTCTCCCCGGCGCCCTCGCCGGTCTCCTCGGGCTGGCCGCCGCCGTCGCCCTCGGGCGGCGTCGGGTCGTCGTCGGGCTCCTCGGGGCGGGCGTCGTCCAGGGCCTGCTCGAGGGTGTCGGGGTCCAGGCCGGGGGCGTCGAAGGGGTTGCGCCGGCGGCGGTGCGGAAGCGCGAGGCGGGCAGCCACCCGGACGTCGTCCTCGGTGACGGTCTCCCGGCCCGACCAGGCGGCGTGCGCGATGGCGGCGCGGGCGGTGACGATGTCGGCGCGCAGGCCGTCGACCTCGAAGGCGGCGCAGACGGCGGTGACCTGGCGCAGCGCGTCGTCGCCGAGCACCACCCGGGGCAGGCGCTCGCGGGCCTCGGCGATCCGGTCGGCGAGCGCGGTCTCCTCGCCGTCCCAGCGGGCGGAGAAGCCGGCGGGGTCGGCGTCGGCGGCGAACCGGCGGCGGACCACCTCGGCGCGCAGCTCGGGCTCGCGCGGTGCGGCGACCTCGACGGTCAGCCCGAAGCGGTCCAGCAGCTGGGGGCGGAGCTCGCCCTCCTCGGGGTTCATGGTGCCGACCAGCAGGAACCGGGCGGCGTGCTGCACCGAGACGCCCTCGCGCTCGACGTAGGCCCGGCCGAGCGCGGCGGCGTCCAGCAGCAGGTCGACCAGGTGGTCGTGCAGCAGGTTGACCTCGTCGACGTAGAGCACGCCGCGGTGCGCGGCCGCCAGCAGGCCGGGCTCGAAGGACTTCACGCCCTCGGTGAGCGCCCGCTCGATGTCCAGCGAGCCGACCAGCCGGTCCTCCGAGGCGCCGACCGGGAGCTCGACCAGCCGGGCCGGACGCTGCGGAGCGGGGGAGTCGGCGAGGTGCGGGCCGTCGGGGCAGTCCGGGTCCGGAGCGGCCGGGTCGCAGCCGAAGCGGCAGCCGGCGACGACGGCGACCGGCGGCAGGACCGCGGCCAACGCGCGGACGGCGGTCGACTTCGCCGTCCCCTTCTCCCCACGCACGAGCACGCCGCCGACGGCCGGGGAGACGGCGTTGAGCAGCAGGGCCAGACGCATGTCGTCCATCCCGACGACAGCACTGAACGGGTACACCACGGATGCGGTCCTCTCCCCGGGTGTCCGCGCCCGGAGATAGCAGGAGGCGACGGCTGGAGTTCCTGGCTCACCCCGGGGGGCTGACAGTGGCGGGACCGCGCCGGAGTCGCACCGGCTTCCTCCACTGCCGTCGCAGTTCGAAGGCCATCAGACCACGCGCCCCCCTCCGGGCGACAGGCCCGCACGACTTGACGGATCGGAAAGTCACGGTGGAGACTTTCCGACATGGAAAGCGACGAGGTGCACAGGGACCGTGCGGCGGCCGACCTGGCCGCCCTGCAGGCCGACCGGACGGCGCTGGCCGACCGGCTGCGGCAACCCGGCTGGTACGACCCGGCGCTCGGCGTGCTGGTCGCGGGGTTCTTCTCGACCTACTCCTTCGGCTACCCGTGGGTCACGCTCGTGGCTCTGCCGGTGTTCATGGCCGGTATCGCGCTGCTGGTCACGGGCTACCGCCGGCACACGGGGACGTGGGTGAACGGCTTCCACGGGGGGCCGGCCACCAAGCCGGTGATCCGTGCGTGGGGGGCTGCATGCCTGGCCGTGTTGGCGCTGGGGCTGCTGGGGGAGTTCGTGGTCGACGTCCGCTACTCGATGGTCGTGGCCGGCGTCGTCCTCGGCGTGGTCGCCGCACTGCTCAGCCGCCGGTGGACGACGGTCTACCAGCGCGAGCTGCGGGGCGAGCTGTGAGCGCCGACCGCGAGCGGGCCGCCGCCGACCTCGCCGCGCTGGACCGCGACCGGGCCGCACTGGCCGAGAAGGTGCTGCAGCCCTGGTGGTTCGACGCCGCGCTCGGCCTGCTGCTCTTCGGCTTCCTCGCCGTCCAGGCGATCGACGCGGCCTGGGTCACCGCGCCCACGCTGCTCGTCTTCGCCGGGGGCCTCGCACTGCTCGTGCGGGTCTACCGGGCCCGGTCCGGGGTCTGGGTGCACACCCCGGCGCGGGTCATGGCCGCGTGGGGCGCGCTGGTGCTCGTCGTCCTGGTGCCCGCCTACCTGCTGTCCTCCCAGGGCCACCTGTGGGCGATGGTCCTCGCCGGTGCGGTGCTGGGGCTGGCCGTCGCGCTGCTCAGCCGGCACTGGGGCCGGGCCTGGCAGCGCGAGCTGCGGGAGGGCGTGTGACGGCCGTCGAGCCGCGCTTCGACCAGGTCGTGCACGCCCCGCCCCGGCTGCAGGTGTGCGGCCTGCTCGCCGCGGTGGACACCATGGAGTTCGCCGCCGTCCGCGACGCCGTCGGGGTGAGCGACTCCGTCCTCTCCAAGCACGTCAAGCAGCTCGAGGACGCCGGCTACGTCCGGGTCCGCAAGGCCACGATCGCCTCCCGGGTGCGCACCAGCCTGTCCCTCACCGCCGAGGGCCGGACGGCGTTCGGCGCGCACGTCGCCGAGCTGAAGCGGATCACCGGGGGCTGACCACCCCGAGGCCCCGCAGGGCGCGGGTGTAGCGACGCCGGTACACCCGCTGCGCGACCAGCAGGACCGGGAAGACCACCCGCCAGGGCCCGCGGCCTGGCCCGGTGACCGAACGCAGGGTCAGCCGGACACGGCCGTCGGGGTCGCGGTGCAGCACGAAGGCCTCCTCGCCGGAGACCGGGTGGCCGGGTCGGGTGGCGTAGGCGAAGCCGCGGCGGTCGGGGGTGTCGACGACGGCGACCACGCGGACCGGCTCGTGCACCCGGAGCGGACCCACCACCGCGGTGAGCCTGAGGTCCTGGCCCACCCGGACGGGCCCGGGCGGCTCGACCCGGAAGCCGCTGCGGGTCTTGACGCCCCAGGCCAGCAGCGCGGCCGAGGCCGCCGCCCAGTGCGCGTCACCCCAGCCCGTCACGGTGGTCTGCTCGTGGGTGCGGCCGGGTGGCCGCGTCCACTGCCGGGCGGCCGGAGCGGTCTGCACGGTGGCGTCGGCCGGGTCTGTGCGCACGGTGGGGATCCTGCCGGGCAGAGTGGGCACCCGTGGACGGGGGACGACGCACGCTGGTACTCGACTGGGTCGCCGTCCTCGCCGTCGCCGGGGCGCTGACCGCTGCCTTCGAGCTGCTCGGGGTGCCCTCGGCGACCCTGTTCGCCGGCCTGCTCGCCGGGCTGGGACGGGCGCTGCTGGTCCGCCGCCGGCTCGGGCTGCCCAAGCAGGGGATGACCGCCGCGCAGGCCGTCGTCGGCGTCTCGATCGGGGCCCTGGTCTCGGTCTCGACGCTGCAGACCATCGCCACCGACTGGGCCCCGGTCCTGCTGGTCACGGTCGGCACGCTGCTGCTCAGCCTGGTCGCCGGCCAGGTGATGGCGCTGCGCAGGGACATCACCCGGGTGACCGGGGCGTTCTCGATGATCGCCGGCGGGGCCTCGGGCATCACGGTGATGGCCCGCGAGCTCGGTGCCGACGAGCGCATGGTCGCCGTCCTGCAGTACCTGCGGGTGCTGATCATCGTGTTCGCGATGCCGGTGGTCGCCGCCGTCGGCTTCGGTGCCTCCAGCGCGGACGCGGGGCCGGCCGCCGCCGACGGGCCCGGGTTCTGGGCCGGGGTGCTGTTCACCGTCGTCTGCATCGCCGTGGGCATCCCGCTGGGCCGGCTCACCCGGATCCCGGTGGCCTCGCTGCTCGGGCCGATGCTGGTGGCGGCCACCCTGGACCTCACCGGGCTCTCCCAGGGCGCGCAGGTCCCCGCCGCGCTCGAGGGCCTCGGCTTCGTCGTCATCGGCCTGCAGGTGGGGCTGTCGTTCACCCGGGACAGCCTGCGCACGGTCGGCCGGGCGCTGCCCCTGGCGCTGGTCACCATCGTGGCGGTCATCGGGGCCTGCGCCGGGCTGGGGGCGCTGCTGGCCGCGACCGCCGACGTCAGCCCGCTCACCGCCTACCTGGCCACCACCCCCGGCGGGCTCTACGCCGTGCTGGCCACCGCGACCGACAGCGACGCCGACGCGACGTTCGTGCTCGCCGTCCAGGTGTTGCGGCTGTTCGTCATGCTGCTCACCGCGCCGCTGGTGTCCAAGCTGCTCCTGCGGGGGCGCTGAGCGTGGACCCGGCCCGTGCCGACGAGGTCTTCGTCGCCGCCCTGGAGGCCCGGCCGGGCAGCCGCAACCGGCAGCGACTACGGGTGCTGGGTGCCTTCGTCGCCGAGCTCGCCTGGGGACTGCTGCCGCACCCCTCGGTCAGCGACCTCGTGGTCCGCCGGCGGGACAGCGGGGTGGAGGTGCTCCGGCTGGAGGCCGGCGACCCGCACACCAGCGGTGACCTGCTGCGCCAGGCCCGCGAGGCGATGGGCCGGCTCTCCCCGGCCGCCTTCGAGTACCAGTGGGGCCTCGACCGGCCCTGACCTCACCAGCCCAGGACGCGGCGGGCCTCGGTGGCGACGGCGTCGAAGCGGCGGCGGTCCAGGGTGGCGCCCTCGCGGCGGACGTCACCGGCGTCGATCTGCAGCACCCGGTCCACCCGGACCTCGCTGGGCCGGCCCTGCCGGTCCCAGTCACCGCTGCCGATGTCCACCCAGTGCCGGCCGTGCCGGGCCTCGTCGGCGGCGTCCCGGTCGTGGTCCTTGCTGGTCAGCATGAAGCCGAGGAGGTCGGTGCCGGTGCGCCCGACGACGAGCACCGGTCGGTCCTTGCCGCGGCCGTCGCCCTCCTCGTAGGGCACCCAGGCCCAGACGATCTCGCCCGGGTCGGGGCGGCCGTCGTCCCGGGGGGCGTAGTCGATCTCGCCGCGGCCGCTGAACTCGCCCGCGCCCCGGGCCTGCGGGCGGGCCAGCGCATCGCGCGAGGGCCGGTCGGGGAGCTTCGCCGGGGCCCCCGCACCGGCAGACCGGCGGCGCAGTTCCTTCGACCCCTCCCGCACCACGGTCTGCACCACACGGGAGAGCACGGACTTCCAGCCGGTCGCCATGCCCCGCGACGCTAGGGGACGACGACGCCGCGCGCGCCCCCACCCCGGTCGGCCGACACACCCGGACGGGAGGGGCACGCGGGGCGGGTGTGGCCCGATGGGACGAACCGGTCACACCCCCGTTTGAGCTGGGCGTTCCCGGGTCATCCACCGAGCGGGCGGCGGTGCCGCTCCACCACGGGAGGCGGTCGTCATGACCAGCGCAGAACCGGTCCGGCCGGCCACCACCACGACGGGCCTCTTCGGCACCACGAAGATCCAGGCCTCCGTGCTCGCCTCCTACCAGCTCGTCGAAGACGCCCGGCAGCGCACGCCCGAGCACGTCCGCAAGCGTCAGCGCGCCCGGGCCCGCGCCGAGCAGGTCGTCGCCGTCCGCAAGGCCGCCCGCGAGTTCGAGCGGGCCGAGCGTCCCGTCGTCCCCACCGTGGTGGCCTCCGACCTCAGCTGAGGCAGAGCTCGTTGCCCTCCGGGTCGGCGATCGTGATCCACGAGGACGGCCCCTGCCGGCTGCGGTGCAGCTCCCGGGCGCCCATGCCGACCAGCCGGGCCAGCTCGCCCTCCTGCTGGTCGGCACCCACCCGCACGTCCAGGTGCACCCGGTTCTTGACCGTCTTGGGCTCGGGCACGAGCTGGAAGAGCACCCGGGGCGCGGCCGGTT
Organism: Geodermatophilaceae bacterium NBWT11; assembly: GCA_014218215.1. NCBI lineage: Bacteria > Bacillati > Actinomycetota > Actinomycetes > Geodermatophilales > Geodermatophilaceae > Geodermatophilaceae bacterium NBWT11. Next base: position 2,699,655 of record CP043652.1, read on the forward strand.
CGTCGGGGTGCCGGATGGCCGCACCCTCCCGCCACACCAGCTCGCCCCGGTGCACGGCGGTGTCGGACTCCTGGGCGTGACCGGCATCGACCATCCGGCGGATGAACGCCTCGTCGCTGGGTTCGCGGGTCCAGCCCAGCGCTTCGGCCCACCAGTCGGCGAGGTCGTGCGGGGTGGGGGAGTCGACGGTGACCTGGAAGACGTGTGCCATGCCGGCACGCTAGGACCACCCACCGACAGTCCTCGAGGGGCAGCGTCGCCGGGGCGACCGTAATCTCACCCGGTGCCGATCAGCTCGCCCGAGGGCAAGGACTGGACCCGTCAGAAGATCCGCGAGCTCGCGCCGGAGTCGCTGCTGGACGTGGGAGCCGGAGCCGGCACCTACGCCAAGCTCCTGGCCGAGGACCGGCCCGCGCGGCTGACCGCGCTGGAGGTCTTCGAGCCCTACGTGGAGAAGTACGGGCTGCGCGAGCTCTACGACGAGGTGGTGCTGGGCGACGCCCGCACCACCGAGCTGCCCGCCGCCGACGTCGTCGTCCTCGGTGACGTGGCCGAGCACATGACCGTCGAGGAGGCCCAGGACCTCTGGCGCCGGGCCGGCGAGGCCGCCGGGCGCGCGGTCTACATGAGCATCCCGATCGTGCACTACCCGCAGGGCGAGCTGGAGCACAACCACCACGAGGTGCACGTGGTCGACGACTGGGACCACGACAAGGTCATGGCCGCCTTCCCCGGGATCACCGACACCTTCCGCGGCGAGGTCGTCGGGGTCTACGAGCGCCGCACCGACTGATCGGAGGGTGGGGGCGCAGACTTCCTGCGCTCCCACCCTCCACTCAGAGCTCGAGGGCCAGTTCGGCGCGCATCTCGGTGTCGTCCTGGGCCGGGGTGGCGGCCTTGGTGTGCTCGCGCCAGACCTGGCCCATCGGCGGGAACACCGAGCGGTGCACCTGGGCGCCGGGGTCCCACAGCCTGGAGCGCATCACGGCCTTCGCGCAGTGGAAGTAGGCCCGCTCGACGTCGATCACGGTCACCGACAGCGGCTGCTTGCCGAACTCGGTCAGGTCGGCGTCGACCTCGGCCGGGGTGACCAGCCGGGCGCGGCCGTAGACCCGCAACGTCTCCTCGATGCCGGGCACGAAGAACATCAGCGCCACCCGGGGGTTGCCGGCCAGGTTGCGCAGGCTGTCGACCCGGTTGTTGCCCTGGCGGTCGGGCAGCGCCAGCGTGTGCTCGTCGACCACCCGGACGAAGCCTGGACCGCCACCGCGGGGGGAGACGTCGGGGAAGCCGTCGGGGTCCACCGTCGCCAGCGTGGCGAACGGCGAGAGCTCGATGAACCGGGCGCAGTGGTGGTCGACGTGGTCGATCACCTTGTCCACGGCGCGGGTGGACGCAGCGGGGTAGCTGGAGACGACGGTGCTCACCTGCGCAGGAGAACACACCCCGGGTTGCGTCCGTGTTGCCCGGCCTACCGTCTGCAGCCGTGTCCCTCACCTGGAGCGCCCCGGTCCGGTACAGCGAGTGCGACGACCAGCGGGTGGTCTTCAACGCGAACTACCTCGTCTGGGCCGACGAGGCCTCCAACGCGTGGTGGCCCTCGGTCGGGCTGACCTGGGACCCCGACGGCGTCGCCGGCGTGCAGCCGATGGTGAAGGCCTCGACGTTGGAGTGGACCGCCAGCGCCCGCTGGGGGGACGTCGTCGACGTGGTCTGCGCGCTGGACTCCCTCGGCCGGACCAGCCTCACGCTGCGCTTCACCGTGTGGGTGGGCGAGCGGCTGTGCTGCGTCGTCCGGACGACCTACGTCGCCACGTCGGACGGCGCGGCGGTGCCCTGGCCCGACGTCGTCCGGGCCGCCGTCACAGCCGGCTGACGGTCTCCCGGTCCTCGACGCCGCGGTACCACTGGTCCAGCACCTGACCGAAGAGCGGCTGGTCGGGGTCGGCCCGGCCGAAGAGCGTCATCGACGAGCGCAACTTGCGGTCGTCGGGGGAGTGCAGGACCTCGAGCGCCGTGCGGTCGGGGTGGGCTAGCAGCAGCTCGGTGACCTCGAGCAGCCTCGGGCCGAGGACCGGGTGGGCCAGGTACTCGCGCGCGGCGTCGAGGTCGGGGATCGCGTAGCGGCGGTTCATGTCCGAGGTGCCCAGGCCGGCGAGCTGGGGGAAGACGAACCACATCCAGTGCGTCCGCTTGTCCCCGGCGCGGAGCTCGGTGCGGACGTCGTCCCAGAGCGGGTCCTGGGCGTCGACGAAGCGCTGGGTGTCCATCAGGAGCCTCCGGGTGGGAGCAGGGGGAGACCGGACGGGGCGCCGGCCTCGATCAGGCGCCACAGCGCGTCGGTGTCGGCGTGGTCGGCGATCAGGTCGCCCAGGGCGTCCAGGCGGGTCTCCCGGACGGCGGCGAAGTCGGTGTCCTCGGCGACGAGGAAGCGCCGGCCGGTGAGCCGGGCGACCTCGGTGAGGAAGGCCCGGCGGAAGCCGTCGTTCTCCAGCGCGCCGTGCCACGTCGTCCCGAAGACCGCCCCGACCCGGGTGCCGTCGAGGAACGGCTCACCGCCCTCGACGGTCACAACGCCGTGGTGTATCTCGTAGCCGCGCACCTCGTGGCCCAGCGCCTGTCCGACCGGGCGGCCCAGGGTCTTGTCCCGGGCGAAGACGACGTCGGTGGGCAGGAGCCCCAGCCCGTCGACGGCCCCGGCCCGGGACTCCACGTCGTCCACGATCGTGCGGGCCAGCATCTGGTGCCCGCCGCAGATGCCCAGCACCGGCTGGTCCGCCGCGGCCCGGCGGGCGAGCGCTGCGTCCAGGCCACGCTCGCGCAGCCAGGCCAGGTCCGACACGGTCGAGCGGGTGCCGGGGAGCACCACCAGGTCGGCGTCGGCGAGCTCCTCGGGGCGGGTGGCGTAGCGCACCAGCACGCCGGGCTCGGCGGCCAGCGCGTCCAGGTCGGTGAAGTTCGACAGCCGCGGCAGCTGCACGACCGACACCCGCAGGACGTCGTCCCCGCGTGGGGGGAGGGAGGGGCCGCGGTCCCCGGCGAGGTCCAGGGAGTCCTCGACGTCGAGCCACAGGCCGGGCAGCCAGGGCAGCACGCCGAACGTGGGCCGGCCGGTGAGCCGCTCGAGGGTCTCCAGGCCGGGGGCCAGCAGGCGGACGTCGCCGCGGAACTTGTTCACCAGGAACCCCGCCACCAGCGCCTGGTCGGCCGGTGGCATCAGCGCGACGGTGCCGTAGAGGGCGGGGAACACCCCGCCGCGGTCGATGTCGCCGACCACGAGCACCGGCAGGTCGGCCGCGGTCGCCAGGCCCATGTTGGCGATGTCGGTGTCGCGCAGGTTGATCTCGGTGGGGGAGCCGGCGCCCTCGCAGACCACCACGTCGAACCGGCTGCGCAGGTCGGCCAGGCTGACCAGCACCTGCTCGAGCAGCGCGGCCTTCATCGGCCGGTAGCTGAGCGCGGTCACGTCGGCGACGGCCCTGCCCAGGACGACGACCTGGCTGGAGTTCTCGCCCCCGGGCTTGAGCAGCACCGGGTTCATCGCGGCCTCGGGCTCGACCCGGGCGGCGGCGGCCTGGAACACCTGGGCCCGGCCGATCTCCGCACCGTCGGAGGTGACGCCGGAGTTGTTGCTCATGTTCTGCGCCTTGAACGGCGCCACCGAGACGCCCTGGCGGACCAGCCAGCGGCAGATCCCGGCCGTGACGACGGACTTGCCGGCGTCCGACGTCGTCCCGGCGACCAGCAGCGCGCCGCTCACCAGCCGGACTTGTCCTGGCCGGACAGCTCGGCGATGGCCTCCATGACCCGGTCGGTGACCACCCGGCGGGCCTTGCCGTTGCCGGCCAGCCCGCGCTGCTCGGGGAAGGTGATCGGCTCGCCGAAGGTGATGGTCACCTTGTGCGGGCGCGGCCAGCGGGCCCCGACCGGCTGCACGTGCTCGGTGCCGTGCACCGCGACCGGGACGACGGGGCAGTCGGCGGTGAGCGCCAGCCACGCCACCCCGGTCTTGCCGCGGGCCAGCTTGCCGTCGCGGGACCGGGTGCCCTCGGGGTAGATGCCGAACGCCTCACCGGCCTCCAGGGCGTGCAGCACCGTGTCCAGCGCGGCCTGCGCGGCCCGGTGGGTCTGCCGCTCCACCGGCCGGGCGCCCAGCGCCGTGAACAGCGTCTTCGAGGCCCACCCGCTGATCCCGGTGCCGGTGAAGTACTCGGCCTTGGCCAGGTACCCGACCTTGCGCGGGGCCATCAGCGGGATGGCGATGGAGTCGATGAAGGACCGGTGGTTGCTGGCCAGCAGCAGCGGGCCGGTGAGCGGCAGCCGCTCCTTGCCGACCACGGTGGGCCGGCAGGTGAGGATGAACAGCGGTCTGAGCACGAACCGGGCGATGAAGTAGAACACCGCGCCTCCCTCCATCGCGTGCCCGACGACGGCGTCCGGGCAACCCCGGCAGTCTCCCCCACGCCCGGCGCCGACCGGGGGTGGGGCGGGTCACCTCAGACCACGGTGGACGACGGCGCCGGCCGCGGGGTGGCCTGTCCGCGCAGCTGCCGGTCCAGCCCGGCGAGCACCTCGACGGCGCTGCGCAGCTCTCCCGGGGGCCGGGTGAACGGCAGCCGCAGCCGGTCGTCGAAGGCCGCGCCGGTGCCGAACACCCGGCCCTCGGCGAGCAGCAGCCCGGCCGGGGCCGCCGCCGCGGTGAGCGCCGCGGAGCTGAGCCCGGGCGGCAGCTGCGCCCACACGCACAGCCCACCCGAGGGGACCGTGAGCGACCAGTCGGGCAGCTGCTCCCGCACCGCGGCCACGAGGGCGTCCCGCTGGGTGCGCAGCTGCTCCCGGCGGTGGGCCAGCACGGCGTCCAGGTCGCGGACCAGCGTGGTGGCGGCGAGCTGGTCGAGCAGGCCGACCGACAGCTGCCGGTGCCCCAGCACGGTGGCCAGCCGCTCCACCAGCGCCGCGTCGGTGCGCAGCCACCCCACCCGCAGTCCGCCCCAGACGGACTTGGAGAGCCCGCCGACGGTGATCATGGCGGCGTCGGGCAGTCCGGCGGCGACGTGCGGAGCGGGGTCGCCGTCGATGACGAGCTCGGCGGCGATCTCGTCGACGACGGTGAGCACGCCCTGCTGCCACAGCGTCGCGGCCAGCCGGCGGCGGCCGGTGGCGCTCAGCGAGATGCCGGTCGGGTTGGCGTGGTCGGGCATCAGGTAGGCCATCCGCGGGGCGCTCTGCCGGGCGGCCAGCCGGGCCGCCTCGACCAGGGCGTCGGGGTCGGCGGCGTCGACCGGCACCGGGACGCAGCGCCCGCCGGCCAGCTCCACCGACCGGATCGCCCCGGGGTAGCTGGGGTGCTGCACCAGCACCCGGTCGCCGGGCTCCACCAGGGCGCCCCAGACCAGGGCCGCGGCGTCACCGGCCCCGGAGGTGATGAGCACCTGGTCGGCCGTGGTCGGCAGGCCCTGGGCGGTGTACCGGTCGGCGACCGCTGCCCGCAGTTCGGGCAGGCCGACCGGCACGTAGCCGCTGCCCCGCGTGTACGCCTCCAGCCGGGTGAGGGCGTCGGCGTAGGCCGGGGCGAGCAGCGGGGACGCCGGGGACGCGCCGTGGGCCAGGTCCACCACGCCGGGGACGTCACCGGACCGCCAGTTCCAGGCCGGTCGGTCGTCGGGCAGCTCCAGCACGGTGCCCGAGCCGTGCCGGGTGTGTGCGAACCCGGCCTCGCGCAGCGTCCGGTAGGCGCTGGCCACGGTCACCCGGCTGACCCCCAGGGCGGCAGCGAGGTCGCGCTCGGCCGGCAGTCGGGTGCCGACCGGCAGCTCGCCGGTGACCACCAGCTCCCGCACCCGGCGGGCCAGCGCGGCGTACCGGGGCGATCCGTCCGTGTCCCCGAGCTGAGCAGCGAGCTCGTGCGCAGGAGTGGACTGCTCGGTGACGACTGGCATGCGGACCACCATGCCGGACTGGACTGCTCGGCACCAGTCCTCCGTGCGTCACGGTGGGTCCATGACCTCGGGTGGAGTCCTCGCGCTGCTGTTCCTGCTCGGCTGTGGCTGGCTGCTGCTGGCCACCGTCCGGGCCGTCGTCCGCGGTGGCCTCGGCCCATCCGACCCGCCGGCCAGCCACCCCCGCGTCGACCCGGCCGGCTTCCTCGCCTCGCGCTGACCGGGCCCGGGCGTCGATCAGCTCCGACGACCACCGTGCGTCCTCCTCCACCGGCGTCGGTGGAGGAGGACGCACTCTGGTCGTCCCAGCTGATCAACGCCGGGGGCGGGCCAGCAGGCGGGTGAGGACGGCGAGGGCGGCGGACGCCGTCCACACCGCGCGGGAGAGGGCGACCGCGCGGGCGACGTCGGCCCGGACCGGGGGAGCTCCGTCGCCCATCGTGGGGCGCTCCTCCACCCGGGTGCCGTAGACGTTGCGGCCGCCCAGCCGGATGCCCAGCGCGCCGGCGGCGGCGGCCTCGCAGCGGCCGGAGTTCGGGCTGGGGTGCGCCGCGCCGTCCCGCTGCCAGATCCGCAGCGCCTCACCTGCCGAGCCGCCGACCAGCGGCGCGACGGCGACGGTGAGTGCCGCGGTGAGCCTGGCGGGCAGCCAGTTGGCGACGTCGTCCGCCCGGGCCGATGCCCAGCCGAACCGGAGGTACCGGTCGGACCGGTAGCCGACCATCGCGTCCAGGGTGTTCACCGAGCGGTAGGCGACCAGCCCCGGCAGCCCGGCGACCGCACCCCACACCAGCGGGGCGACCGCGGCGTCGGAGGTGTTCTCCGCGACCGACTCCACCGTGGCGCGCACCAGCTCGGCCTCGCCCAGGGACGACGGGTCGCGGCCGGCGAGGGAGGACAGGTGCGCCCGCGCGGCGGGCAGGTCGTCGGCGGTCAGGTGCCCGGCCATCTTCGTCCCGGCCCGGCCCAGCGAGGTGCCGCCGAGCACCGACCAGGTGACGAGGGCGGTCAGCGCCGCGCGGGTGAGCGGCCGCGAGCGGGTGGACCGGTCGGCCGCCGTCCCCAGCGCGGTGACCGTGCCGACGCACACCGCCCAGTACGCGGCACCGGTCGCCCGGTCGTCGCGCCAGACGCGTCGTTCCAGCGCTGCGGCGGCCTGGCCGAAGCCGGCGACCGGGTGCCGGCGGCGCGGGTCGCCGAGCGCGGCGTCGGCCAGCGAGCCCAGGGCGAGGCCGGCGGCGGTCGGGAGGTCCACGAGGGGAGATGGTGCCAACTACGATCGGCCCCCATGCGCCTGCCCGGCCGTTACGACGGCGTCGCCCGGCCGATCGTCACCTACGGCAGCAACGAGGTCCTGCACCGTCCGTGCACGCCGGTGACCGAGTTCGGCCGCGACCTCAAGCGGCTGCTGCTGGACATGTTCGCCTCCATGGAGGCCGCCGACGGCGTGGGCCTGGCGGCCAACCAGATCGGCGTCGACGCCCGGGTGTTCGTCATCGACTGCCCGGACGCCGACGGCGAGGACGTCATCGGCTACGTGGTGAACCCGGTGCTCACCGTGCTCGAACCGCTGGACGGAGAGCCCGAGGTGGAGGTCACCGAGGAGGGCTGCCTGTCGGTCCCCGGCCCCTACGCCGAGCTCGAACGGCGCTTCCGCGCCCGGGTCGACGGCGTGGACGCCACCGGCCAGCCCACCTCGATCGAGGCCACCGGGATGGCCGCCCGCTGCCTGCAGCACGAGTGCGACCACCTCGACGGCACCGTCTACGTCGACCTGCTCCCCGAGGAGCTGCGCGAGCGGCTGCTCGCCGAGGCCGCCGGCCCCGGGGGCGAGCTCCCCGCGTGACCGTCGTCGTGGTCGGCATCGGCGCCGACGGCTGGGACGGGCTCGCGCCGCTGTCGAGGGCCGCCGTCGAGGCCGCCGAGGTGCTGCTCGGCTCGGACCGCCAGCTCGACCTCGTCCCCGCTTCGGTCACCGCGCACCGGCAGGCCTGGCCCTCCCCGATGGTCCCGGCGCTGCCCGGGCTGTTCGAGACGCACGCCGGGCGGGCCGTCGTCGTCCTCGCCTCCGGTGACCCGATGCTGTCCGGCGTCGGCACCACGCTGGTGCGGCTGCTCGGCCCCGGGCAGGTGCGGGTGCTCCCGGCGCCGTCCTCGGTCTCGCTGGCCTGCGCCCGGCTGGGCTGGGCGGTGGAGGAGACCGAGGTGGTCTCGCTGGTCGGCCGGCCCCTGGAGCTGCTGCACCCGCGCGTGCAACCCGGCCGCCGGCTGCTGGTCCTGGGCTCGGACGGCGACACCCCCGCCGCCGTCGCCGCCCTGCTCACCGCCCGCGGCTACGGGGAGTCCACGGTGACCGTGCTGTCGGAGCTGGGCGGTCCGGCCGAGGCCGTGCACACCGGTACCGCAGCAGCCTGGACACCGACCGCCGACCCGTTGGTGGTCACCGCCGTGGAGTGCCGGGCCACCCGCGGCACCGCCCCGCTGCCCACCACCCCCGGCCTGCCCGACGGCGCCTACGAGAACGACGGCCAGCTGACCAAGAACGAGGTCCGCGCGGTCACGCTGTCCCGGCTGGCCGCCGTCCCCGGGCAGCTGCTCTGGGACGTCGGCGCGGGCGCCGGGTCGATCGGCATCGAGTGGATGCGCACGCACCCCTCCTGCCGGGCGGTCGCGGTGGAGTCGGTGCAGGAGCGGGCCGAGCGCATCGTCCGCAACGCCACCCGGCTCGGCGTCCCGCACCTGCGCGTGGTGCACGGCCGGGCGCCGGAGGTCTTCGGTCGGCTCGCACCGCCGGACGCCGTGTTCGTGGGCGGCGGGGCCACCACCCCGCTGCTGCTGGACGCCTGCTGGGACGCGCTGCGGGAGGGTGGCCGGATGGTGGTCAACGCGGTGACCGTGCAGAGCGAGGCCGTGCTCGCCGACTGGCACGCCCGCTTCGGCGGTGAGCTGGTGCGCATCTCGGTGCAGCGCGGCGAACCCGTCGGCGGCTTCACCGGCTGGAAGCCGGCCATGCCCGTGACGATCTGGAGCGGCACCCGATGACCGTGCACTTCATCGGCGCCGGCCCCGGCGCCGCCGACCTGGTGACCCTGCGTGCTGCCCGGCTGATCGCCGCCGCCCCGGTCTGCCTGTACGCCGGCGCCCTGGTGCCCCGCGAGCTGCTGGACACCGCGCCGGCCGACGCCCGGCTGGTCGACACCGCCGACCTGGACCTCGACCAGATCACCGCCGAGCTGGTCGCCGCGCACGAGGCCGGGCTCGACGTCGCCCGGCTGCACTCCGGGGACCCGTCGGTGTGGAGTGCGATGGCCGAGCAGATGCGCCGGCTGGACGCCGCCGGGGTGCCCTACGACGTCGTCCCCGGCGTGCCGGCGTTCGCCGCCGCGGCCGCCTCGCTCAAGCGCGAGCTGACCGTGCCCGGGGTGGGCCAGACGGTGGTGCTCACCCGCACCTCGGCGCGGTCGACCGCCATGCCGCCCGGGGAGCAGCTGTCGGCCTATGCCGCGACCGGGGCCACCCTGGTGCTGCACCTCGCCGTCCAGCGGATCGCGGAGCTGGCTCCCGAACTGGCCGAGCACTACGGCACCGACGGGCCGGTCGCCGTCGTCGCCCGGGCCAGCCGGGACGACGAGCTGGTGCTGCGCGGCACGCTGGGCGACATCGCCGAGAAGGTCGCGGCCGCGGGCGTCGTCCGGACGGCGGTGGTGGTGGTCGGCTCGGTGCTCACCGCCGGGGAGTTCCCGGACAGCCACCTCTACTCGACCTCCCGGACGCGCTAGTGGAGTGGCAGGGGCGCGGGATCCGCGCCCTGGCACTCCACCTACGCACGCCCCACGACGGTGCCGCCGCGGTCGATGACCACGACGTCGACCTCGACCGGGGCGCCGGCCAGGGTGCGCAGGCAGGTCTCCCGGGCGCCGGCCGCGACCAGGTCGCCCAGCGGGAGGCCGGCGGCCTGGCACTGCTGCAGCGCGTCCAGCGCGGTGTTCGCCGCGCGCACGCCGGCGGCCAGCTCGGCCGACCCGCCGGCGCCGGTGACCAGCTCGGCGAGGGCGTCGGTGGAGACCTGCGAGCGGGCCGAGTGCAGGTCGAGGTGGCCGTCGGCGAGCTTGGCCAGCTTGCCGATCCCGCCGGCGATGGTCAGCCGCGGCACGGGGTGGGTGCGCAGGTACTTCAGCACCGCGCCGGCGAAGTCGCCCATGTCCAGCAGCGCGTCCAGCGGCAGGCCGTGCAGCGCGGCCACGGTGTTCTCACTCGTCGAGCCGGTGCAGCCGGCCACGTGGGTGTGCCCGGCGGCCCGGGCGACGTCGATGCCCCGGCGGATCGAGTCGATCCACGACGCGCACGAGTAGGGGACGACGACGCCGGTCGTGCCCAGGATGCTCAGCCCGCCCAGGATCCCCAGCCGCGGGTTCCAGGTCTGCGCCGCGAGGTCCGCGCCGCCCTCGACGGACACGGTGAGGACGACGTCGCCGCTGCCGCCGTGCCGGGCCGCGACGGCCGCGACGTGCTCGCGCATCAGCCGGCGCGGCACCGGGTTGACCGCCGGCTCACCGACCGCCAGCGGCAGCCCGGGCTTGGTCACCGTGCCCACGCCCTCGCCGGCCACGAACACCACGCCGCTGCCGGGCTCGCCGTGGGTGACCGTGACGCCGATCAGCGCGCCGTGCGTGACGTCCGGGTCGTCGCCGGCGTCCTTGACGATGCTGGCGCTGGCGTGCGCCGGCCCCAGGTCCTCCCGGGCGAGGGCGAACGACGGGTGCCGGTCGCGGGGCAGGTCGATCTGCACCGGGTCGGGGAACGTGCCGGTGAGCAGCGCGGTGTAGGCCGCGGTGGTCGCCGCGGTCGCGCAGGCGCCGGTGGTCCAGCCGTGCCGCAGGCCCGTGCTCCCCTCGGTCCCGGCACTGGTCACGGCTCCATGGTGCCCGGTCGGTGACCGTCCTCGTGCTCGGTGGCACCGGCGAGGCCCGGGCGCTGGCCGCGGCCCTGGTCGGGGACGGCGTCGACGTGCTGTCCTCGCTGGCCGGTCGGGTGGCCGAGCCGCTGCTGCCGTTGGGCGGGGTGCGGGTCGGCGGGTTCGGTGGCGCTGCGGGGCTGGCCGCCTGGATCGCCGAGCACCGGCCGACCGCCGTCGTCGACGCCACGCACCCCTTCGCCGCCACCATCACCGCGAACGCCGCAGCCGCCTGCGCCGCCAGCGGCACGCCCCTGCTCCGGCTGCAACGCCCGGGGTGGACGGCCCAGCCCGGCGACGACTGGCGGTGGGCCGACTCCCTCGCCGAGGCCGCCACGATGGTCAGCGGCACCGTCTTCCTCACCACCGGGCGGCAGGGGATCGGCGCGTTCGCCGCGCTGCCCGGCACCGTGCTGGTGCGCTCGGTCGACCCCCCCACCGAGCCGCTGCCCGCCGGGGCCACCCTGCTGCTGGCCCGGGGGCCGTTCACCCTGGACGACGAGCTCGCCCTGCTGCGGGAGCACGCCGTCGACGTCGTCGTCACCAAGGACTCCGGAGGGCACATGACCGAGGCCAAGCTGACCGCCGCCCGCACGCTCGGCATCCCGGTGGTGCTGGTCCGCCGGCCCGCGCTGCCCGCGGGGGTGGCGGTGGTCGACACCGTCGAGGCGGCCCTGGCGTGGCTCCGGTGAGGCTCGTCCTGTTCGACCTGGACGGGACGCTGGTCGACTCCTCGCCCGGCATCCACGCCAGCATCCGGGTCGCCGCCGACGCCCTCGGGCTGCCCGCACCCACCGCCGACCAGCTCACTGCGATGGTCGGCCCGCCGCTGCAGGACGGCTTCGCCGCCGCGTTCGGGCTCACCGGCGCCGACGTCGACCGCGCGGTGGCCGCCTACCGGGCGCACTACGCGGCCGGCGCGATCCTCGACGCCCCGGTCTACCCGGGCATCGCCGAGCTGCTCGACGTACTCCGGGCCGACGGGGCGGTGCTCGCCGTCGCCACCAGCAAGCCCGAGGAGTTCGCCCGCCGGATCCTCGACCACGTCGGGCTCACCGACGCCGTCGCGAGCGTGCACGGCGCGACGATGGACGGCCGGGTGCGGCACAAGCAGCAGGTCGTCGGGCTGGCCCTGGCCGCCCACGCCGACGGCGAGCGGCCGGTGCTCGTCGGGGACCGCGCCCAGGACGTCGTCGGCGCCCGGGTGCACGGTCTGCCGTGCATCGGCGCAGGCTGGGGGCCCGCCCGGCCGGGCGAGCTCGCCCAGGCCGGGGCCGCCGTCGTCTGCGCCGTCCCGGGGGACGTGCCGGCCGCGCTGGCGGACCTGTGACTCCCCTGGGTGATCACCCGTCCGGCGACTGTTCCGTGGGGCATCCGCAGCCGATGACCTGACCAGCGGGGCACTCCGGTCCCGGACGTCGTCGGGAGGTGTGTGCGTGCTGCCGGGTGCCGAGCTGCCGCTGCCGCGTGCGCTCGTCGACGTCGTCGTCGGCGGGGTGGTCGTGACCGGTCGGGTCGAGCGACTGCGCCCCACCGGCCTGGTCGTCGAGCTGCCCGGCGCGCTGCCCCCGGGCGACGGCGTGGAGCTGTACTGGAACGGGGCGGACGGCGTCCGCGTCGTCCCGGCCCGGGTGGTGCTGTGCTGGACCGTGCGCACCGGCGTGCGGGTGCAGCTGGTGCCCAGCGGCCCGGCCGAGGCCGGCAACCGGCGGGACGCCGTGCGCGCGGACCTGCGGCTGCGCGCCCAGCTCACCGAACGGGAGTCCGGCGCGGTGTTCCTCGGCCGCACCCGGGACGTCAGCGAGACCGGACTGCGCTGCCTGCTGTCCCCCGGCCCGCTGGCCCCGACGACCGGCGCCGAGGTCGACGTGGGCCTCACGCTCCGCGGCGCGGTGTTCCCGGTGCCCGGACGGCTGCACCGGGTGAGCCCGGACGAGCACGGCTGGGACGTCGTCGTCGCCTACGCCGGGCTGTGCGCGAGCATGGCCGACCTGCTGCGCGCCCAGGTGTTCGCGGCCCTGCGGGAGCAGCGGCGGCTCAGTCTGCGGTGACGAGCGCCCGGGCCGGTGCCCCGCGCTGGTGCACCAGGAGGCCGACCACGGCCGACAGCGCGAGCACGATCACCGCCACCCCGTAGACCTCCGCGGTGGTGGTCAGGCCGATGTGCGTGCTGGCCACCCCGGCCGCGATCGCCGGGATGCTGAACGCCAGGTAGCTGACCGTGAAGACCGCCGACAGCAGCCCGGCGCGCTGACCGGGGTCGACCCCGCGGGTGACGGTGGCCATCGCGCCCAGGAACGCCGACCCGAAGCCGAACCCCGACACCACCGCGGCCACGAAGAAGAAGGCCAGCGACCCCGCCAGGAGCGCGGCCACCGTGCCCGCGACCCCGACGGCAAAGACCAGCGCCCCGGTGATCATCCCGCGGGTGGGCTCGAGCCTCTGGGTGAGCAGCGAGCCGACCAGCCCGGTGCCGTTCAGCGCCAGGATCAGCAGGCTGCCCACCACGTGGTTCTCCACCCCGTAGACCCCGGCGACCAGCGAGGGCCCCAGCGAGGCGTAGAGCCCGCCGAGCGCCCAGGTCGCGGCCAGGCACGGCAGCACGACCACGAACGCCCGCCGGTTGGCCCGCGGCACGTGCATGCTCGGCCGCAACGACGCCCACGCGCCCGGCCGCCGCGGCGAGGACTCCGGCAGGCCCAGCCACACCGCGGCAGCCGCCACCAGGAACACCACGGTGAGGACGCCGAAGACCCATTCCGTGGGCGAGGGCACGAACTGCACGGCGATCCCCGCGCCGACCGCGCCCGCGCTGAGCCCGAAGCCCGGCGACGCGCTGTTGACCAGCGGGCCCAGGGGCTTCTCCGGCCGCTGCAGGTCCAGCAGCGCCGCCCCGAACGCCCCGGTCATCGCGCCGGTGGCCAGGCCCTGCACGACCCGGGCGGCCAGCAGCCAGCCCACGCCGTCCGCGGCCAGGAACAGGCCCATCGCCGCGGCCTCGAGCACCAGCGCGACGGCCAACACCGGGCGTCGTCCGACGTGGTCGCTGAGCCCGCCCACCACCAGCAGCGCCCCCAGCAGGGCGAAGGCGTAGACGGCGAACACCACGGTGATCACGCCCGAGGAGAAGCCGAACTCCTCGGCGTAGACCCGGTACAGCGGCGAGGGCACGCCGCTGGCGGCGAGGACCAGGACCAGCAGCACCGCGACCGACCAGAACGCCGCCGGCCGGGAGAGTGTGCGCACTCGTTGCGCAAGCCACCGGCCCCCCGGTCTGTTCCCGGCGCGCCGAGTGCACGCTCGCTCTTCCCCAGGGAGCCGCGGGACCAGATCAAGCGTGCAGTCAGTGCATGGGGACGCCGAGAGCGGAGGCGCGGGCGGCCAGCGCAGCAGCGATCCTCTCGACGAGGCCCCTCATGTCGTGCGGGTCCGGTGCGGTGACGTAGAACAGCTGCCACCCCAGCTCCTGGACCTCGTTCAGGACGCGGCGGTCCTTCGGCAGCCGGAACCGCTGCTCCGGGCGGGTCGAGGTGCTCACGTGGGTCGACCCGTCGTACTCCACCGCGAAGCGCAGGTGCGGCCACGCGAAGTCCAGCGTCTTCACCGTCTGACCCGACGGCTTGCGCAGCCGGTGTTGCGCGACGGGGTCCGGGAGCCCGGCTGCGCGCATCGCCAGGCGGAGCACGGTCTCGGGAGGTGACCCGGCGAGCCCGTCGGCGTCGGCGAGAGCGGCCCGGAGGCCGCGACAGCCACGCCCGGACCAGAGCGCGCCGGCCGCCCGCAGCTGCGCGAGGGTCACCGGCGCCGACTCCACGAACTGGTCCAGCACCACGACCGACTCGGTGTGACCGCGGGCGGGGTCGGCCGCCAGCTCGAGCGCCGCGTGCACCGGCCACAGCGCGGGCACGTCCCGCATCCAGGGCACGCAGCCGATGTGGTCGGGGTGCAGCGCACGGCGCCGGATGTGCAGGCCCCGCACCTGGCGCCCGTCGCCGGGGGGCACGGTGACCTCCACCGGGTGGCCGCGGAGCGCGCCGTCCGGACCGTCGACGTCCACGCCCCAGAGCCAGGCGGCGCTGCGGCCGCTGACAACCGCCGAGGGCAGCAGCAGGTGGGCGGCCTGCGCCCGGACGTCGTGGGTGACCGTGGTGCCGGCAGCCACGTAGACGTCCCACAGGACGCGTTCCCAGCCTGGGCCGTGCAGCTCGTTGCGGGTCAGGAGACCGGCAGCGAGGGCCCGCGACCCGCGGAACGGTCCGGTCGCGAGCTCGGGGACCGGGCGGAGGCGGAGAGGCACCGCCGGAGAGTGCCGGACGTCGTCCAGGCGACGGGGCCGCTGTCCACAGGCGCAGCGACCGAGTGCACGCTCGGTCTGGTTCCCGGGCCTCTCGAACCAGACGGGGCGTGCACTCGGCGAGTCAGCCCGGGTAGTGGCGGCTGGTGTACACCTGGCCGGACGGGGTCACGCGCGTCTGGGTCGAGCCGATCATCACCAGGCAGCGCATGTCGACGGTGCCGGGGTCGAAGGCGCCCAGGGTGGTGACCACCAGCGACTCCTCGGGGCCGCCGACGTCGCGGCCGACGACGACCACGGTGTCGGGGGAGCGGACCTCGAGCAGGGCGTCGCGGGCCTCGAAGAGCTGCTGCGGGCGCGCCTTGGAGCGCGGGTTGTAGAGCGCGATGACCAGGTCGGCCTGCGCCGCGTGCCGCAGCCGGTCCAGGACGACGTCGAAGGGCTTGAGCACGTCCGACAGCGACAGGATGCAGAAGTCGTGGCCCAGCGGGGCGCCGACCCGGGAGGCGACGGCCTGGGCGGCGGTGATGCCGGGCAGCACCCGCACCGGGACGTCGGGGAAGTCGGCGGCGGCCACCTCGAGCACGGCCGCGGCCATCGCGAACACCCCCGGGTCGCCCGAAGACACGACTGCGACCCGGCGGCCCGAGCGGGCCATCTCCAGCGCTGCGGCCGCCCGGAGAGCCTCCACCCGGTTGTCGCTGGGGTGCTTGACCTGGCGCGGGTTGGCCGGCACCCGGTCCAGGTAGGGGCCGTAGCCGACCAGGTCGTCGGCCTCGGCGAGCGCGGCGGCGGCCTCGGGGGTGGTCCAGGCGCGGGAGCCCGGTCCCAGCCCGACCACGGTGACGCCGGGCTCGGTGGGCGGACCGGCGAACGACTCGGGCGCGTTGCCCGGCCCGGTCAGCTCCGAGGGCAGCAGGGCGAGCGAGAAGTACGGCACGCTCTCCGGGTCCACGTCGGCCAGCGGCAGGACGCGCTGACGCGTGGTCGTGGCCCGCTCCACGTACCAGGCGCGGTCGAGCACGCCGGCGGCCTCGAAGGCGTCCCGGACGCCGGGGAAGGTGCGGCCCAGCTTCATCACCGCGGCCGAGTCGGTGGTGGCCAGCCACTCGGCGAGCTCGTCGGAGGGCAGCGTGCCGGGCAGCACGGTGAGCACCTCGTCGCGCTCGACGAGCGGCCGGCCGAGGACGGCCGAGGCGCCGCTGACGCTGGTCACCCCGGGCACGACCTCGGTCTCGTACCGGTGCGCGAGCCGCTTGTGCATGTGCATGTAGGAGCCGTAGAAGAACGGGTCCCCCTCGGCGAGGACGACGACGTCCCGGCCGGCGTCCAGGTGCGCGGCGAGCCGGGCGGCGGCGGTCTCGTAGAACTCGTCGATCGCGCCCTGGTAGCCGCCGGGGTGGTCGGTGGTCTCGGTGGTCACCGGGTAGACCAGCAGCTCCTCGACCTGGCCCGCGCGCAGGTACGGCTCGGCCAGCCCGCGGGCCACCGAGCGGCCGTGCCGGGCGGCGTGGAAGGCGACGACGTCGGCGGCACCGATCAGCCGGGCGGCCTTGACGGTGACGAGCTCGGGGTCGCCGGGGCCCAGGCCGACGCCGTAGAGGCGGCCGGTCACTCCGCGGTGCTCGCCAGCGCGTTGACCGCGGCGGCGGTCATCGCCGAGCCACCCCGGCGGCCGCGGACGACGAGGAAGTCCAGGTCGGAGGCGGCCAGGGCCTCCTTGCTCTCCACCGCGCCGATGAAGCCGACCGGGATGCCCACGACGGCGGCCGGGCGCGGGCCACCGGCGGCGACCATCTCCAGCAGGTGGAACAGCGCGGTGGGGGCGTTGCCGATCGCGACGACGGCGCCCTCGAGCTTCTCGCCCCACAGGTGCAGGGCCGCCGCGGTGCGGGTGGTGCCCATCTCGCGGGCCAGGTCCGGGGTGCGCGGGTCGTTGAGCGTGCACACCACCTCGTTGAAGGCCGGCAGCCGCTTGCGGGTCACCCCGGCGGCCACCATCTGCGCGTCGCACAGCACGGGGGCACCGAGCTCCAGTGCGGCCCGCGCCTTCCCCACCACGCCGTCGGACCAGGCGACGTCGGAGACCAGGTCGACCTGTCCGCAGGCGTGGATCATCCGCACCGTCACCTGGGCGACGTCGGCGGGCAGCCGGTCCAGCGCCGCCTCCCGGCGGATGGTCGCGAAGGACTGCCGGTAGATCTCGGCGCCGTC
The DNA here is from genome assembly GCA_014218215.1 of Geodermatophilaceae bacterium NBWT11. NCBI lineage: Bacteria > Bacillati > Actinomycetota > Actinomycetes > Geodermatophilales > Geodermatophilaceae > Geodermatophilaceae bacterium NBWT11. The sequence continues at coordinate 2,717,056 of CP043652.1, forward strand.
GTGCTCGTACTCGTACTGCGCGCTCACACCGCTCCGATCGTGTAGCCGTCACCGGTGGCGACCACGTCCAGGGCCCCGGCGGGGCGGCCGCAGCGTCGTCCGCAGCCGGCCCAGTGCTGCCGGGCACCGTCTGCAGGCAGTCTGCCCGCCGTCACCGCGGCCCCTGCATCCGCCCGGACGTCGGCGAGGGACTTCGCGCACCCGGGCCGGCCGGCACACGTGGTGACCTGCAGCCACGGGCTCGACTCGTCGAAGACGAACCCGGTGCGGAACAGGTCGACGGCGGCGTCGTCCACGGCCTCCTCGGCCAGGTCCGGGACGACGACGGTGCGCCACGGGGTGATCCGCACGCCGTCGGCCAGCTCGGCGAGCAGCTCGGCCTGGTCGGCGCTCAGCCGGCCGAGGGGGACGACGCCGACCAGCGCGGTCCGTCCATCGGGCTGGGCGACCGCGCCCACCTGGCCCACCAGCGGCGCGGCGGGCACCTCGACCGGGGTGCCGCGGCGGGCGGTGAGCCGGGCGGCGACCCGGGCCGGTCCGTCGTCCAGCTCGGCCAGCCGCCAGGCCTGCGAGTCCTGCGCGGCGCGTTCGGCGAGCAGGGCGCGGGCGGCCTCGAGCGCGAGGTCGACGGCGCCGCCAGGGTCGGTGCGCAGCCCGGAGTCGACCCCGCCGAGCACCAGCGCGACCTCGGTGGCCGACAGCGCCAGCAGGCCGACGTCGGCACCCAGGCCGATCACGTCGCCGCGGCCGTCGTCCAGGGAGACCAGGAAGCGGCCGGGCAGCTCGGCGAGGGCGGGGTCGGCGACCAGACCGGCGTCCAGGGCCCGCACCCAGGGGGAGGCGTTGACGTGCCCCTCGTCGTCCAGGCCGGTGAGCGCGCTGGCCAGCACGTTGCGGACCCGCTCGTGGGTGGCGCTGGGCAGCAGGCCGGCGTCGGCCAGCCGGTCGCCGAGGTCGTGGACCACCGGGAGACCACGCAGCTGCAGGTTGCCGCGGCTGGTCATCTCCAGGTGGCCGTCGCCGAGCTCGCGGGACGCGAGCGCCAGCACCCGCAGCTGGTGGGCGCTCAGCGACCCGCCGGGCACCCGCACGCGGGCGAGCTCGCCGTCGGCGGCGGTGTGCGTCTGCAGGGCGCCGGGGCAGGCGTCGACGCGGTCGCGGGGTGAGGTCATGACCCGGGCGAGGTTACGTGCGCGCCCTTCAGCAGCAGCACGGCCAGCGGGACCAGCAGCACCCCGGCGGCGACGGCGACCGTGCCGTAGCCACCGGCCGACAGCACCGGTCCGGCCAGCGCGCCGGCGGTGGCCCCGGCCAGGCCCATCACCAGGTCCGAGCTGCCCTGCACCGGGGTGCGCACCTCGGCGGGGACGGACTCCGAGAGCAGCGTGGAGCCGGCGACCAGCCCGGCCGACCAGCCGAGCCCCAGCAGCAGCATCGAGACGGTCACCCAGCCGTGGGCCTCGGCCGGGGCGAGCCCGCCGACCAGCAGCGCCACGGCGAGCAGGCCCACCCCGAGCCCGAGGGTGGGCACCCGGCCGAACCGGTCGGCCAGCCAGCCCATCACCGGGGAGGCGGCGTACATGCCGGCCACGTGCACGCTGATCACCAGCCCGACCAGCTGCAGCGAGGCGCCGCCGTGGCCCAGGTGCACCGGGGTCATCACCATCACCCCGACCATCACCGCGTGCGACGTGGCGATCGCGACCAGCCCGAGCCGGGCGGCCGGCAGGCCCCACACCACGCCGAGCGTGGTCCGCAGGGAGGGCCGTGGACCGGTCGGCGCGCCGGGCCCGGCGACCACCAGCGGGTCGGGCCGCAGCAGCACCCAGACCAGCACCGCGCCGGCGGCGAAGGCGGCCGCGGCGAGCAGGAACGGCCCGGCCAGCGGGGTCACCCCGACCGCCTCGCCCAGCCGGCCGCCGACGCCGGACAGGTTGGGGCCGAGCACCGCGCCGGCCGTGGTCGCCCACACCACGGTGGACAACGACCGGCCGCGGGTCGCCGGCGTGGCTGCGTCGGTGGCGGCGTAGCGGGCCTGGAGCCCCGACGCCGTGGCCCCGCCGACCAGCAGCAGACCGGCGACGAGGAGCACGAACGAGCCGAGGACGGCGGCGAGCACCACCAGCCCGGCGCCGGCCAGGCCCAGCCCGTACCCGGTCGCCAGCGCCGGACGTCGTCCGCGGGCGGCGGCCAGCCGGGCCATCGGCACCGCGAGCCCGGCCGCGCCCAGCACGGTGGCGGTCTGCGCCAGACCGGACAGCGCCGTCGACCCCGACACCTGCTCGGCCAGCAGACCGCCGACGGCGATCCCGCCGGCCACCCCGACGCCGCCGAGCACCTGGCTGCCCACCAGCACGGGGACCGCCCGCCGGCGGGCCTGCTCACGGCTCGCGGTCGGGGTCTCGACGGCACGGGTCACCCGGAGGATCCTGCCCCGTGGACGGCGGGAAGGGCAGCGGCCCGTGGCGCGTTGTGCCCCCGCCTGAGAGGAGGCCCCCCATGACCGACATCGACCTGCACTCCGAGTTCCTCCGCGCCGAGCTGTTCCTGACCAGCGGGCAGCCGACCGAGGCGGTGGCGATCCTGGCCCCGGTCGTGGCGGCCGAGCCGACCAACGTCGCCGTCCTCGAGCTGCTGGGCCGGGCCTGCTTCGAGTCCGCGCAGCTGGTCAGGGCCGAGCAGGCGTTCGAGGCCCTGGTGGGCCTGGCGCCGGCCGACGGCTGGGCCCGCCGGGCGCTGGCCCGCACGCTGGAGCGCCAGCACCGGGCCGACGAGGCCGCACTGCACCACCGGCTGGCCGACGCCCTCGGCGCGGCGAGCTGAGGTGGAGGGCCGGAGCGCAGGAGACCTGCGCTCCGGCCCTCCGCCTACGCGGTGCGGCCCAGGCGGGCGAGCACCCGGGTCTGCCGGTCGGCGCCGTCCGGGGCGGGGACGGCGGGGGCGCAGATGCCGTCCATGTGCAACGCCTCGCCGAAGCCGTCCGCGCCGGCCTCGGTGCGCGCCAGCTCGGCGTCGGTGAGCGTCTCGTCGCCGCCGGTGGCCCGGGCGACGTCCCAGCGGTGCACGACCATGTCCCAGACGTAGAACTGCTCGAGCGTGGCGCCCACGGTGGTGGGGCCGAAGAACCCGTCGTAGGTCCGGTCGGCCAGCTCGCCGGCCAGGCCGAGCAGCTCGATGCTGTGCGCGCGGAAGGCCGCGGCCGGGTCCGCTAGGTCGGGCGCCGGACCGAGCGCGGCGCCGTGCGTCGTCAGCAGCTCGCGCTGGGTGGTGACCACGTGGGCGACGACGTCGCGGGCCGACCACCCGTCGCACGGGGACGGCGCGTCCCAGGCGGTGGCCGGGACGGCGTCGAGGACGGCGGACAGGGGTCGGGCGGCGGCCTCGTAGGCGGCGGTGGCGTTCACGCCACGGACCCTCCTGCGTGCGGCAGGGTGGCGTCTTGATGGAACCCGACACCCCACGCCGCTCGGTGGACGCCGTGGAGCGCGCCCACCTGCGGGCGCCCGGCGACCGCTCGCACGTGATGCACCGCTACCCGCCGCCGCCCGGGCTGGAGCCGCTGGTGCAGCGGTTCTGGGTGCCGGTCTGGTCGGTGCCGGCCGGGGAGGAGTCGGTGCAGCGGGTGCTTCAGTACCCGGTGTCGCTGCTGGTCGTCGCGCACGACTACGCCCGCTTCTACGGCGTCCGCACCGGGCTGTCGGAGACCACGCTGGCCGGGGACGGCTGGGCCGTGGGCGTGATGTGCACGCCGGCCGCCGGGTCGCTGGTGGCCGGCGGGTCGATGGCCGCGTTCACCGACCGGCACGTGGACCTGGGTGAGGTGCTCGACTCGGCTGAGCTCGTCGACAGGGTGCGGACGGCGATGGCCGTCGACCCGCTCGCCGCGACCGCCCACGAGGCCTCCATCGCGGCGTTCGCCGAGGCGCTGACCCCGCTGCTGCCGGTCGACCCCGAGGGCGAGCTGGTCGACCGGGTGGTCGCGCTGGTGGAGGGCCGGCCCGACCTGCTGCGGGTGGCCCAGCTGTGCGAGGAGACCGGGCTGGGCGAGCGTGCCCTGCAGCGGCTGCTGCAGCGGCGGCTGGGGCTGACCCCGAAGTGGCTGGTCCAGCGGCGCCGGCTGCAGGAGGCCGCCGACCTGCTGCGGCACGACGGCGCCCCGCTCGCCGAGACCGCCGCGGTGCTGGGCTACGCCGACCAGGCCCACTTCGTCCGCGACTTCTCCCGGGTCACCGGCACCACGCCCGGCCGGTTCGCCGCGTCACACCGTGAGGCGCAGCGGTAGCGAGTCCCAGGCGCGCAGGGTGTTGTTGAGGTGTCGCACCGGCTCGCCGGTGAGCTCCAGCCGGGTGACCCGGGCCAGCAGGGCGGTGAGCAGCGACTCGGCCTCCAGCCGGGCGACGTGCTGGCCGACGCACTGGTGGATGCCCATCCCGAAGCCGACGTGGCCGGAGGGGTCGCGGGTGAGGTCGAAGGCGTCCGGGTCGGCCCAGTGCCGGGGGTCGCGGTTGGCGGCGGCGAAGAACACCAGCACCTTCGCCCCGGCCGGGACGACCGCGTCGGCGACCGGGACGTCGCGCACCGTCGTCCGGAAGAACGCCTGGACCGGCGACTCCCACCGGACGGCCTCGTCGAAGGCCACCCGCACCAGCTCGGGGCGGGCGCGCAGCAGGTCCCAGGCGCCGGGGGTGGCGGCCAGGGCGTGCAGCACCGCGCCGATGCCGTGCACGGTGGTGTCGACCCCCGCGGTGAGCAGCGAGCGGACGACGAGCGGGGCCTGGGCGTGGGTGAGGTCGCCGCGGTCGGCGGCGGCCCAGATGTCGGCGCCGAAGCCGGCCGGGGCCAGGTTCTCCCGCAGGCACTGCTGCCCGACCCAGCCGGCGTGCTCGGCCATGTGCTCGTTGCCGGCCAGCACCAGCGGGTTGTCGGTCGGCCCGAAGGCGTTGAACGCGTGGTCGCCGTAGGGGAGCAGGTGCTCCCGGCCGTCGGCCCGCAGGCCCACCGCGTCGGGGAAGACCCGCAGCGGGAAGGCCGCGGCCAGCGTCGGGACGGCGTCCACCTCGACCTCGGACCGGCCGCCCAGCAGGTCGTCGACCAGGGCCACGGCGTCGGCGGCCCAGTCCTCGCGCAGCCGGCGCAGCGCCCGCGGGCCGAGGATCCTGGCCAGCACCGTGCGCGGGGCGTCGTGCGCCGGCGGGTCGGCCTCCAGCAGCAGGGACGGCGGGCGCCACGGCGTCTCGGTGCGGAAGTTCGTCAGCCCCACCCCGGCCGAGGACTCGAAGGACTGCCAGTCGCTCAGCGCCGCCCGGACGTCGGCGTACCGGGCGATCGCGTACGTGTCGTACCGCGGGAGGCGGACCAGCGGGCCGGCGTCGCGCAGCGCGGCGTGGGCGGGCAGCGGGTCGCGCAGCACCTCGGGGTCGAAGGGGTCCAGGTCCAGGGCCGGCAGGGCGCTCACAGGTCCAGCACCAGACGGTCGCCGCGGGAGCGGGAGACGCAGACGAACAGGCAGTCCCCGGCGGCACGTTCGGCCTCGTCGAGCACCGAGTCTCGGTGGTCGGGCTCCCCGGCGAGCACGGTCGTCTCGCAGGTGCCGCAGGTGCCCTCCCGGCAGGAGGACAGCACGTCCACCCCGACCGACCGGACCGCCTCCAGCACGCTGACGTCGGGGGTGACCACCACCTCGACGCCGGTGCGGTCGAGCACCACGGTGAACGGGGTGTCCCGGGCCGGGGCGCCCTGCTCCTGCGCAGCGAACCGCTCGGTGCGCAGCACTCGCGGGGGGAGGTCGAGGCCGGCGACGGCGTCCAGCAACGGGGCGGGGCCGCAGCAGTAGACCCGGGTGTCGGCGTCGACCCCGGCGAACAGCTCGGCCAGCGGCAGGTGCCCGTGTTCGTCCTGGGGCAGCACGGTCACCCGGTCGCCGTGCACCGCGAGCTCGTCCAGGAAGGCCATCGAGTCGCGGGTGCGGCCGCCGTAGACCAGCCGCCAGTCCGCGCCGAGCCGACGGACGGCGTCGATCATCGGCAGCAACGGGGTGATCCCGATGCCGCCGGCGATGAAGAGGTAGCGCGGCGCGGGGACCAGCCGGAACTGGTTGCGCGGGCCGCCGACGCCGACCAGGTCGCCGACCGCGAGCTCGTCGTGCACCCAGGCCGAGCCGCCGCGTCCGATCGGCTCGCGGAGCACCGCGACCCGGTAGGTCGAGGCGTCCCAGCGGTCCCCGCACAGCGAGTACTGCCGGGTCAGCCCGGTGGGCAGCACCAGGTCGACGTGCGAGCCGGGCGTCCAGTCGGGCAGCCGGGCCCCGGCCGGGTCGGCCAGGGTGAGCGCGACGACGCCGTCGGCCACCGTCTCCCTGGCGGTCACCCGCAGCGTGGCCTGCCGCGGCGCTGCGGCGGTCGGTGTCATGCCGCGGAGCATCTCCGGATGCACGTGACGGCTGCCATGCCGTTCTCGCTCAGTGAGAGACGAGCTGTCGGCCGATCCCTCGGGCCGCCGCCCGCAGCGCCGGGACCTGGGTCCGGGCATCGGCGTCGTTGGGCACGATCACCGCCAGCGCGGCGACGACGGCACCGGCCGGGTCGCGCACCGGGACGGCGATCCCGCAGGCGTCGGCGTGGATGTGCCCGGGGCAGAACGCCACGCCCTCCCGGCGCACGTGGTCCAGTGCCGCCCGCAGCCGTGCCGGGGTGCCGATCGTGGCCGGGGTGAAGGTGCGCAGCGGCCCGGCCAGGGTGCGTTCCTGCAGGTCGGGGCCCGCATGGGCGAGCAGCACCAGCCCGGAGGACGAGGCGTGCAGCGGCAGCCGACCGGCGATGCGGGTGTAGTTCACGACCGCGCCCGGGGCGGACAGCCTTTCCAGGAACAGCACCTCGGCGCCGTCGAGCACGCCCAGCTGGGTGTGCTGGCCGACCACGGCGTGCAGGTCCTCCATCAGCGGCATGGCCACCTCACGCAGCGACAACGCCGGCGAGGCCCGGGCGCCCAGCTCCCACAGCCGCAGGCCCAGCCCGACCCTGCGGTCGGTGTCCCGCCGGAGCAGCCCCAGCTCGACGAGCTCGGCGACCAGCCGGGACGTCGTCGCCACGTGCAGGCCCGACCGGCGGGCGATCTCGGAGACCCCGAGCGTGGTCTCGCCGGGCCGGAAGGCGTCGACCACCCGCACCGCCCGGCTGACCACCGACTCGCTCACCGGCTGAACAGGTCCGCGCCCTCGCGGGTCACCGTGCCCGGCACCCCGTCGGCGGAGACCTCGGTGAACGCGTCGGCGTCGGCGACGACGAAGCCCCACCCGCGGTCGAGCCCGGGCGTGACGGTCGTGCCGCCCGCAGCGATGCCGAGCACCACGGGCACCCCGGGCGGGGCGGCGACCAGCAGCGTCACCCCGAACGTGGAGCCGTCGCCGGCGTAGGAGCCGCAGCGGGCGGCCACGGTCAGCGAGGCCGGGTCGGTGCCCGCCGGGTGCCCGGTGCTGCCGCAGCTGCCCCAGCTGGTGGTCTGGGTGCCCACGCTCGCCCAGGCCGTCGTCGTCACGAGGCCGCCGTCGGGCAGCACTGCAGCAACGGAGACGGCGTCGGCGTCGGTGCCCCCGGGGAGCGGGAACGTGCCGGCGCCGAGCACGGTGACGTCGAGCTGCTCGGGGGCCCAGCCGGTGGCGTCGCCGATGGTCGACAGCGCGACGGCCAGCGCCCGCGCGGAGCTGGTCGCCGCCCCGGACCGGGACGGCGGCCCGGCGGGGGTGGGGGGCTCGGCGCCGTCCCCGAGGTCGGCGACGACGGCCGGGCCGTCGGGGTCGAACGGCACGGCCGGGTCGAAGAGCAGGTCGTCCCGGACGACCTGGTACCGCACCGCGTCCCCGTCGGGCCGGACGGCGACGGCGGCCACGCCGTCCTCGGACACGGGGACGTCGGCGAACACCTCGCTGGTGCTGCCGTCGGCCGCCACGTCCAGGCCGGGGGAGACCCGTAGCTCGTCACCCGGGCGCCCGACGACCAGCAGGGTGGGGTCCGCGACGCCCTGGTCGGGGCCGACCACCACCGCGGCGGCCTCCGGGGCCTGGCCGGGGGACCACGCGACGGAATCCAGCTCGCCCGCCGGGGCGCCCGCCGGGCCGGTCAACCAGGTCAGCTCGGTGGTGTCGGGAGCGCCTCGGCTGAGCAGGACGGCGCGCACCCCGGACAGGTCCCCGGCGAACTCCACGGTCCAGCCGTCAGCGCCGGTGCTGCGCCAGCCCGGGTCCAGGGCGGTGCGGACGTCGCGGAGGAACCCGTCGTCCGCGGCCAGCGACCCGCGGGTCGGCGAGGCCGTGGGGGTCGCCGAGGGTGCCGCCGCCGTCGGGGCGTCCCGCGTCGTGAGGCCGGGCGCCAGCACCGCGCCCACGGCGAGGACGGCGACCGCACCGACGGCCAGTGCGACCCGGCGACGCCGGTCGGTGGTCACCCCGCGGACGCCCAGCGCCACGGTCTCGTCGGTGAGCGTCCCTGCGTCCGACAGCGCGGCCAGCCCGTCGAGCCGGGCCGGGAGGTCGGCGGGGTCGGGGACCTCGTCGGCGAGCAGGGCCGCGGCGGCGACCGGGTCGGTGTCGGGCACCAGGGCGGTGGTGTCGGGCACGCCCTCGTGGAAGCGCAACACCACCGCGGCCCGCTGGGCCGGGGTGAGCCGGTCCAGGGCCGCGGCCAGCCGCGCCGCGGACGCGGCGTCGGCGGGGGAGACCCAGAACGGCGGGGTCGGGGTGCCGACGAGCGTGCCCGACCCGCGGAGCCGGCGTCGCAGGTGGGCCCGGACCAACCCGCGCAGCGCGGCGTCCCGGTCGTCGCCGTCCCGCACGGCGGCCAGCCCGCGCAGCAGCAGGTCGCGGGCCTCGGCGTCGGAGCCGGTGAGCAGGTGTGCGGTGGGGAGCAGGGCACGCCACTGCTCCGTGACCACCCGCCCGGACCCCCGCACGCCGCCAGTGAACCCGGTCACCGGCAGCGCGTCACCTCACGACGTCGCGTGGATGGCCTCGATCGCCGCGAGGGCCTCCTCGCGCAGCGCGTCGGAGATCGGCGCCGACCCGGCCACCTCGGCGGCGGCGTCCTGACCCTCCTCGCTGACCACGTAGGAGAGGAACGCCTGCAGCAGCTCGACGGTCTCCGCGTCGTCGTACGCCAGGCACCCGACGTGGTAGCTGACCAGCACGATCGGGTACTGGTCGCCCGTCGTGGTGTCCCGGGCCAGCTCGATCGCGCGGTCGTGCTCGCCGCGGCCGGGCAGCAGCTGGGACTCCTCGACGACGGCCGCGGCGGTCTCCGCCGACGGCGCCACGAAGGTCTCGCCCACCCCTATCGAGGCCACGCCCAGCTCGCCGACCTGGCTGAGGTCGGCGTACCCGACGGTGCCGCTGCCCCCGCGCACGGCGGCGACCACCCCGGAGTTGCCCTGGGCGGCCTCCCCGCCGCTCAACGGCCACTCGCCGGAGGCGGCGGCCGGCCAGGCGTCGCCGGCCGCGGCCACCAGGTAGTCGGTGAAGTTCTCCGTCGTCCCCGAGTCGTCGCTGCGGTGCACCGGGGCGACGGCGAGGTCGGGCAGGGCCACACCGGGGTTGTCGGCAGCCACGGCCGGGTCGTCCCAGCGGGTGATCGCGCCGGAGAACAGCCCGGCCAGCGTGGCCGGCGCCAGCTGCAGGTCCGGCACGTCCAGGCTGTGCACCACGGCGATCGGGGCGATGTAGTCGGGCAGCTCGAACACCCCGGCCGGCCCGCAGCGCTCGGTGGCCTCGGCCAGCTCCGCGTCGTCCAGGGCGGCGTCGGAGCCGGCGAAGACGATGCCCCCGGCCAGGAACTGCTCGCGGCCACCGCCGGACCCCACCGGGTCGTAGTCGACGGAGACGCCGGGCTGCAGCGCGGAGAAACCCGCCGTCCAGCCCTGCATGGCCGCCTGCTGGGCGCTGGACCCCGCGCCGACCAGCGACCCGGTCAGCTGGGGTCCCTCAGCGGTGCCGGTCCGCCGTTCGTTGACCGGGGTGAAGGTCGCCGCGAAGGCGACGAACCCGCCGAGGGCCAGCACCACGGCGCCGGCGCCGAGCTTCCTGCCGAGAGTCACCCGGCCCAGTGTGCCCGAGGCCGGCCGGGGTCAGGCCGACCAGTCGGGGTCGGTGTCCGCGCGGTGCAACGGGTCGGCCGAGGCCCAGACGCCGACCGCCACCCCGCCGGTGCGGGCCCGGTGCAGGGCGTCCCGGACCGTGACCGGTCCGCCCGGGGGGTCGGGCACGAAGTCGGTGATCCGGTGGTCGTGCGAGGCCATGCTGTTGGGCAGGCTCATGATCAGGTCGGCGGCCAGCTCGTGCGGCAGCGGGGTGAGCCGGGACGCGATGGCCGCGACCAGGCGGGCAGGGACCGGGGGCATCGGCACCCAGAGCCGGCGCAGCCCGGCGTCCGCCGCGTAGGCCTTGATCAGGTCGGCGTAGGAGGGGTCCTCGCCGTTGGACACGTCGTAGGCCCCGGCCGGCAGCACGTCCCGCTCGGCGGCGGCGACCAGGTGGCGCAGCACGTCGGAGACCGCGATCGGGGAGACCGGGTGACGCATCCAGGTCGGCAACGGCACCACCGGCACCCGGTCGGCGATGTGCCGGACCAGCTCGTAGGACGTCGAGCCGCCACCGAGCACGATCGCCGTACGCAGCCAGACCAGCTCGACGCCGGCCTCGCCCAGGGCGTCGCCGACGTCGGCGCGGCTCTCCAGGTGCTCGGACAGCTCCTCCTGCTGCGGCACGAACCCGCCCAGGTAGACCAGCCGGCGCACCCCGGCACGGTGCGCGGCGGCGGCGAACTGCCGGGCGCTCTCCAGGTCGTGCTCGGCGAAGTCGCCCTCGCCGATGGAGTGCACCAGGAAGTAGGCGACCTCGACCGGGCCGGCCTCGGCGAACGCCCGGTCGCAGGAGGCCGGGTCGGACACGTCGAGCTCCACGGCCGGGACGTCGTCGGGCCAGTCGAAGGCGGCCAGCTTGTCGACGTCACGGGCCGAGGCGGCGACCTCGTGCCCGGCCCGCACGAGCTGGACCACCAGCCGGGATCCGATGTAGCCCGTCGAACCGGTCACCAGGCAGCGCGTCACCGGTGGGTCCTGTCCGTCGCGGGGGGAGGTGGAAACGGCGCGGGCGACACTGGCGACGTGATCCTCGACCTGCGCACGCGCACCGTGGCCCGGCTGCGGGCGGCCGGCTGCGTGTTCGCCGAGGACGAGGCCGAGCTGCTGCTGGAGGCCGCCGGGGGCGCCGCGCTGGACGCGCTGGTGGCCCGCCGGGTCGCCGGCGAGCCGCTGGAGCACCTGCTCGGCTGGGTCGAGTTCGCTGGGCAGCGGGTGCCCGTCGACCCCGGCGTCTTCACCCCCCGCCGGCGCACCGAGCTGCTGGTGGAGCTGGCCGTGGCCCACGGGGGCGCCGTGGTGGTCGACCTGTGCTGCGGCGCCGGCGCGGTCGGGGCCGCCGTGCACCGCCAGCTCGGTGGCGGGGAGCTGGTCGCCGCCGACGTCGAGCCGGCCGCCGTCGCCTGCGCCCGCCGCGCGGTCGAGCCCCTCGGTGGCCGGGTGGTGGCCGGCGATCTGTACGCCGCCCTGCCCGCCGACCTGCGCGGCAGGGTGGACCTGCTGTGCGTGAACGCGCCCTACGTGCCGAGCGCGGCCGTCGCGGACATGCCGCCCGAGGCCCGTGACCACGAGCCGCTCGTCGCCCTGGACGGTGGGGACGACGGCCTGGACCTGCACCGCCGGGTCGCGGCCGGCGCGGCCGACTGGCTGGCCGAGGACGGGTTGCTGCTGCTGGAGACCAGCCGCGGCCAGGCCGACCGGACCGCCGCCCTGGTGCGGGAGGGCGGGCTGACCGCCGAGGTGGTCACCGACCCCGACGAGGACCGCGGCGGCACCGTCGTGGTCGGGCGGTCAGCGCGCCGGTGACCCGGTGTCGTTGACCGCGCCGCACCGCGGGCAGCGCAGCAGGCCCTCCCCGGCCGGCCGCGGGCGACGGGCCAGGGCCAGCACCTGCCCGCACTCCCCGCAGACCAGCTGGTCGGCGGTGTCGGACCCGCGGGGGAGCGAGGTGCGGACGCCCTCGCCCGGGTCGGGGACGACGGTGAGCCGGTGGTCGGTGGGCACGGGGCTCCAGGTCTGACACGGGCGTTCCGGCCGGGCGACCGATCGAGCCGATCCTCCCTGCTCAGGCTCGGGCGCGCGCGGCAGCCACCAACGCCCGGGTCTCCTCGGCGACCAGGTCGGCGTTCACCATCGCGCCGGCCTGCAGCCCCGAGGCCATCGAGGAGACCACCTGGGCCATCGGGTCGGTGGTGTTCCCGGCCACCCAGACCCCGGGCACGCTCGTCCTGCCGGTCGGGTCCGCGGCGATCTTGGTGCCCAGCACCGCCCCGGCGTGCACCAGGTCCTCGGCGACGAGCCCGAGCGAGGCCAGGTGGGTGTCGCGGGCCCGGAACTGCGGGGCGACCACGAGCGCGGCCCGGGGGACGACCTCCCCCGACGCCAGCCGCACACCGCTGAGCCGGTCGTCGGTCACCTCGACACCGACCACCTCGCCCTCGACCACCCGCACCCCGCGGGCGGCGAGGGCCTCGGCGTCCTCGGCCGACAGCGCCGGCCCGGTGTGCGCGAAGTAGACGACGTCCGCGGTGAGCTGGGAGAACAGCATCGTGCCGTGCACCGCCATGGGGGTCGTGGCCAGCACGCCGACCGGGGTGTCCCGCACCTCCCAGCCGTGGCAGTACGGGCAGTGCAGGACGTCGCGGCCCCACCGCTCGCCCAGCCCCTCGACGTCGGGCAGCACGTCCTGCAGCCCGGAGGCGATCAGCAGCCGCCGGGCCCCCAGCGAGGTGCCGTCGGCCAGGTCGACCCGGAAGCCGCCGTCGGGCAGGGCGACGGCGTCGGTGACCCGCCCGGAGCGGACCTGCCCGCCGTAGGCCGCGAGCTCGGCCCGCCCGGCGGCCAGCAGCTCGCGCGGGGCGATGCCCTCGTTGCCCAGCACGTTGTGCGCGCCGTCCGCGGTGGCGTTGCGCGGTCGGTCGTCGTCCACGACCACCACCGACCGCTTCGACCGCGCCACCGCCTTGGCCCCGCTCAGCCCGGCGGGGCCGCCCCCGACCACCACGACGTCGACCTGCTCCAGTGCTGCGTCCACGGTTCCGTCCTCTCCTCCGTCGGTCACTCCGACCGACCACCTCACCGTCCGCTGCCCACGCCCCACCGGCAACACCCCTTGCGCATCCGGCAAGAAGCTGACGACAAGCGCCCTTCTCGCCGGCTCCCCGGACGAGAAGGGCGCTTCTCGTCAGGGGTCTGGGAGGATGTGGGACGTGCGTCCACATTTCCTCTGGCTGCTGGGCGGGGCGGTGGCCACCGAGGTCGTCGGCACCCTGGCGTTGCGGGTGTCCGACGGGTTCACCCGCCCGCTGCCCACCCTCGGCACGCTGCTCGGCTACGGCGTCTCGCTCTGGCTGTTCTCGCTGCTGCTCGACCGCGGGGGCATCGGGCTCGGCGCGGCGTACGCGACGCTGACCGGGGCCGGGCTGGTGGCGGCGACGGCGGCCAGCGTGCTGCTGTTCGGTGACCCGCTGACCGCGGTTCAGGCCCTCGGGCTGCTGCTGCTCGCGGCCGGGGTGGTCGTCGTCCAGACCGCGCGTCCGCCGGTGGCGCCGTGACCGGGGTGGGGCTGGCCTGGCTCGCCGGGGCGGTCGTGGCGCAGGTGGTGGGCATCGCGGCGCTGCGGGTCAGTGCGGGCTTCCGGCGTCCGGGCATGGCGTTGCTGACCCTGGCCGGCATCGGGGGGTCGGTGACCCTGATGGCGCAGGCCCTGGTCAACGGGGTGTCCCTCGCCGTCGGCTACGGCATCTGGACCGGCTCGGGGATCGCGTTGGCCACCCTCGGGGGTGCGGTCTTCTCCGGCGACCGGCTCGGCGGCCGGCAGCTGGTCGGGGTGGGGCTGATCGTGCTGGGCGTCGTCGTCGTGCACGCCGGCTCGTGACCACCCCCGACGGACGGCGCGCCCGGGGGGAGGAGACCCGCGGGGAGCTGCTGGACGCCGTCCGCCGGCTGGTCGCCCGAGAGGGGGTCGACGCCGTCACGCACCGCACGGTCGCGGCCGAGGCGGGGGTGGCCAAGACGTCGGTGGCCTACCACTTCGCGACCCTCGACGGGCTGCTCGCCGCCGCGCTCGCCCAGCAGACCGACGAGCTGGTGGCCGCCGTCCCGGCTGTGGGTGCCGACCTGCACTGGCTCGCCGGGCGGCTGGTGGACGCCTTCGCGGCCGACCCGGAAGCGGTGCGCGCGGGCTACACGCTGTACCTGGCGGCCGGGCACCGGCCGGCGCTGCGGGAGTCGGCGCAGGGCTGGGTGCGGCTGCTCACCGACCTGGCCTCTGCGCACACGCCCGACCCGGACCGGGCCCGGGCGGCCGTGGCCGTCGTCGACGGGTGGGCGGTGCAGTCCCTGGTGACCGGGACGACGCCGGACCGGGGCGTGCTCGGCCGGTCGTTGACCGTCCTGCTGGGGGAGTGAGCTCAGCCCCAGGCGCGCTGGTGGACGTCGTCCCGGTCGGCCAGCTGGACGACCGCCCGCGAACCGTGTGCCTCGGTGTAGACGTCGATCAGCTGGGCGCGGCGCAGCTCACCGACGGCGTCCAGCAGGGCCCGGTGCCGCGAGGACCACTCCTCCCGGTCGCCCTGGGCCGGTCGCGGGTTGAGCCGGGCGAGCAGCTCGCGCAGCTCGACCGGCCGGCCCAGGTCGGCCAGGGCCCGCAGGCAGGTGGTCGCCAGCCGGGACGCACCCACCGGATCGGTCGGCGACGGGTGCGGGTCGACCTCGGGGCGGCGCATCGGCCCAGCCTGACCCCTACCGACCGTCCCCGTCCAGTCTCGTTCCGTAGTCGTGACTCAACTCGTCAGCTCCAGGTAGAGGTCCCGGATCTTGTGCTTCTGCAGCTTCCCGGTCAGCGTCCGCGGCAGTTCCTCGACGAACAGGACGCTGCGCGGCACCTTGTAGTGGGCGATCCGGGCCCGCAGGAAGTCCAACAGCTCGCGCTCCAGCTCCGGTCCCGGGGTCGCCTCCGGCGCGGCCTGGACGACGGCCCGCACCGACTCGCCCATCTCCTCGTCCGGCACGCCCAGCACGGCCAGGTCGGTGACCGCCGGGTGCAGGGTGAGGGCGTTCTCGACCTCCTGCGGGTAGATGTTCACCCCACCGCTGATGATCATGAACGCCTTGCGGTCGGTCAGGTAGAGGAAGCCGTCCTCGTCGACGTGCCCCACGTCGCCCGTCGTGCCCCAGTTGTCGTGCTGCGGGTGCTGCGCGCGGCGGGTCTTCTCCGGGTCGTTGTGGTAGCTGAAGGGCAGCACCTCGCGCTCGAAGTACACGAGCCCGGTCTCCCCGACGGGCAGCTCGGTGCCGTCGTCGGCGCAGACGTGCAGGACGCCGAGCCCGGCGCGGCCCACCGAGCCCTGGTGGGTCAGCCAGGTCGGGCTGTCGATGAAGGTGACCCCGACCGCCTCGGTGGCCGCGTAGTACTCGTTCAGGATCGGGCCCCACCACTCGATCATCGCGGCCTTGACCTCGGCCGGTGCCGGGGCCGCCGCGTGGATCGCGACCCGGTGCGAGCCCAGGTCGTGGCGGGTGCGCTCCTCGGTGGGCAGCTTGAGCATCCGCACGAACATCGTGGGCACCCACTGGCTGTGCGTCACCCGGTACCGCTCGATGGCCGCCAGTGCGGCGACGGGCTCGAACCTCGGCATGACGACGACGGTGCCGCCGACCATGTGCACCATCCCGCCGAAGCGCAGCGGGGCTGCGTGGTACAGCGGGGCGGGGGAGAGGTAGACGGTGTCGGCGTCGAAGCCGTACATCGGGCCGAAGACGTTCAGCAGCGGCTCGCCACCCTCGGTGACCTGCACCCCGGGCAGCGGCGGCTTGACGCCCTTGGGCAGCCCCGTCGTCCCGGAGCTGTAGAGCATGTCCCGGCCGCGCGGCTGGTCCGCCGGCGGCTCCGGGGACGCCGCGGCCAGGGCCCCCTCGTAGTCGCCGTGGCCCTCGACGGCCCCGCCCAGGGCCAGCCGCAGCGTGATGCCGGGGGTCTCGGGGACCACGGCGCGGGCCAGCTCGCTCAGCGCGGCCGAGACGATCAGCGCCTTCGCCCCGCAGTCGTCGAGCACGTAGGTCACCTCGCCCGGCGCCAGGTGCTGGTTGATCGCGGTCAGGTACAGCCCGCTGCGCATCGCGGCCCAGAAGACCTCGTAGGTGTGCAGCCCGTTCTCGGCCAGCAGCGCGACGTCGTCCCCGGGGCGCAGGCCGGCGTCGTGCAGGGCGTGGGCCAGCCGGACCGACCGCTCCTCCAGCTCGCCGTACGTGAGCGTCGCGCCGGTGTCGCTCATGACGACGGCGGGGTGGTCGGGGGCGTGGGCGCCTGGGTACACGTTCGGTCCTCCACGGTCAGGGCTGACGGTTCCGGCGCAGCATGCCCGGTGCGTGTGACGGGGACAACACCGCGACACCCCGGCCTGTCGACACGCCGGACACGCCGGGCTGTTGCACAGTGGTGGCAACAAGGCCCCTGGCCCACGCGAACGAGTGACGCGTGTGAAGGGTGTGGCCTGCATGTGACGAGCACCCCACCCCCGGTGCACACAAGCTGTCGAACTCACAGCGAGTTCCGAGTCTTCTCGCCCCGTAAGCCCAGAATCCGCTGGCAGCTGCCTAGGTTGTGCACGTCGCAGCAGGAACACGGGGTACCACCAGTCCTGCCGCTCCACCGCTCAGCCGTCCGGGGAACCCACAGCTCACCGGCTGCTGCGACACCCTCATCGGTGATCTCCCGTCCACACGGACGGCCTGGGAAGGACGCACATGTCCGAGCACGACCACATCCTCCAGCGGCGCAGCACGCGTGCAGCCGCACTGTTGACCGCGGGCGGGGTGCTCGCCGGCTCGGCCGTGATCGGGCTGCTCCCGACCGTGGCCGGCGCCTCCAGCCACCGCGAGGCCCCGCTCATCGCGGCCGACCCCGCGGTGGACAACACCGACGTCTACGCGTTCGTCGACCCGACGGACCCGACGCTGGTCAACCTGATCGGCAACTGGATCCCGTTCGAGGAGCCCAACGGCGGCCCGAACTTCTACCCGTGGGCGACCGGCGCTGCCTACGACTTCAACATCGACAACGACGGCGACGCCGTTGCCGACCTGATCTACCGGTGGGAGTTCTCCACCCAGGACACCCGTGGCACGGACACGTTCCTCTACAACAACGGTCCGGTCACCACCCTGGACGACGAGAACCTGCTCTTCCAGCAGACCTACGACCTGACGCTGTCCGAGGACAACGGGACGACGTTCACCACCGTCCTGGACGACGCCCCGGTCGTGCCGTCCTTCACCGGCAACGCCGGGATGCCGGACTACGAGTCGCTGCGCACCGCAGGCATCACCGCTCTCCCCGACGGTGGGCAGACCGTGGCCACCCAGGCGGACGACTCGTTCTTCCTGGACCTCCGCGTCTTCGACCTGCTCTACGGCGGTGACCTGTCCGAGGTCGGCCAGGACACCCTCGCCGGGTACAACGTCAACACCCTCGCCCTGCAGCTGCCCGCCGACGCCCTCGCCCTGAACGGCGACGCCGAGGCCAACCCGCACTTCGGTGTGTGGAGCACGACGTCCCGCGACTCGATCACCACCCGCAACGCCGACGGCACCGTGACCACCGGTGGTCCCCTGCAGCAGGTCTCCCGCCTGGGCCAGCCGCTGGTGAACGAGGTCGTCATCCCCGCCGGCCTGAAGGACGCGTTCAACGCGATCACCCCGGCCGACGACGCCGGCATCCCCGCCGTCGTGGACCGGGTCCTGAACCCGGAGCTGCCCGCGCTGATCGAGGGCATCTACGGCGTCACCGCGCCGGCCACGCCCCGCAACGACATCGCGCAGGTCTTCCTGACTGGCATCACCACGGCGTTCCCGGCCCTCGCGCCCGGTGGCACCGCACCGCTGCCGATCGACCTGAACTCGCAGGCACTGAACACCGACTACGTCGACGGCACCTTCGTCCCCTCGGAGATGCTGCGCCTGAACATGTCCATCCCGCCGACCCCGGCTGCGCAGCAGAGCCGGCTGGGCGTCGTGGGCGGTGACCTGCAGGGCTTCCCGAACGGTCGTCGCCTCGGTGACGACGTCCTGGACATCGAGGTCCTCGCTCTCGAGGGCGTCTACGACGTCACCGACTTCCCGAACAACGTCCCGGCCGACCGGGTCGCTGCCGGAGTCGCGGCCCTCGCTGCCGGTGACGCCGTCGACGTCAACGACAACGACTTCTCCAACGTGTTCCCGTACGTCTCGCTGCCCAACACCGAGGCCGTCAACGGCGGCGGCGGCACCGGTGGTGGCGGGCTCAGCCCGGTTCCCCCGGCTCCGGCCCCGACCCCCGGTGGCGGCGCGGCGACGCCGTCCACCACCCCCGTCGCCTCCGCCCCGGGTCAGTACCCGGTCGGTGGCGTCGACACCGGTGCCGGTGGCTGGGACGACACCCTGATGCCGGCGCTGACCGGTGGGGCCGCGCTCCTGCTCCTCGGTGCCGGAGCGGGTTCGCTCATCCGCGGTCGTAACCTCCGCTCCAAGGCCGCGGGCACGCCCCAGGTCTGACCTCGCACGACGGTGCCGGGGTGTGGTGGCAGCTGCCACCACACCCCGGCACCACCCCCTCACGGACGAACCCTCACGCCGCCGGCACCCCTGACCGGGGCCCGTCGGGAGGCAGCAGACCGAAGGAACGGACTCCCATGGCTGACCACTCCGCCCCGTACGGCTCCGACCACGGCAACGGTGACGACACCCCGTTCCTCGAGTCCGAGATGACCACCGACGAGCCCGCCCCCACGAAGCGTCGTCGGCTCCCCACCTGGCTGATCCCCACCGTCGCCGCGCTCGCCGTCGGCGTCCTGGTGGGCGCCCTGTTCTTCGGCGGCTCCGACGCCCCCGCAGCGACCCCGTCGGCCACCGCCCCGACCAACTCCGCGGGCGAGCCGATCCCGCACCTGACGACCGCGCTGACCCGCTCCGAGCCGGTCCAGGTCGACATCCCCGCCATCGAGGTCAGCTCCTCGCTGGTCGACCTCGGGCTCAACAGCGACGGCACCCTCGAGGTGCCGGTGGACTTCTCCCGGGCCGGCTGGTTCACCGGCGGCAACTACCCCGGTGACCCGCAGGGCCCGCCCGGGCTGATCGCCGGCCACGTCGACGACTACACCGGCCCGGCGGTCTTCTACCGGCTCCGGGACCTCGCCGTCGGCGACGAGGTGATGATCACCCGTGCGGACAACACCGTCGCCGTCTTCACCGTCACCGAGAGCCAGGAGTACGCGAAGGACGCCTTCCCCGCCGACGAGGTCTACGCCCCGGTCGGTGACAGCGAGATCGTGCTGATCACCTGCACCGGTGCCTTCGACCAGGGTGCCCGCTCCTACGACGACAACCTCGTCGTCCGCGCCACCCTGGACCTGGACCGCTCGCTCGAGGAGAGCGACGCCCGGATCGCCGCCGGCACCCCGGCCCCCGCCGGCGACCAGCCGAACGTCTGATCGTGCGTCGTCGCAACGCGGTGGCCGCCGTCGCCGCCGGGGGTCTGCTCCTGGTGGCGTCGGTGGCCGGGTTCGCCAGCGCCCAGCAGGACCGGCAGACCACCGAGGCGGCCGCCGCCGAACAGGCTGCCGTCGTCGACCCGCTGACCGCCGCCATCGCCGCGGCGCAGACGCGGCTGGAGACCGTGCCCGGGGACTACACGACCTGGGCGCAGCTGGGCTCGGCCTACGTCGAGCAGGCCCGGGTCACCGCGGACCCGAGCTACTACGACCTCGCCGACGGTGCCCTGGCACAGTCGCTGACCCTCCGGCCCGACGCCAACGACGCCGCGCTGACCGGGCAGGGTGCGCTCGCCAACGCCCGCCACGACTTCGCCGCAGCGCGCGACGCCGCGGACGCCGCCCTCGCGATCAACCCCTACAGCGCGACCGCCTGGGGGGTGCTCACCGACGCCCGCACCCAGCTGGGCGACTACCCGGGTGCCACCGAGGCGCTGGACCGGATGCTCGAGCTGCGGCCGGGCCTGGCGTCCTTCACCCGCGCCTCCTACGACGCCGAGCTGCACGGCGACCTCGCCAACGCCCGGTCGGCGCTGGAGCAGGCGCTGGAGACCGCGACCGGCGACCCGGCCAGCGAGGCCTTCTGCCGCACCTACCTCGGGCAGCTCGCCCTGAACCAGGGCGACCTGGACGAGGCCGGCGCCCAGTTCTCCGCCGGGCTGGTCGACCTGCCCGACGACGCGTCCCTGCTCCTGGGCCGCGCCCGGGTCGACGCGGCCCGGGGCAACGAGGACGCCGCGGTGGCCGGTTTTCAGCGGGTCGTGGACTCCAGCCCCCTGCCCGAGCACTTCGTCGAGTTCGGTGAGTACCTGGAGTCCCTCGGTCGGGACGACGAGGCCCAGCAGCAGTTCGCCCTGGTCGACACCGTCCGCCAGCTCTTCGCCGCCGGCGGGGTCACCGACGACCTGTCCGCCGCGCTGTTCGCCGCCGACCACGGCGACCCCGCTACGGCGCTCACCGCCGCGCAGGCCGAGTACGACCGCCGGGTCAACATCGACAGCCAGGACGCCCTGGCCTGGGCGCTGCACGCCGCCGGCCGGGACGCCGAGGCGCTCCCGCTCGCCCAGCAGGCCACCTCCCTGGGCGGAGCCAGTGCGCTGTTCCTCTACCACCGCGGGGCCATCGAGGCCGGGCTCGGGATGACCGACCAGGCGCGCGCGACCCTGACCCAGGCGCTGGACACCAACCCGTACTTCTCCCCGCTGCTCGCGCCGCGGGCCACCGAGCTGCTGGAGTCCCTCGGCGGACCGGCATGAGGTCCCGGCGGGCAGCCGCCGTCGTCCTGGGCGCCGGCCTGTTCTGGGCGGTCGTCCCGGCCGGGGCGGCCCAGGCGCACCCGCTGGGCAACTTCACGGTCAACCACTCCGACGCCTTCGTGCTGACCCCGGACCAGGTCGCGCTGACCGCCGTCGTCGACCGGGCCGAGATCCCCACCGCGCAGCTGCTGCAGACGATCGCCCCGGACGGCTCGCCGACCGACGACCAGCTGTCCTCGGCCGCTGCCGACGAGTGCACCGACGTCGCCTCGGCCGTGCGTGCCTCGGTGGACGGCGAACAGCTGACCTGGGCCGGCCAGGGGTCGTCGATGACGACGGTGCCCGGTGCCGGCGGTCTGCCCACCCTGCGTCTGACCTGCGACCTCACCGCACCGGCCGACCTGGGTGGCGACGCGGCGTTCGAGGTCGAGGACACGTACCTCGCCGACCGGGTCGGCTGGCGGGAGATGACCGCCGTCGGGGACGGGGTCGCCCTCCTCGACCCCCCGGTGCCCAGCGAGAGCATCACCGACGCCCTGCGCGAGTACCCCGTGGACCTGCTGGCCTCCCCGCAGGACGTCCGCGGCTTCACCGTGGACACCCGGCCGGGCGAGGGCTCGGGCTCCGCACCGACGATCAGCACCGGGGGAGGGGACCCGTTCACCAACGCCGTCGCCGCCCTCGACCGCCGCTTCGAGGACATGATCGGTGGCCGTGAGCTGACCCCGCTGGTGGGCACGCTGGCAGTGCTGCTCGCGGTGCTGCTGGGCTGCGGCCACGCGCTGCTGCCCGGTCACGGCAAGAGCGTGATGGCCGCCTACCTGGCCGGCCGGCGGGGCCGCAGCCGGGACGCCGTCCTCGTCGGGGCCACCGTCACCGGCACCCACACCGTGGGCGTCCTCGTGCTGGGCGCGGCCATCACGATCTCCAGCTCGCTGGCCGGGGACCAGGTGCTCCGCTGGCTCGGCGTGGCCAGCGGCCTGCTCGTCGCGGGGATCGGCGTGGCCATGCTGCGCGGCGCCGTCCCCCGCTGGCGGGCCGCCCGGGCCCTGCAGATCCCGCCGGAGCAGGCGCTGCCGGAGCCGGCACTGGCGGGGGCCGTCAGCGCTCTGGGCGGACACCAGCACGCGGTGCACGGGCACGACCACGGCGCCGGGCACGACCACCCGCACCCGCACCCGCACGACCACGACCACGCGCACGACCACGACCACCCGCACGACCACGACCACGACCACCCGCACGGCGAGCACGACCACAGCCACGGCGAGCACGAGCACGACCACGACCACGACGAGCACAGCCACGACGACCACGAGCACGGCAGCTGGTGGAGCGGTGGCCACAGCCACGGTCCCGGCGGTCACTCGCACGGTCCCGGGGTGGGCCGCGGCGGGTTGATCGGGATGGGCGTCGCAGGCGGTCTGGTGCCCAGCCCGTCGGCGTTGATCGTCCTGCTGGCCAGCATCGGCCTGGGGCGCACGGCCTTCGGCGTCGTCCTCGTGGTCGCCTACGGCCTGGGCATGGCCGCCACCCTCACCGCAGTCGGCCTGCTGCTGGTCAAGCTGCGCGGCCGGCTGGAGCGCCGGGTGGCCGACCTGCGCCGGGCCCGGCTGCTGTCCCGCGTCGTGCTGGCGCTGCCGGTCCTCACCGCCGTCCTGGTGCTGGTGGTCGGGCTGTCCCTGGTCCTGCGCGGGGTCGTGCTGGGCGCCTGATCCCGGCAGCCGTTGCCAGGGCGCCCCGCATCCACTAAGACCGCCTCATGAGCACCCCGGAGCAGCACGCCGAGCACGAGCACACCCACGCCGAGGGCGCCCACGCCCACCCGCACGGGGAGGGGCACCACGAGGGCGCCGTCGTCGTGGAGCACCACGAGCACGAGCACGGCCACCCCGAGGACCCCGAGCACGCCGACCACCAGCACCCGCACGCCCACGAGCACGGGCCCGAGCACCACCACTGACCTAGACGGTCACCCGCGGCAGCGGCACGACCGGTGTCCGGCCCAGCTCGGCCTTGGCCAGGCTGCGCAGGTGCACCTCGTCGGGGCCGTCGAACAGCCGCATCGCCCGGTGCCAGCCGTACATGGCGGCCAACGGGGTCACGTCGGTGACCCCGGCGCCGCCGTGCACCTGGATCGCCCGGTCGATCACCGCGGTGGCCGCCCGGGGGACGGCGACCTTGGCCATCGCCACCAGGTCCTTGGCGGCCTTGTTGCCCTCGCTGTCGATGACGTGGCTGGCCTGGTGGCAGATGGCGCGGGCCTGCTCGATCTCCAGGCGGGACTCCGCGATCTGCTGCTGCACCACGCCCTGCTCGGCGAGCGGCTTGCCGAACGCGACCCGTTCCTGCACCCGGGCGACCATCATCGCCAGCGCCCGCTCGGCCGCACCCAGGGCACGCATGCAGTGGTGGATCCGGCCGGGGCCCAGCCGGGCCTGGGCGGCGGCGAACCCGCCGCCCTCCTCGCCGACCACGTTGGTCACCGGCACCCGGACGTCGTCGAAGCGGACGACGGCGTGCCCGTGCTGGTCGTGGTGGCCGAACACCGGCAGGTCGCGCTCGACGGTGATGCCCGGGGTGTCCATCGGCACCAGCACCATCGTCTGCTGGCGGTGCTTGGGGGCGTCGGGGTCGGTCTTGCCCATCAGCACCAGCACGGCGCAGCGCGGGTCCAGCGCGCCCGACGTCCACCACTTGCGGCCGGTGATCACGTAGTCGCCGCCGTCCCGGGTGATCCGGGTGGCGATGTTGGTGGCGTCGCTGCTGGCCACGGCGGGCTCGGTCATCGCGAACGCCGAGCGGATCTGCCCGGCCAGCAGCGGCTCGAGCCAGCGCTGCTGCTGCTCCGGTGACCCCAGCAGGTGCAGCAGCTCCATGTTGCCGGTGTCCGGCGCGGCGCAGTTGGTGGCCTCCGGGGCCAGCTCCAGGCTCCAGCCGGTGAGCTCGGCGATCGGTGCGTACTCCAGCTGGGTCAGCCCGGACTCACTCGGCAGGAACAGGTTCCACAGACCGGCTGCCTGCGCGCTCTTCTTCAGCCGCTCGACCACCGGGGGCGGTTCGTGCCCGTCCGGGCCCGCCGCGCGACGGTCGCGCTCGTACTCGGCCTCGGCCGGCAACACCTCGTCGCGGAGGAAGTCCCGCATCCGTCCGTGCAGGGCGACGGCGTGCTCGGAGGGGGCCGGCAGCGAGACGGTCATGGGGGCGACTCCGGTGTGTGCACGAGCGGCTGTGACCTGCATCATGCACATGACCACCGACCGTGCGAGTGCCCGGCCAGCTCAGGGCGCCGCGAGAGACCGGAGACGACGATGTCCGACGTTCCTGCCATGCGCGAGGTCCTGGGCGACGACGCCCCTTCCAACTGGGGCAAGTGGGGTCCCGACGACGAGCTCGGTTCGCTGAACTACCTCGACGCCGCCGAGGTGCTGCGCGGCGCCCAGCACATCCAGAGCGGTGAGACCTTCACCCTCCAGATCCAGATGGGCCGCGCCGAGGCCCCCGGCGACCCGCTGTGGCCCGGCCGCCGCGGCATCGAGCGCAAGAACGAGCTCGACGAGTCCACCTGGGACACCGACGCCGCCCCGCAGTTCCCCGGCGGTCTGCACTACGCCGACGACACCGCGCTGATGTTCCTGCAGGGCTCCACGCAGTACGACGCGCTGGGCCACGTCTGGTACGACGGCAAGCTCTGGAACGGCTACGACGCCCGCTCCACCGTCGGCGGCATGGACAAGGCCTCTGTGCTGCCGATCGCGGAGAAGGGCATCGTCGGGCGCGGCGTGCTCATCGACATGGCCCGCCACCGCGGCAAGCAGTGGCTGGACAAGGGCGAGACCTTCGACCACACCGACCTCGAGGCCGCCGCGGCCGCCCAGGGCGTGGAGATCCAGCCGCACGACATCCTGGTGGTCCGGACCGGCTGGATGAAGTACTGGTACGACCTCAACGACCCGGAGACCTTCTACGACGGGTTCGCCGAGCCCGGCCTGACCTACTCCCGCGAGCTGGTCGAGTGGTTCCAGCGCACCGAGATCCCCAACCTGGTCACCGACACCATCGCCAACGAGGTCACCTACGACCCGGTGTCCGGCGTCGCCCTGCCGCTGCACTGCGCCCTGATGCGCAACCTGGGCGTCACGCTCACCGAGATCGCCTGGCTCGACGACCTGGCCGACGCGTGCGCTGCGGACAACCGGTGGACGTTCCTCTACGTCGCCGCCCCGCTCAAGGTCGTCAACGGCACCGGCGCCCCGGTCAACCCGGTCGCGATCCGCTGACCCGGGCATGAGCGTCTACACCGACAAGCCCTGGCTGGCCCTCTACGGCGAGGGCCAGCCGGCCTCGATCACCCCCGAGCACGACACCCTGCTCGCGGTCTTCGAGGCCACCCTGACGGCCACCCCCGACGCGGTGGCGATCCGCTACTTCGACGGCACCCTGACCTTCGCCGACCTCGACGTCGCCTCCGACGCCCTCGCGGTCGGACTGCTCGGCGCGGGCTTCGCGCACGGCGACCGGATGGGCCTCTACGTCCAGAACGACCCGGCGTTCGTGATCGGGCTGCTCGGGGCGTGGAAGGCCGGCGGGTCCGCGGTCGCGATCAACCCGATGAACAAGTCCGCCGAGCTGACGTACCTGCTCGCCGACTCCGGCGCCACCGCGCTGCTGTGCCTGGACGAGCTGTACGACACGGTCGCGAAGGGGGTGATCGAGGCCGGGAAGACGAAGGTGACGACGGTCGTCACCTGCTCCGGTCTGGACCACCAGACCCGCGGCGACCAGCGGCTGTTCGAGGGCACGGTCAAGGCCCACCCCGAGGGGACCCTGGACCTGGGGGAGCTCGTGGCGACCCACGCCGGCGAGCAGCCACCGCCGGTGCAGCTGACCGGCGACGACATCGGCGTCCTGACCTACACGTCGGGGACGACGGGGCGACCCAAGGGGGCGATGAACACCCACTCCACGATGGTGTTCAACGCCTGCACCTACCGGGAGTGGATGGGCCTGGGCCCGCAGGACTCGGTGCTCGGGGTGGCGCCGCTGTTCCACATCACCGGGCTGATCGGGCACGTCGCGATCGCGATGCTGGTCGGCTGCCCGCTGGTGCTGGCCCACCGGTTCCACCCCGACGTGGTGCTGGAGGCCATCCGGGAGCACCAGCCGACGTTCACCGTCGGGGCCATCGCGGTGTTCATCGCCCTGGGCAACGCGACCGGGGCCGGCCGGGAGGACTTCACCTCCCTGCGGGCCGTCTACTCCGGTGGCGCCCCGATCGCCCCGGCGGTCACCGACCAGCTGGAGGAGAAGCTCGGGGTCTACGTGCACAACATCTACGGGCTGACCGAGACCAACAGCCCGTCGCACGGGGTCCCGTTCGGGGTCAAGGCACCGGTGGACGAGAACTCCGGGGCGTTGAGCGTCGGCGTCCCGGTCTACGACACCGTCGTCCGGGTGCTGGGCGAGGACGGCGAGGAGGTGCCCGTCGGCGAGGTCGGGGAGTTCGCCACCTCCGGGCCGCAGGTCGTGCCCGGGTACTGGGAGCGCCCGGACGCCACCGCGGAGTCCATCCCGGGCGGGGAGCTGCGCACCGGTGACGTCGGGTTCATGGACGCCTCGGGCTGGTTCTTCCTGGTCGACCGCAAGAAGGACATGATCAACGCGGCCGGCTACAAGGTCTGGCCCCGCGAGGTGGAGGACGTGCTCTACGGCCACCCCGCGGTGCGCGAGGCAGCGGTCGTGGGCATCCCCGACGAGAAGCGCGGCGAGACGGTGAAGGCCTACGTCTCGCTCAAGCCGGGTGCCTCGGTCACCCCCGAGGAGGTCATCGCCTGGTCCAAGGAGCGGATGGCGGCCTACAAGTACCCGCGGTTCGTCGAGGTGGTCGACGAGCTCCCGAAGACCACGACGGGCAAGATCCTCCGCCGCGAGCTGCGGGCGAGGAACTGAGTGCGCAGTTGCGGTCGTCGACACGCACCGGCTCGCCGGGGCCGGCGGCCGCAACTGCACTCTCGACAGGGGAGGGGCGCCGGGTAGCGTCCGGGGCCACGGCAGTGCAGCGAGGAAACCGGTGAGATCCCGGTGCGGTCCCGCCACTGTGACCCCCACCCGGGGGTGAGCCAGACACTCCGGCTGCCGTGCCCGACGAACTCCGGGCGCGGACCCGGGGGAAGGCGACACCCCTCATGCGCACCTTCACGCTGCTCTCCACCGGCGACACCGACCTGCTCTCGGCCAAGGCCGGCGCCTCGGACTGGAAGCTGGGCAACCCCTACCGGGTCGGCCCCGGCGAGCTGGCCGAGTTCGCCGCCGGCACCGACCTCGTCGTGTTCCGGATCCTCGGCGCCCGCCGGAAGTACGAGGACATGATCCAGCCACTGCTGAACAGCGGGCTGCCCGTCGTCGTCCTCGGCGGGGAGCAGCTGCCCGACGCAGAGCTCATGGAGCTGTCCACGGTGCCCATGGGCGTGGCCACTGAGGCGCACGCCTACCTCGCGCAGGGCGGGCCGGACAACATCGACCAGCTGCACCGCTTCCTGGCCGACACCGTTCTGCTGGACGGCGAGGGCTTCCAGGCCCCGGCCGTCGCGCCGGACTGGGGGCTGCTCGACCGGCCGACCCAGGCCACCGGTCCCCGGGTCGCCGTCCTCTACTACCGGGCGCACCACCTGGCCGGCAACACCGCGTTCGTGCACGCACTGAGCGCGGCGATCGAGACCGCCGGCGCCGTCCCGGTCCCGGTCTACTGCTCCTCGCTGCGCTCGGTCGCCCCCGAGATGCTCGACGTGCTGCGCACCTGCGACGCCCTGGTGGTCACCGTGCTGGCGGCCGGCGGTTCGAAGCCGGCCACCGCCCAGGCCGGGGGGGACGACGGCGCGTGGGACGTCGGCGAGCTCGCCCGCCTCGACGTGCCGGTGATCCAGGGCCTGGTGCTGGGCACCCCCCGTGAGGTCTGGGCGGCCAACGACGACGGGCTGTCCCCGCTCGACGTGGGCAACCAGGTCGCGATCCCGGAGTTCGACGGCCGGATCATCACCGTGCCGTTCTCCTTCAAGGAGGTCGACGACGAGGGCCTGACCTCCTACGTCGCCGACCTCGAGCGCTGCGCCCGGGTCGCCGGCATCGCGGTGGCGCACGCCCGGCTGCGGCACACCGCCCCGGCCGACCGCAAGATCGTGGTGATGCTGTCGGCCTACCCGACCAAGCACTCCCGGATCGGCAACGCGGTCGGCCTGGACACCCCCGCCTCGGTGGTGCGGCTGCTGGCCGCGATGGCCGGCCAGGGCTACGACATCGGCCCGTTCGACGGCCCCGGGTCGCTGCCCGGCGTGGCCGACCTGGACGGCGACGCCCTCGTGCACGCCCTCATCGCCGCCGGTGGGCAGGACCCCGACTGGCTCACCGAGGAGCAGCTCAGCGGCAACCCGGTGCGCATCGCCGCCGCGGACTACCGGGCCTTCTTCGACACGCTGCCCGCCGAGCTCACCGACCGGATGGTCGAGCACTGGGGCCCGCCGCCCGGGGAGCTGTTCGTCGACCGCAGCCACGACCCCGACGGCGAGATCGTCTTCGCCGCGCTGCGCGCCGGCAACCTCGTGGTGATGGTCCAGCCGCCCCGCGGGTTCGGGGAGAACCCGATCGCGATCTACCACGACCCCGACCTGCCGCCCTCCCACCACTACCTGGCCGCCTACCACTGGCTGCGCACCTCGTTCGGCGCGCACGCGGTGGTGCACGTGGGCAAGCACGGCAACCTGGAGTGGATGCCGGGCAAGACCGTCGGGCTGTCCGCGGCCTGCGCCCCCGACGCCGCCCTGGGCGACCTGCCGATGGTCTACCCGTTCCTGGTCAACGACCCCGGCGAGGGCAGCCAGGCCAAGCGCCGTGCGCACGCCGTGCTGGTCGACCACATGGTGCCGCCGATGGCCCGCGCGGACACCTACGGCGACATCGCCCGGCTGGAGCAGCTGCTCGACGAGCACGCCAACATCGCCGCGATGGACCCGCCGAAGCTGCCCGCCGTCCGGCAGCAGATCTGGACGCTCATCCAGGCCGCCAAGCTCGACCACGACCTCGGCCTGGACGACCGCCCGCACGACGCCGAGTTCGACGAGATGATCCTCAACGTCGACGGCTGGCTGTGCGCGATCAAGGACAGCCAGATCCGCGACGGGCTGCACGTGTTCGGCTCCCCGCCCGAGGGCGACGCCCGGGTCGGGCTGGTGCTGGCGATCCTGCGGGCCCGCCAGATCTGGGGCGGCTCGGTCGCCATGCCGGGTCTGCGTGAGGCCCTCGGCCTGGTCGAGGACGGCTCGGCCGGGCTGCACGAGACCGACGACGTCGAGGCCCGCGCGCTGGCCCTGGTCACCGGGATGGAGGAGGCCGGCTGGACGTCGGCCGCCGTCCCCACCGTGATCGAGACCGTGCTGGGCGAGCCGCACGCCGACGTCGAGCGGGTGCTGCGCTTCGCCGTGGAGGAGGTCGTGCCCCGGCTGGCGAAGACCACCGACGAGCTGGACATGGCGCTGCACGCCCTCGAGGGCGGCTACGTGCCGGCCGGTCCGTCGGGCTCGCCGCTGCGTGGCCTGGTCAACGTGCTGCCGACCGGGCGGAACTTCTACTCCGTCGACCCCCGCGCCGTCCCCTCCCGGCTGGCCTGGGAGACCGGTCAGGGCCTGGCCGAGTCCCTGGTCGAGCGGTACGTCAGCGAGACCGGGGAGCACCCGCGTTCGGTCGGGCTGTCGGTGTGGGGCACCTCGGCGATGCGCACCTCCGGCGACGACGTCGCCCAGGTGCTCGCGCTGCTCGGCGTCCGGCCGGTCTGGGACGAGGCCTCCCGCCGGGTCACCAAGCTCGAGGCCATCCCGCTGGCCGAGCTGGAGCGCCCGCGGATCGACGTCACCGTGCGCATCTCCGGGTTCTTCCGGGACGCGTTCCCGCACGTCGTCACGATGCTGGACGACGCGGTGACCCTGGCCGCGGGCCTGGACGAGACACCCGAGCAGAACTTCGTCAAGGCGCACGTGGACGCCGACGTGGCCGAGCACGGGGACCGCCGCCGGGCCACCACCCGGGTGTTCGGCTCCAAGCCCGGGGCCTACGGGGCCGGTCTGCTGTCGCTGATCGACAGCCGGGACTGGCGCACCGACGCCGACCTGGCCGAGGTCTACGCGGTGTGGGGCGGCTACGCCTACGGCCGGGACCTGGACGGCGTCGCCGCCCGGTCGGACATGGAGACCTCCTACCGGCGGATCGCGGTCGCGGCGAAGAACATCGACACCCGCGAGCACGACATCGCCGACTCCGACGACTACTTCCAGTACCACGGCGGGATGGTCGCGACCGTCCGCGCGCTGACCGGCAGTTCGCCCAAGGCCTACGTCGGGGACTCGACCCGGCCCGAGCACGTGCGCACCCGCTCGCTGGTCGAGGAGACCTCCCGGGTGTTCCGCGCCCGGGTGGTCAACCCCAAGTGGCTGGCCGCGATGCGCCGGCACGGCTACAAGGGCGCCTTCGAGATGGCCGCCACCGTGGACTACCTGTTCGGCTACGACGCCACCACCGGCGTCGTCGCCGACTGGATGTACGAGAAGCTCACCCAGACCTACGTGCTCGACCCGGAGAACCGGGCGTTCATGGAGGAGTCCAACCCCTGGGCGCTGCACGGCATCGCCGAGCGGCTGCTCGAGGCCGCCGACCGCGGGCTGTGGGCCGAGCCCGACCCGCAGCTGATGGCCGACCTCAAGCAGGCCTACCTGGACACCGAGGGCGACATCGAGGGCGGGGAGACCCCCGCGCAGACCTCCACCCAGCCCACCCCCGAGAGGACCCCGTGACCCGCCGTCCCACCCTGCTCCTGACCACCCTCTCCGCCGCCGCACTGGTGCTCACCGCCTGCGGCGCGGACCCCGAGCCGGAGGCCTCCGCGGAGCCGACCGCGACCTGCGAGAGCGTCCCCGCGACGGCGGAGGCACCGTCTTCGGTGTCCACGGACCTGGCCGTGGCACCCGAGGTGCCGGCCTCGGACGGCCTGCCGCCGTGCGGGCTGGTGGTCAGCGACGTGGTGGTCGGCGACGGCGCGGTCGCCGAGCAGGGCGACCCGGTCGAGGTCAAGTACGTGGGGGCCTTCTACGACACCGGCGAGCAGTTCGACTCCTCCTGGAGCCGGGGGGACACCGAGACGCTGCCCTTCACCGCCGGTGGCGGCCAGGTGATCGAGGGCTTCGACGAGGGCACGCTCGGCATGGCCGTCGGTGGTCGCCGCTACGTCACCATCCCCAGCGACCTGGGCTACGGCCCGGCCGGTCAGGGGCCGATCCCCGGCGGGGCGACGCTGGTCTTCGTCGTCGACCTGGTGTCGGTGGGCTGACCTCAGCCCAGCAGGACGGCGGCGGCCAGCAGGGTCGCCGCCGTCGTCACCTCGCCGGCGGCGCCCATCACGTCCCCGTTCACCCCGCCGAGCCGGGCGCGGGCCCGGCGGTGCAGCAGCTCGCCGGCGGCCAGGCCGAGCACGCCGGCGGCCACCAGGCGGGCCCCCTGCGCGACGTCGCCCAGCCACGTCGCGGTGGCCAGCACGCAGGCCACCGCGACGACGGTGCAGCCGGCCAGCCACACCCGGGAGACGGTGCCGGCGACCGCGGCGCCCAGCGACGAGCCCTCGGCCACCGGCACCCCGGGCAGGCCGGTGCGGGCCATCGCCAGTCGGGCCGCGACGACGGCGGTCCACAGCGCGAGCCAACCGCCCTCGACCGTGAGCAGCTGGGCCAGTGCCGCCACCTGCAGCAGCAGCGTCAGGACGAGCGTGGCGACGCCGAAGGGCCCCACGTCGCCGGCCCGCATGACCTGCAGTGCGCGTTCCCGACCGCGCAGCGGGCCCAGCCCGTCGGCGGTGTCAGCGAGCCCGTCCAGGTGCAGCCCGCGGGTCAGCCAGGCCAGCAGCGCCACCCCGAGCACCGCGCCGACCAGGGGCGAGGCGTACCGGGCGCCCAGCCAGCCGGTGAGCGAGGCCAGGTCGCCGAGCACCAGCCCGACCAGCGGTGCCCAGGGCAGCACGCCCCGCGGTGAGGGGTTGCCGCCGACCCGCAGGACCGTGAGCCAGCCGAACGCCGCCCTCATCGCAGGCGCTGGGGCAGCCCCGCGACGACGAACCACACCTCGTCGGCGGTGGCCGCCAGCCGCTGGTTGACCGTGCCCAGGGTGTCCCGGAACAGCCGGCCCGACCGGGTCTCCGGCACGATGCCCAGTCCCACCTCGTCGCTGACCGCGACCACGTGCGCCGGGGTCATCACCCAGGCCTCGAGCAGCTCGTCGACCCGGCGGGAGAGCCTGTCGGTGGCCCGCTGACCGCCGTCCCAGACCCCGCTGGCGTCCATCATCGCGGTGACCCAGGTGGTGATCGAGTCGACCAGGTAGGTGCCCGGGAGCACGAGCTCGCCGGGGTTCGTCGTCTCCTTGGTGCGCCAGGTGCTCGGCCGGCGGGCCTGGTGGGCGGCGATGCGCTCGGCCCACTCGGCGTCGTCCGGGCGGGGGTCCGACGTCGCCAGGTAGGTGACGTCGTCCCGGCCCTCGAGCAGGAGCTCGGCGTGGGCGGACTTCCCCGACCGGGAACCGCCGAGGACCAGCGTCCGGCTCACAGCTCGAGCCGGGTGACGGTGCCGTTGTGCGGGGTCACGTGCGGCATGGCCTCGGGGCCGTCCCCGGCGACGACGGCCTGCACGGCCCGGATGGTGTCGCCGTGGGTGACCAGGGCGACGACGTCGGCCGGCGGGGCGTCGCGCAGCGTCTGCAGGTAGGCGGCCACCCGGGCGTGCAGCTGGGCCAGGGACTCCCCGCCCTCGGCCGACCAGTGCACGTCGGTCCAGTCGACGAGGTCCCACAGCTCACGGGAGGGCCGGCCCTCCAGCACGCCGTAGCCCTGCTCGCGCAGCGCCGGGGTGGTGGTGAACCGGCGACCGGTGGCGGCCATGCAGTGCTCGGCGGTCTGCACCGCGCGGCGCAGGTCGCTGGAGACCATCGCGCCGGGGGCCAGCGCCGCCAGCTCCGCGGCGGCGGAGCGGGCCTGCTCGTGGCCGAGCTCGGTCAGCGGGACGTGCGCCGTCTGGCCCTGCATCAGGCCGCTGGCGTTCCAGGTGCTCTGTCCGTGCCGGACGAGCAGGAGCGTGGTCATCGAGGGGGAGCCTAGGTGGCGGGCGGGCGCGGCTACCGTCGTCGCCGTGACGATCCCGATGCGGCCCCCGACGGACGGTCCCGGCGCCTCCGGCCTGGGCGTCCGGCGGGCCGCCCCGCGCCCGACCCGGCCGGCCGGGCCCGACCCGCTGGCCCCGCTGCTGGAGCTGCCCGGCGTCCGGGAGGCCGCCGACGGCGCCCGCACCGCGATCGACCGGCTGCTCGGGCACAAGGTGCTGCGCCGCGAGTCCGCCGGGGTGAGCTCGGAGTCCGCGCTGCGCGGCGCCCGGGCCTCGGCCGCGCTGGAGGGCGTCGACGTCCCGCTGACCCAGGTGCGCTCCGGCGACGTCAGCGAGCCGACCCTGCAGGGCGCGCTGCGGGTGTCGGTCGCGCTGGGTTCGATGGTGGAGACCTGGGACCGGGCGCCGGGCCAGGTGCTCGCCCGGATGCACGTGCTGGCCGCCGCCGACCTCGCCGCCCCGGCCGACCTGGGCCGCCCCGAGGTGCGGGCCGGAGGACGGCTGGGCGGGGTGTTCTCCCTGGTCACCGGAGCGACCACCGCCCCGGCGGTGCTCATCGCCGCCGTCGTGCACGGCGAGCTGGCCGCGATCGCGCCCTTCACCGTCGGCAACGGCGTGGTCGCCCGGGCCGCCGGCCGGCTCACCGGGATCGCCCGCGGGCTGGACCCCAAGGCCGTCTCGGTGCCCGAGGTGGGCTTCGCCGAGTTGGGCGCCCCTGCCTACGCCGCCGCCCTGGACGGCTACACCGCCGGCACGATGGACGGCGTCGCCGGCTGGCTGGTGCACTGCGCCCGCGCCACCGAGCTCGGTGCCGTCGAGGGCCTGGCGATCTGCGAGTCGCTGCTCCGCGGCTGAGGGACCCTCGATGTGTGCGCCCGGCGCTCCGGGGCACGGGGCAACCCATGCGCTTCATCGAGGTCGACGGATTGGGTCCGGTCAGCCGTATCGGGCTGGGCACCTGGCAGTTCGGGTCCCGTGAGTGGGGCTACGGCTCGGACTACTCCGGGGGTGGTGCCGGGGCGATCGTCCGGCGGGCCCGCGAGCTGGGCGTGACCCTCTTCGACACCGCGGAGGTCTACGGGTTCGGCACGAGCGAGCGGATCCTCACCGAGGCCCTCGGGGACGAGCGCGCGGACGTCGTCGTCGCCAGCAAGGTCTTCCCCGTCGCGCCGTTCGCGCCGATCGTCCGCAACCGGTTCGAGGGCTCGGCGAAGCGCCTGCAGCTGGGGAAGATCCCGCTGTACCAGGTGCACCAGGCCAACCCCGTCGTCCCCGACTCGATCGTCATGCAGGGCATGGGCGAACTGCTGGACGCCGGGAAGATCGGTGCCGTCGGCGTCTCGAACTACTCGCTGGACCGCTGGCGCGCCGCGGACACCGCGCTGGGCCGCCCGGTGGTCAGCAACCAGGTGCAGTTCTCCCTGGCCACCGCGGGCCCGCTGGAGGACCTGGTGCCCTTCGCCGAGCGCGAGAACCGGATCGTGATGGCCTACAGCCCGCTCGCCCAGGGCCTGCTCGGTGGGAAGTACGGCGTGGACCACCGCCCCGGCGGGGTGCGCGCGATGAACCCGCTGTTCGGCACGGAGAACCTGCGGCGCATCGAGCCGCTGCTGGCCGTGCTCCGCGAGGTCGCCGACGCCCACGACGTGAAGCCCGCGCAGGCCGCGCTGGCCTGGCTGCTCGGGCTGCCGCAGGTCGTGGCGATCCCGGGGGCCGCCAGCGTGGAGCAGCTGGAGTTCAACGTGGCCGCGGCCGACCTCGACCTCGCCGCCGACGAGCAGGCCGCGCTCACCGGCGCGGCCCGCGCCTTCACCCCGCAGGGCGTCGTCCCCACGCTGGTCGAGCGGGTGCGGGAGAAGCTCGGGCGTTAGTCCGAGCCGGACTCCATGGCCGCCCGGTCGAGCATCTCCTCGTCGGCGGAGACCGTGCCGCGGGAGGCGATCGCCTGGGCGCCACCGGCGGCCATGTCCCCGACCAGCGCGGTCTGGGCGCCGCCGACCATGCCCAGCCCGGCGTACTGCTCGAGCTTGGCGCGGGAGTCGGCGATGTCCAGGTTGCGCATGGTCAGCTGGCCGATCCGGTCGACGGGGCCGAACGCGGAGTCCGTGGTGCGCTCCATCGACAGCTTGTCCGGGTGGTAGCTGAACGCCGGGCCGGTGGTGTCGAGGATCGAGAAGTCCTCGCCACGCCGCAGCCGCAGGGTGACCTCGCCGGTGACGGCGGCACCCACCCAGCGCTGCAGCGACTCGCGGACCATCAGCGCCTGCGGGTCCAGCCAGCGGCCCTCGTACATGAGCCGGCCGAGGCGGCGACCCTCGCGGTGGTAGGTGGCGAGGGTGTCCTCGTTGTGGATGGCGTTGACCAGCCGCTCGTAGGCCACGTGCAGCAGGGCCATGCCCGGGGCCTCGTAGACCCCGCGGCTCTTGGCCTCGATGATCCGGTTCTCGATCTGGTCGCTCATGCCCAGGCCGTGCCGGCCGCCGATGGCGTTGGCCTCCAGCACGAGGTCGACGTCGGAGTCGAAGCGGGCGCCGTTGATCGTCACCGGGCGGCCCTGCTCGAAACCCACGGTGACGTCCTCGGTGGCGATCTCGACCTCGGGGTCCCAGAACCGGACGCCCATGATCGGCTGCACGGCCTCCAGTGAGACGTCGAGGTGCTCCAGCGACTTCGCCTCGTGGGTGGCGCCCCAGATGTTGGCGTCGGTGGAGTAGGCCTTCTCCGTGCTGTCCCGGTAGGGCAGGTCGTGCGCGACGAGCCACTCGCTCATCTCGGTGCGGCCGCCCAGCTCGGTGACGAACGCGGCGTCCAACCAGGGCTTGTAGATGCGCAGCTCGGGGTTGGCCAGCAGGCCGTACCGGTAGAACCGCTCGATGTCGTTGCCCTTGAAGGTCGAGCCGTCGCCCCAGATCTGGACGCCGTCCTCGAGCATCGCGCGCACCAGCAGGGTGCCGGTGACGGCGCGGCCCAGCGGGGTGGTGTTGAAGTAGGTGCGGCCGCCGGACTTGATGTGGAAGGCGCCGCAGGTCAGCGCGGCCAGACCCTCCTCGACCAGCGCGGCGCGGCAGTCGACCAGCCGGGCGACCTCGGCGCCGTAGCTGGTGGCCCGGCCGGGGACCGACCCGATGTCGGGCTCGTCGGCCTGGCCGATGTCGGCGGTGTAGGTGCAGGGCACCGCGCCCTTGTCGCGCATCCACGCGACGGCCACGGAGGTGTCGAGGCCTCCGGAGAAGGCGATGCCGACACGTTCGCCGACGGGCAGGGAGGTCAGTACCTTGGACACCGGAACATCATGCACCACACTGCATCACTATGCAGAGTCAGGGGTCGGTGAGGCCCTGCTCGATGGCGTACCGGGTGAGCTCGACCCGGTTGTGCAGCTGCAGCTTGCGCAGCGTGTTCTGCACGTGGTTCTCCACCGTGCGGTGCGAGAGCACCAGCCGCTCGGCGATCTGTCGGGCCGACAACCCCCGGCTGACCAGCTTGAGCACCTCGGTCTCCCGGTCGGTCAGCCGCGGGGCGCCGTCGTCGGGACTCGAGCGCAGCCGCCGGTACTCACCGAGCAGCAGGCCGGCGAGGCCCGCGGAGAAGACCGCGTCGCCGGCGGCCGTACGGGTGACGGCGTCGGCCAGCTCGTCGGCGGAGGAGGACTTGACCAGGTAGCCCGATGCGCCGGCCTTCACCGCCTCGAGGACGTCGACCTGCTCGGCGCTGGCCGAGAGCACCAGCACCCGGGTGGCCGGCAGCGCGGCCACGACGTCGCGGGTGGCGTCCACCCCGGACCCCTCGCCCAGCTGCAGGTCCATCACCACCACGTCCGGGCGGACGGCGAGTGCCCGGCGGACGGCGGCTCCCACGTCCCCGGCGGTCGCCAGCACCTCGAACCCGCGGGCGGTCAGGTCGCGTTCGACCGCCTCGCGCCACATCGGGTGGTCGTCGACCACCATCACCGTCGTCATCGGGTGGCTCCCTCTCTCGGCACGGTCAGTTCCCACTCGGTGCCCTGGCCCGGGCCGGTGTGCAGCTGCGCGGTGCCGCCCAGGTCGGCCAGCCTGCCGCAGATCGAGGACCGCACGCCGTGGTGCCCGGCCGCGACGGCCGCGGGCAGGCGACCGTCGGGGATGCCCGGCCCGTCGTCCCGGACGACCACGAGCACCACGTCGTCCTCGGGCTCGACGCTGACCCAGGCCCGGGCGGCCGGTGCGTGCTCGGCGGTGTTGGCCAGCGCCTCGCGCACCGCCGCGGTCAGCTCGTCGGCCACCGGGGCGGGCAGCAGCACCGGCTCGGCCGGCGAGGAGACCTCGACGTCGGGGGTGGACAGCAGGCGCAGTGCGGCCCCCAGGTCGGCCACGTCGCCGTCCCGGGCCGAGGGAGCGGAGGAGAGCAGCCCGCGCAGGGCGACCTCCTGCTCGGCGGCCAGCCGGGCGAGGTCCGCGGCGTCCCCGCCGAGCTCCTCACCCCGGCGGCGGACGGCGGCCAGCACCTGCAGCACCCCGTCGTGCACCGCGCGGCCCAGCCGCTCCCGCTCCGCGGCCGCGGCGGCGGTCGCCGCGGCCTGCTGCACCGCCAGGGTCGCCGCCCGGGTGGTGGTCGCCGCGTACCCCAGCAGCACCGCGGACAGCGTGAAGAGCACCAGGTTGAACAGCTCCTCGTCCCCGACCCGGCCGCGCACGGCGGACACCGCGGCCCAGACGACGACGCCGCCGACCAGCCCGCCGTCCCGGCCCCGGGCCACCGCCAGGGCGTAGGCGGGACCGGCCACCCACAGCGAGGTCAGGATCGGGGCGTCGGCGGCCAGGGCGTCCCGGCTCTGCGTGGTGAGCACGGCTGCCAGCAGGGCCAGGGTCACCGCCAGGTCGACCAGCGCGGTGCGGGTGCGTCGTCCCTCGGCCCGGGAGTAGGCGACGGTGACGACCACCGTCCACACCGCCATCGCGGCCAGCAGGAGCACCGGGGCCAGCAGGCCGGGGTACTCCTCCCGCCCGCCCACGAACCCGACCACGGCGACCACCCACGCCAGCGGCCGGAAGACCACGACCGCCCGCCACAGCGGGGCGAGCAGGTCCCGGCGGCGGGTGCTCGCGGGGGCGGTCATGCCGGGATGGTGCCAGCCCGGGGCGTCCGCCGGGCGGGCCTGTGGACAGCGGTCACGCGCGGGCGCGGGGCCGTCGCCGGTGCTGGGGGGCTGCCTCCAGCAGGCGCAGGGCCCGCCGCCGGGCGTACCAGGCGAGCCCGACGACGGCGGCGCCGACGCCGACCGCGGCGCCGGTGACCAGGGGCGCGCGGCGCTGGGCGGACCGGGCGCTCAGCGGCACCGGGCGGGCGAACTCCAGCACCGGCCAGCCCCGCTCGGCCGCGGCCCTCCGCAGGCCCCGGTCGGGGTTGACCGCGGTCGGGTGGCCCACGGCGGCGAGCATCGGGAGGTCGGTGACGGAGTCGGAGTAGGCGTGGCAGTCGGCCAGGTCGTAGCCCATCTCGGCGGCCACCTCGCGCATCGCGGCGGCCTTGTTCTCCCCGTAGGCGTAGTACTCGATCTCCCCGGTGTACCGGCCGTCCACCACGACCATCCGGGTGGCGACGACCCGGTCCACGCCGAGCATCTCCCCGATCGGGGTGACCACCTCCGACCCGCTGCTGGACACGATGACCACTTCCTGGCCGGCGGCCCGGTGGGCCTCGATCAGGTCGGCGGCCTCGGCGTAGACCAGCGGGTCGACGATCGAGTGCAGGGTCTCCCGGACGATGTCGTGCACGACGCCGACGTCCCACCCGGTGCACATCGCGGTGATCTGGTCGCGCATCCGGTCCATCTGCGCGGCGTCCGCACCGGCCAGGGAGAACACGAACTGGGCGTAGGCGCCCTTGAGCACGGTGCGGCGGTTCATCAGGCCGCCCTCGAAGAACGGTCGGCCGAAGGCCAGCGCGCTGGACTTCGCGATCACCGTCTTGTCCAGGTCGAAGAACGCCGCTGCGCGCCCCACCTCGCCGGTCATGGCGCGAGGCTAGGGCCAGCACACCCCGGGGGCACCCGGCGCGCCGTCGTCCACACCCGGAGGGGTCGTCCACAGATGCGCCGGACGTCTTCCCGGCGCCGGGTCCCCGCGGCTGACTCGACCCGTGGACGAACACACCCCCGACCTGCCCCGACCCCTGGTGGTCAGCTCCGACGACCAGCTCGTCGACGAGCTGCTCCGGCTGCTCGCCGCCGCCGGCACGACCCCGGAGCTGACCCACGGCTCGGGGGCGCTGCGCCGGGCCCACCGGGGCGCGCCGCTCGTGGTGCTGGGCGCCGACGTGCTGACCAGCCCCGCGGTCCGGGCTCTCCCACGCCGTGCGGGCGTGGTGGTCGCGACCCGCACGGAGCTGTCGGGGGAGGGGTTCGAGGCCGCC